>NZ_JACJFK010000004.1:101414-265543 GCF_014164535.1 Pseudoalteromonas sp. SG41-2 | reverse complement strand
AATTATATTCAGTTTTACAATTACAAACGTAGGCATTCTACGCTTAATTATATGACGCCACATCAGAAATATAATGAATTAAAAAATGCCGCTTAGAATCTCTACAGAATTTGTTGACCATTACAAGTTAATGAGTCCAGAGGACGATCTGGAGTTAAGATACGTTCAATCAGTCTATGCACGCTTCACAGCCTAAACCATAATAAACAGCTATGTCCACTTTCTTAAGAACAGCAGGTGTTCGTTTAAGGTGGAACAAACTAACATAATTCTCTCTTAGCAGAATTTAACTTAAATCTAATTACTTCAACATCCTTTAATATATTTCATGTGCACTTTATAACCAATAAATGCTAGCTTAGTGGCAAATTAATTGAAGGAAATAATTATGAAACTTGAGTCTTTAGCGCTGCATCACGGTTATGAATCTGAACCTACAACTAAATCGGCGGCGGTGCCGATTTATAATACCTCATCGTATACGTTTGATAATACTCAGCATGGTGCTGATTTATTTGATTTAAAAGTACCCGGGAATATTTATACCCGTATTATGAACCCGACTAATGCGGTGCTTGAACAGCGTATTGCGGCCATGGAAGGGGGCATTGGTGCGCTTGCTGTGGCCTCTGGTATGGCGGCCATCACTTACGCAATTCAATGTTTATGTGAAGTGGGCACTAATATTGTCAGTACCAGCCAAGTGTATGGTGGTACTTATAACTTATTTGCCCATAGTCTACCTCGCCAAGGTATTGAAGCGCGGATGATTAAAGCGGATGACTTTGCCGGTTTTGAAAACGCGATTGATGAGAATACCCGTGCGGTTTTTTGTGAGTCGATTGGTAACCCTGCAGGGAATATTGTTGATATCGCTCGATTAGCTAAAATAGCCCATAGCAAAGGCGTGCCGCTGATTGTTGATAACACGGTGGCAACGCCGTATTTATGCCGGCCATTTGAGTTGGGTGCCGATATTGTGGTGCATTCGCTTACTAAATATATTAACGGCCATGGTACGGCGATTGGCGGCATAATTGTTGATTCGGGTAAGTTTGACTGGAAAGCCAATGCCACTCGTTTTGCGATGATGAATGAGCCTGATCCGTCGTATCATAATGTGGTTTATACCGATGCTTTTGCTGAAGCGGCGTTTATTGGTCGCTGCCGGGTTGTTCCACTTAGAAATACCGGTGCGGCACTTGCGCCTAAAAACGCCTCTGACATTTTAATTGGTCTTGAAACTTTAGGGCTAAGAATGCAGCGTCACTGTGAAAACGCACAACAGCTTGCTGAATACCTAGAGAATAACCCTAAGGTGCTTTGGGTTAATTACGCGGGGTTAGCTTCAAGTCCCTATAACGCAATGAGTAAAACAACCACTAGTGGCAAAGCGTCTGGTATTTTAAGCTTTGGGATAGCGGGTGGCCTTGAAGCTGGCACTCGCTTTATTGATGCACTGAATATGATTTTACGTTTAGTAAATATCGGTGATGCAAAGTCATTGGCTTGCCACCCAGCATCAACCACGCATCGACAATTAAATGATGAAGAATTGGCGAACGCAGGGGTTAGCCGCGATTTAATTCGTTTATCAGTGGGTATTGAAAACATCGACGATATCATTGCTGATGTAAGCCAAGCGCTCGATAAAGCTTAGTAATGTTAGCTACAGGGGTAAAGCGTGATCCACATTAATGTTTAAACATGCATTTTATGTTTTGCTTGTAAGGTAAGTTTTATTTATGACCTACCGCACAAATTTACGTTTATATTCGTATAATGATTTAAATAAAATGGAGTGCCAGTACATGAAACTATTAATTTTTTTAGGTTCAGTTCGAAAAAGCTCGCCACCTAAGCCGGCACGTCTCGGTGAAAGAGTTGCCAAGGCATGCCAACGCTGTTTGCTTGAGCAATACAGTGACCACGATATTGAACTGATAGATCCGCTAGACTACGATCTGGACCCTATATTTAAACCGCACTTTGCTTATTCACAAGCCGAGGTGCCTAAAAAACTCGATGACCTCGCGGAAAAAATTAAAGCCAGCGATGGTTTTATTATGGTCAGCCCTGAGTACAATCATTCAATGAGTCCAGCATTGGCTAATTTATTAAACCATTTTGGTAGCTCTTTATTTGCTTACAAACCCAGCGTTATTGTTACGTATTCTGCGGGGCAGTGGGGTGGCGTTCGTGCCGCTGTTGGGATGCGCAGTTTTTTAAGTGAGCTTGGGTGTTTGCCGGTGTCGGCTATGATCCATGTGCCAAAAGCGCAAGATGTATTTATTGAAAGTGGTGAAACAAACAAAGAGGCAGAGCAAGCATCATGGCGCGAATATTTTTCGCGGTCGTTTAATCAGTTACTGTGGTGGGCTGAGGCAGCAAGTAAGCAACGCGAGCAGGTTGACCCTAAGCAATTAATTAAAGACTTTAAACGCGACCCGTCGCAACGCAATGCACCTTAATAAGCTATGGGGTATTAGCATCCTCTCTAGGAGTATCTAAAATAGCTTGTTTCTCTTGGTCTGATAAAATGATCCAGTCAAATATTTCGTCGCTAGTTCGGCCGCAGCCGCTGCAATAGCCTTTGAGACGGTGGCATTTCCCAATGCAGTCGGTTTTTAATAGCGATGAACTTTTTTGGGGTGTTGAATTCATAAATCCTTAGCCAAGTAGGCCAACATTTGCTGACCTGTTTTATGGTTTTAATGCTATTTATTTGCTACCGATTTACCTACTTCAAATGAGGTAGACCAAGGCGTCGAGCGAGATAATGTTTTTCCGGTATGAATTGAAATAGCTGGGTTTTTTTCATCAAGTACAAAGGTAGTGCGTAATGAATCAGCAGATTCTTTTTGTTGTTCGTGCCAGTTATTTTGCGCTAAACAAGCTCGGGTGAAATCAACAGCCTTTTGATGAATGGCCACCGCTTGCGTTTGTTCTTGGTAATTATCTTGGCAACGATAAGTCACTGTATCGGCATCCAAAGCACTGATTTGGCATGCTTCACCAACGAGATTGTATTTAGCTGTCCAGGTTTCTGCGTACTTTGTATTCACGCGGGTACGCTTTAACACCTCAAAACGTGAGTCGTAGGCTGCTAATAAACCATTGATTTTTTCACAAGGCGTGAGGTTATCAATACTTGCTTTTTGCTCTGTTGTTAAGCTGCTACAACCTGATAAAATAAGGCCTGTTAATAATACCGATAAATACTTTTTCATAGTGGACTATCCTTTTGTGATAGCTAATCCTTCGTAGTTGCTTAAAGGATACCTAAGGGCTTGAAAAAATGCCATTAAAGACGTGAAAATAAAATCATTGCATGACTTATATCAAACGTTTTTAGCGTAATATTTCAAAATTATTTGCATCAAAACTAAGTATTACTTTAAGCAAACGCGGCCACTTATAGATTTTGAACAGGTACATTTTTTATTGTTACGCTACCTGAACCATCAGCAAGTAAAGTAAAACTGCCTGCTTTGTTAACATAAATGCCACCAGAGCCATCGGTTACTGTGACTTTGCCGACAATGTTTTGCACATCGATATTACCCGACCCATCATGAATAATTACATCACCTTGAGTGTTTGCCAGTTCAATACTGCCCGAGCCGTCATGGATGTTTACACTGTCAGTAATATTGCTCGCAGTGATTGCACCTGAGCCATCTTCAATGGTTAATTGACCCGAAATATTATTGATTATAATTGCGCCAGAACCATCATGAATGCTAGTTTCAGCTGCATTTTCAATCGAGATCTCGCCTGATCCATCGGTAATATCAAGCAAGAATGTTGCTGGTAGCGACACCGTTAGATCTATGCGCGTATGATCTTCACTGTGGTTATCACAATTATTCGCAGTTAATTTTGCTGAGTTGCCACTTTTATCTAAAGTAAGGCAGTAGTTGTCATGCGCTTCATATTGATAAATTTCAGCCTTTACCGTCACAGTGTCGGTATTACTGCCTACGATATGTAAAAAGCCCGAACCTGCTGCAACGTTTAATGCTGATAGTGATTGAGCATCAAGGGTAAGCTTTTTTGTGTCTTGTAGTGTCATCTCGTTATTCCAAGCCAAAGCTTGAGCAGATAGCAGTACAGTGCCAATCAGAGTCAATCGTGTGAATGCGTTAATCATTATTATTCCCTTTCATTTTTGTGGTGTTTTTAGTTTAGTCGTATAGAGCGACTAAAAAGGTTTAAAGGGGATTTGATAATTTTTATTTTAATGCGAAAGTTTGATGCGCTTTGCTTAACTACGGTACATGAATTTACGCCCGAGAAAGTACGAAGTCTTAGGCAACAAAATAATCTTTCCCAACCTGTATTCGCTTGCTATTTTAATGTTAGTGATAACGAGTGAGGAAATGGAACAAGGTGAAAGTAAACCAAGAGACGCAGCGTTAAAAATGCTCTCACTGCCAGAAAATAAAGCTCTTGCAGCAATAGCGTGATTTAGACTTTAAAAGCTGACTTGGATGCAGTCTAGCCTTTCATATTCCGCAGTTGCATTTTCTGTTTTAACTATTTTATTTTAAAAGACTTTTTGCTTGGTATTCAGCGCGGCGCCTCTTAGCCTTTTTGTAAACAACTTACTTAAAGGTCTTTAAACAAAGCGCTGAGCAAACTCAGCGCTTAATAAACAAGAGCAGATAAACTTACTTATGTCTTCCTTGCAAACACGCTACTACGTCTTGTAGCTCTAAGCCTTGGCGCTGTAGCAATACGATTAAGTGATATAACAAATCAGCTGATTCGTTGGTTAGCTCTTCGTTATCATGTTTCATTGCAGCTAAAGCGACCTCAACGCCTTCTTCACCCACTTTTTGACAACTGCGGCTTAAATCTTTAGCAAACAAAGAGGCGGTGTAGCTTTTTTCAGGGTCGTCGTTTTTACGCGATACAATTACTTGCTCAAGCTGCGCTAAGAAGCTTAGGCTTGGTTTTGCAGCATCACCAAAACAACTTTGTGTGCCTAAGTGACACGTTGGCCCAAGCGGGTTAGCCAGCACTAAAATAGAGTCATAGTCGCAATCAGTATGGACAGACACTACTTCTAAGTAATTCTCAGAGGTTTCGCCTTTGGTCCATAAACGGTTTTTTGAACGCGAGTAAAACGTCACTTTTTGCTTTTCAAAGGTGACTTCCAGCGATTCTTGATTCATAAAGCCTTGCATTAAAATAACCCCAGTACGGGCATCTTGCACGATGGCAGGGATCAATTCGCTTTTAGCAAAATCAACTTGGGTAAGATTTTGTTTGGTTAGTTGCATAGTCGCGCCGCCACTTGGTTATCTATTAAATATTGTTTTAATTCGCCGATGTTGATCACATTTTTGTGAAATACGCTGGCTGCCAGTGCGCCATCAACGTGGCTTTGTTTAAATACATCGACAAAATCTTGCATGGTGCCAGCACCACCTGAGGCGATAAGAGGAATATCACACAAAGCACGCATTTTAGACAGCTGCTGGTTATCGTAGCCATTGCGTACGCCATCTTGGTTCATGCAGTTGAGTACGATTTCGCCTGCGCCTAAGTCTTGCACGCGTTTTACCCATTCTTGCGTTTTATAACGGGTGCGGCTTGACGCATTAGGATCGCCAGTAAGCTGATACACTAAATATTCGCCAGTTACTTCATCGTAAAAGCTATCAATGCCGACAACGACACATTGTTTACCAAACTCATCATGTAGTTCTTTGATAAGCTCAGGGCGGGCAATAGCAGGGCTGTTTATACTGATTTTATCAGCGCCGCGTTCTAATACGCGTGCTGCATCAGCCACTGATTTAATACCACCTGCAACACAAAATGGAATATCAATATGACGTGCTATGCTCTCTACCCAGTTTACATCGAGAAGGCGTTTTTCAACACTGGCGCTAATTTCATAAAATACCAGTTCGTCAGCACCAGCTTCGCTATACGCTTTAGCCATTGTTAATATGTCGCCAACCACTTCGTGGCCTTTAAATTTAACGCCTTTGACTACTTGGCCGTCTTTAACGTCTAAACACGGGATTATGCGTTTTGATAACATGCCAACGCCTCCTCTACATTAAATGCGCCATCAAGCAGTGACTTACCTAATATAACACCGCCTACGCCAAGCTCTTTGAGCTTTTTAATGTCATCAAGCGAGCTTACACCCCCAGAGGCTTGTACTTTAATATTGCTGTTGTGTTTTATTAAGTCTTCATATAATGCAAATGAAGGACCAGTCATGGTGCCGTCTTTACTGATGTCCGTGCATAGAAAATCAATTACACCCAGTGCTACATAAAAATCGACTAATTCAAATAAGCCGAATTCTGATTCACTTAACCAACCGTGGGTGGCAGGTGCCCAGCCATTGTCGGTTTTATTAACGTCGAGGGCGATAACAAAGTGCTTGGCACCGAATTTTTCAATCCAGCTTTTTACTTCATCACGTTTTTCAACCGCCATAGAGCCAATTACTACTTGGTTAGCACCGGCTTTAAGCCAGTCGCTTACGTCTTGTTCAGTACGAATACCGCCACCAACTTGATACGGTACGTTAAGTACTTTGGTGGCTGCTTGAATGTGTTGCCATTGTTTTTTATTAGGATCGCGTGCGCCTTCTAAATCAACAAGGTGTAATTTACCTGCGCCGCTTTGTGCATACTCTTGTAAGCGTGCACCAAGCTCAAACGGGTAAAACTGTGCAGTATCGTATTTACCTTGATATAAGCGCACAATTTGATTTTGTAATATATCTAATGCTGGAATAATCACTTGAATTCTCTTTATTAATTTGTGTTGATACGCTTTATTTATAGCTGCCAGTCTAAAAAGTTCTGCAATAACTGAGTGCCGATTTTAGCGCTACGTTCAGGGTGAAATTGCATACCCGCGTAGTTATCGTTGGCAACAATCGCTGAGAAGGTTTGCCCGTATTCGCCACTAACCAATGTTGCATCATTCACGGTATGAGCAAAACTATGCACAAAATATACTTGCTTGTTTGCATCAAGGCCTTTGGTTAAAGCATGTTCACGATTAACGGTGAGGTTATTCCAACCCATGTGCGGAGACGTTAAACTACCCACATCAAGTGCTTTAACGTGCCCAGGTATTTTGCCAAGGCATTGCACATTACCTTCTTCAGTGCTTTCGCACAGTAACTGCATGCCTAAACAAATCCCCATCAGAGGGCGTTGGTATTCATTGATTGCCTGTTGCCAACCGCCTTCTACCAAGCGCTTCATAGCAACAGATGCATGGCCAACACCTGGTAAAATAGCGCGTTCAAAGTTTTTAAGTTGCTCTGGCGAGGTGATAACTTCTGGCGTTTGCCCTAAGCGCTCAAAAGCAAAGCGTACAGAGTTTATGTTGGCACAACCGGTGTTAATTATGGCAATCATAAACACCCCTTAGAGCTGGCTGTTTGTTGGCTGGCATCAGCGGCAATGGCCATACGTAAAGCGCGAGAAAACGCTTTAAATAAACCTTCAACTTGGTGATGGCAGTTACCGTCGCTAACCGACAATATTAAGCTGATCGCTGCATTGTCGCTTAAGCTTTTGAAAAAGTGTTCAACCATTTGTACGTCTAAATCACCGGCTTTTTCACGGCTAAAGTTAGCGTTTAATACAAACGAAGCACGACCTGACAAGTCAATTTGTGCCTCTGCTTTGCATTCATCCATCGGTAGCGCAAAACCATAGCGAGCAATTTGTGATTTAGTACCAATGGCTTGTTTAAGCGCTAAACCAAGGGCAATGCCGATATCTTCAACAAGGTGGTGCTCGTCAATGTGCAAGTCGCCGCTGGCTTGAATATCAAGGCCAATATTGGCATGGGTGCGAATTTGATCAAGCATGTGATCAAAAAAGCCAAGGCCGGTGCTGATCTCGCCATTTTTACTTTGATCTAAATTGAGTTTTACATCAATTTGCGTTTCTTTAGTGTTGCGAGTCACGCGGCCTTGTCGATCAGCGGTGGTAAGTTTAGTGACAATTGCATTCCAATCACCGTCATACAAAATACCTTCACAACACAAGTTTTGTGCAAGGCCAATATCTGTTTGGCGATCGCCAATCACAAATGAGCGTGCTAAATCGACTTTACCTGAGCGCATTAACTCGGTAAGCAACCCTGTTTTTGGCTTACGACAATCACAATTTTGCTCATTAAAGTGTGGGCAAATTAATACGTCGTCAAATTTAATGCCTTGGCTTGATAAAATAGCCATCATCTTATCTTGGGCAATATCAAAATCAGCCGTTGGAAAGCTGTCAGTGCCTAAGCCATCTTGGTTTGACACCATCACTAAACGATAGCCTGCGCTTTGTAATTGCAAAAGAGCAGGGATCACGTTTGGTAAAAACGCTAACTTTTCAAGACTGTCTACTTGCTTGTCGGTGATTGGCTCTTCAATAATAGTGCCATCACGGTCGATAAATAAATACGGGTTGCTCATGATACTTCCTGCTCTTTAAAAGTGGCTGATTGGCTTAGGCCATCTAACCATATTTTTACTTGTTCTAGTTCTTGCTCACTGCCGATTGAAATACGTAGCCAATCGTTTTCGCCGTATAAAGTAAAAGCACGCATAACTAAGCCTTGCTCAAGTGCGATATTAAAGCTGTTTTTATCGGCGAGCTTTAGGGTGACAAAATTTCCTTCGCCACTGAGCACTTGTAATACGGCAGGGGAGGCTTCGAGCCACTGCTTTAGCTTTGCCCTTAGTGCATTTAAAATACTTACTTGGCGACGCATTGAAGTAATGGCATCTGGGCTGAGTGCATTTGCAGCAATGCTTGCCACTACCGTTGATACTGGATACGGTGCAATCACTTTACGGATTGGCGCTAGTACTGACGATTGGGCAAGAGTAAAGCCTGTACGCAGGCCTGCTAACGCAAATGCTTTAGAGAGCGTTCTAAGTACTACTATGTTGGCAAATTCGTTGATGAGTTTGCTTGCACTTTGCTCTGGGCAAAATTCAATATAAGCTTCATCCACAACGACCAGTGCTTTATCGGCAAGTGCTGTTGCAATAGCCTTTATTTTTTCAAGCGGTGTTAAGCTGCCTGTTGGGTTATTTGGATTACAAATAAACACTAATTTGCTATTACCAACAGCGTTGATTATTTCATCAACAGTACCATCGAGTAATAATGCTTGGCTTAAGCCATTTATTGCTACGTTGTGGGTGTCGGCGGTGACTTTGTACATGCCGTACGTAGGTAAAAATAAAGCAACCGAATCTTGCTCTGGTTGGCAATAGGTGCGTACCAGTAGCTCAATACCTTCATCCGCACCACGGGTCATAAGTACTTGTTCAGCAGTGAGTCCTGCGTAATCAGCATAGCGGTTAATAACATTGATAGGCTGCGGATCAGGGTAGCGATTTAAATCATTAATGCTGATATCGATACTTTTAACATACGGGCTTTCATTTGCATTAAGCCACGTTGTGCCGGTTAGTTTCTCACTTTTTGCCGAGCTATATGCTGCTAATGCATCAATATTGGCCGGTAATAAAGGATTATTGCTCATTGTTCATCGCCTCTAAACGCACCTTAACGGCATTTGCGTGGGCATCAAGTCCTTCTGCATCAGCCAATGGTAAAATTGCTTTTGATAAGTTTTTTAAACCATTTTGAGTAATGGTTTGTACGGTATAAGTGCGAAAAAAATCAAGTAAGTTTAAGCTTGAATAAGTGGCACTGTAGCCATAGGTTGGTAATACGTGATTAGTACCAGAGGCATAATCACCAGCAGATTCTGGCGTGTAGTCACCCACAAATACAGATCCTGCATTTTTAACTTTGTTTAAATACGGGTTGGCATCAGCCAGTTGCAGTATTAAGTGTTCAGGGCCGTATTGTGCTGATACAGCAAATGCTTGCTCGATTGAATCAACCAAAATAAGCGATGAATTAGCCAATGCTTTTGCGGCAATATCTTGACGCGATAGTTTAGCTAATTGGCGTTCAATGGCTTGCTCGGTGCGGGCAATCATACGTTCACTGTTACACAGTAAAATTACTTGCGAATCAGCGCCGTGCTCAGCTTGAGATAATAAATCAGCGGCAATAAATTCAGGGTTTGCGCGCTCATCGGCAATCACTAACACCTCAGATGGGCCCGCAGGCATATCGATCGCCATGCCTGGTATGGTCTGAGCTACTAGTTGTTTAGCCATAGTCACAAAGCTGTTACCCGGGCCAAAAATTTTATTCACCTTGGGCACTGAGTCTGTACCATAAGCCATTGCGGCGATTGCACCTGCGCCGCCACTTTCTACGATTGTTTTGATACCGCATAGTTTAGCCGCATATAAAATTGCTGGGTTTATCGGTAAATCACCTTGCACCGGTGTTGCTAACACTACGGTTGTCGCACCACTTAGCTGCGCCAGTACACCTTGCATGATCACTGATGAAGGCAATGGCGCACTGCCACCTGGCACATATATTCCAACGGCTTCAATGGCTTGGTATTTTAGTTCACATAACACACCGGGCTGAGTCGACAATTTAATATCTTTGGGTAGCTGTGCTTGGTGAAAACGTTTTACATTAGCGTAGGCTGTGTCTATCGCGTATTTAAGCTCAGCGCTTAACTGCTGCTCAGCGGCATTGATCTCACTTTGCGGCACTAATAAGCGCGGATTTTCGCGGTTATCATATTGCTTAGCCATGTCGAGTAAGGCTGTGTCGCCTTGCTCTTTTACGTTTGCCATAATTGCTTGGCAAATAGCTTCTACTTCCACACTTGCACTAACAGCAGGGCGCATTAGCGCCGCTGCTTGTGCATCTTTGGAAACCTCATTCCAGCGCAACATTGACTTACTCCATCATTTTTTCAATTGGCATAACGAGGATAGAGTTGGCGCCTAGCGCTTTTAATTGCTCCATTGTTTCCCAAAATAATGTTTCACTGCTCACCATGTGCAGGGCTACGTACTCATCAGAGCCAGCAAGCGCTAATACCGTTGGTTGGCCAGAGCCTGGTAAAATATCGCAAATTTCATCCAGTTTATCTTTTGGCGCGTGCAGCATGATGTATTTGCTTTCTTTGGCTTGTCTCACGCCGCGTAAGCGTGGCATAAGTTTGTTGATAAGCGCTAGTTTGTCAGCATCTTGTAAGTCTTTATTTTGGATAAGGCAGGCGTTTGATTCTAAAATAGTATCGCCTTGCATAAGGCCGTTGGCTTCAAGTGTGGCACCGGTAGATACTAAATCACAAATTGCATCGGCAAGTCCTGCACGTGGTGCGACTTCTACAGAGCCAGTCAGCATTACTGTGCTGGCGTTTATGCCTTCACGCTTTAAGTATTGAGTTAAGATTTCAGGGTAGGTGGTAGCAATGCGTTTGCCTTCAAACCAGCTTTTATCTTGCTTGCCAAGTTCTGACGGCCATGCAAGTGCAAGGCGACAGTAGCCAAAATCAAGTTTAGACAGTTTAGTAACTTCACTTGGTACGCCTTGGCGCTGGCGCTCAGCTTGTACTTCAACGAGTACGTTTTCGCCTACTATGCCTAAATCACACACGCCGTCCATTACCAGACCGGGTATATCGTCATCGCGCACCCGTAGTACGTCAATCGGCATATTGGTCGAGTGGGCAATCAAACGTTGCTCACGCAAGTTAAGTTTAACACCTAGCTGTTTTAGTAAGTCTTGGCAATCTTTAGAAAGGCGGCCACCTTTTTGGATGGCGATACGTAGACGGTTGCTATTACTCATTATTCATTTTTCCTTTAATTTAAAAACTAAAAACCCCGAGGGAACCTCAGGGCGAAAAATGAATCATTGTATGTTGACTCGCCAGAGGTTCCTTTTAGGAATAACCTCTCAGCGAAAGACCTGACAGGTTATTCCGGTGAATGGTGGTGATGATGTACTGTTGTCAGGTTTAAGCGCATTATAATATATCCTAAATAACTTTCGTTTTATCATTGCTTCATGTAAACAAAAGTGTTTAATCTGTTTAAGTAAATTTCACATATAGAAAAACACATTTGTGGGGAAGCTGGCAAGTTTTTTTTGCATAAATTAAAGAATAAGCTATAACGGCCGATGATAAGAGTAACCAAAGGAGGAACGTATGGATATTATGATCCCTTATTTAGGGCAGATCACTCGTTTGCAACTTGAGTCGAAAGGCGCTTTTCATATTGCGGGGCTAAAAGATTCGAACGCGCAGCGAATTGAACGTGAAAAGCGGCAAAAACGTCAGTTGGAGCGCAAAGAACTACTGTCTAAAGAAAAGCTTGAAACAGCTAAGAAAGAGCGCAATACAGACGAGGAAGACGAAACCCATTTAGACACATGGGCGTAATATTTCTAGGATCTTATGCATAGAAAATGCATAACTAATTCTAGCACCGTAAGCATTAGCTTGCGGCGCCAGAAGTAAGTTTAAATGTTAGTTTTGTTGTTTGGCACTAATGCTACTGTGAATTAACGGCGAAATAGTGAGCCCTTGCACAATAATCGAAAATATCACCACAACGTAGGTAACAATAACAAGCAGGTTGTGTAAATCAGAGCCGCCCACAAATACCTGATCACGAGGAATTGCCGCAGCCATTGCTAAAGCAAGGCCACCGCGTAGGCCGCCCCAGGTTAAAATTTTAACTGAGTGTTTGTCGTATTTTCTAAATTTCTTAAATACCACAAATGGTGCGCCAACACTGATAAAGCGAGCAAGTAATACTGCAGGCACCATTAGTAGTCCTAAACCAATTTCAGCTAGGCTGATGGGCATAGTGACAATTAGCATCCCGATAATCAAAAATAACAATGCATTCAAAAAGCTGTCGGTGGCGTGCCAAAAGTCTTTTACGTAGCGAGTGTCTTCAGGCCCGGTGCGCTCTGTCGCTTTAGTACGGGTTATATTACCTAACAATATACCGCTAGTTACCATCGCCAGTGCGCCAGATATTTCCCATATATTGGCAGCGGCGAATCCTGCTGTCGGTATAGTTAAGGTTAGTAACAAGCGAATATTTACATCACGACTGTTGATGATCAGATAATGACCCACTAACGCAATCACTAAACCAAATGCAATCCCTCCCAGTGCGTCGACAAAGAATAGCTCTGCAATGCCTGCTGCACTGGCTTCAGTGTCGAGAAAAGCCACGGCAAAAATAGTGGTAAAAATAACTAAACCAATACCGTCATTAAATAATGATTCACCTTCAACTTGCACAGAAATTCCTTCAGGGGCACGCATTTGTTTAATAATTGCAAGCACTGCAATTGGATCGGTTGGACTTATTAATGCACCAAACAATAAACAATAGATAAAAGGCACCGCAAAGCCTAACGCGGCAAATAAGTAAAAGCTTAAAAAGCCAATGATAAAGGTGGAGGCTAAGGTCGAAAATAACACCAGTACGGTAATTTCAAAACGTTGTTTTTTGAGTGCCGCAAGGTTAATTTCCAGTGCGCCTGCAAACAGTAAAAAGCCGAGCATGCCTTTGAGTAATAATTGATTAAAATCGATACTTGAGACTATTTGTGTAATCTCCAGTGCGGTTGAATCGCCCAATAATTTTACCGCGAGTATTAATAACAATGAAATCACTACTGAGCCAGTTGTTATGGCAATAGTGGTTTGCATTTTGAGGATATACTGGTTAGCAAATGCGATAAAAATCGCTAATGCAGATAAAAAACAAATGAGGTACCAAGCATTCATTGTTTGACCTTAAATAATATATTGGAATGAGCAAAAAGGAATGTACTTTCGCGCAGGTATGTTACTCCTGAGACTTTCAAATGTCACCGCGATAATACTGTTAATTACACTTTTAATAGGCGTTTATGCTACTGACGCAATGACAGCGAAATTAATTGATGGTTTTGTTTGAAGTTTTATGGGTATGAACAGCTTCTAAACGTCAACAGCTTCTTTTTCTAGTCGTCAACATTTGCAGTTTGCTATCTATATCGGTAGTCCTATTGCCAATTAATTATAGAGCCGAGTAGCAATGACATTTAATGTATTACCAATAATAAAAACAAATGATATGTAACCACATGTTAATTTAATGTAATTATTTATTTACAGTTTTCCGGGGTTTTGTTAGTGATTAATTAACAATGTTGGTTTAAGTTGTTGTTTTAAAATGTTTCTGTTTTGGTTTTTTGTTATTTAATGTTAATTTTTTGTTTCATTTTCAATTTCACTGAAAGCAGTATAGGCTGAACTTGAATCGGGAACGGGTAGTGCCGGTTTAATACAAAAATATTAAATAAATAACAACTTAAATGGAGCGTAAACGTGAATTTATCTAAAATCACATTAGCAACACTTGCTGCTCTTGCGGTAACGCAAGCATCAAGTGCAGTAGCTGCAAATAAACAATATCTAAATGAACAAGCAGCCCTAACTACAGCTTTGCAAAATAGTGCGTCATCGGTACTTATGGCAAGCCCAATGCAGTTAGTTGGTTTAGATGCTGGCAATGAGTTAGTCGTATTAAAAGAAGTAAAAAGTAACAATGGTGATACGACACGCCGTTATCAACAACAGTATCAAGGATTACCAGTCATTGGTGATACTGTGAGTTTAACGTTTGATAATAACGGCCAATTAAAACGCGCTCATGGTGCTGCTGTATATGATATTAGTAGTGATATAAGCTCAGTGATGCCAAAACTCAGTAAAAAAATGGCTATTACACAGGGGTTAAAAAACTCCCCCGCAGCGGCTAAATCAGTAAGTCTTAAAAAACACAATGAACAATCGCGTTTAGCGATTTGGCTTGATGCGCAACATGTCGCACATTTAGTGTATGAAGTATCGTATGTTACTTATGGTGCTAATCCTTCTCGACCTTATCAGATCATTGATGCGAATTCTGGTGAGGTTTTGCATAGCTTTGATAACCTTCAACATGCCAATGCGACAGGCCCTGGTGGAAATTTAAAAACAGGAAAGTACATTTACGGGACTGATTTTAGTAGTTTAGATGTGTCGCAGTCAGGCAACACTTGCACCATGAATAACGCAAATGTTAAAACCATTAATTTAAATGGTGGCACCAGTGGCTCTTCAGCGTATTCCTTTACTTGCCCCGAAAACACCTTTAAGGAAATAAATGGCGCTTATTCGCCATTAAATGACGCGCACTACTTTGGTAATGTCATTTTTAATATGTATAACGACTGGATTGGTTCTCCTCCGCTGTCTTTTCAATTGCAAATGCGTGTTCATTACGGCAGTAATTATGAAAATGCTTTTTGGGACGGATCAGCAATGACTTTTGGTGATGGTCAAAATACCTTTTATCCATTAGTTAGTTTAGATGTTTCTGCTCATGAAGTTAGCCATGGTTTTACTGAACAAAATTCAGGGCTTGTATACAGTGGGAAATCGGGCGGCTTGAATGAAGCGTTTTCTGATATGGCTGGTGAAGCTGCCGAGTTTTATATGCTAGGCACTAATGATTGGTTAGTTGGCCAAGAAATTTTCAAAGGCAATGGTGCATTGCGTTACATGAATAACCCGACCCAAGATGGTAGTTCAATTGATAACCAATCGAGTTATTATTCTGGGATGGATGTACATTACAGCTCAGGTGTATTTAATAAAGCATTCTATAACTTAGCAACTAAAGCTGGTTGGGATACTAGAAAAGCTTTTGAGGTTATGGCGCGTGCAAACCAATTATATTGGACCGCTAGTACTAATTGGGACTTGGCTGGTAATGGTGTAATGGATGCGGCATGTGATTTAGATTACAGCCCAGATGATGTACAAAGCGCACTTGCGGCAGTGGGTGTAACGTCAAATTTAAGCCCTGGTAGTAGTTGTGGAGGAGTAGAGCCACCAATTGACGAGCCACTTAGCAATGGCGTGCCACGCACTGGGATCAGTGGTACAGAAAAACAGCAACTGTTCTTTACCTTAGAAGTACCAGCTAATGCCACTAATTTGCAGTTTAACACGGTAGGTGGCAGTGGTGATGCGGACTTGTATGTAAAATTTGCGCAAAGACCAACACTGAATAGTTTTGATTGTAACAGCACGACTTCAACCAGCACTGAAAGCTGTGCTATCAGCAATGTTCAAGCAGGTACTTACTATGTAATGGTTGAAGCCTGGAACCAAATATCGGGCGTTTCACTCACGGGGAGTTTTGATGGCGGTGATACGGGTACTACACCAATAAACCGTACTGAAACTAATGTAAGTGTTAGCTCAGGTGGTTGGACTCGTTTTAGTCAAGAACTAAGCGCAGGTTATTCAACATTGAATGTTGCTATAGCGGGTGGTTCTGGTGATGCAGACTTGTATGTTAATTTTGGCTCGCCATCATCAACATCGTCTTATCAATGTCGACCATATAAAAATGGTAACAACGAAAGTTGCGAAATTACTGCTCCACAAGCGGGCACTTGGTATATTGATTTACAAGGCTACAGTGCGGCAAGTGGCGTAACGTTAACAATAACGGCTAACTAATCCCTCACCTAAGGGAGCATTCGCTCCCTTTTTTACCCTTATATTTTCAGAGTCTGAATTTGGGTAAACACAGAAAAAAAGGAAACTGTTATGAATATCTTTGCACCAAGCGTCCTGCTTGGCACTGTGTCATTATTGGTAAGTCAGCTGGTAATAGCACAAGAGCCTGACAGTATTTGGGTAAGTATTGACCCTGTAGCAGCTAAACATTACAAATTAAACCAAACAGCTCATAAACACAGTACCGAGCTCCTCGCTCCACAAGCATCCAGCTTATCTTCTATTAATTTTATGCGTATTAAACAGACTGAAGTGGCTAATTTAAGTGAATTTATGCACGACAATTACCATCGCTGCGGTGGCTTTGTAGCACATGAATCATTGCTTGAGGCGCAGCTTTATACTGAGCAATTAGCTAAAGTACAGAATCAGTCAATCAACAGCTTGGCTATTAACTACACAATAGATAATGCGCAAACGGTACAGACACTGATCAATAACATTAGTCCTAATGATCTAACCAATACCGTTAATTCGTTGAGTGCTTTTAATAATCGCTATTACTCAGTACAAAGTGGAGTTGATGCATCTCAATGGTTAAAAGATTATTGGCAACAGTTAGCGAGCAACCGCGCTGATATTAGTGTTGATTACTTTAGCCATAGTTGGTCGCAATCATCTGTAATTGTGACTATTCAAGGCAGCGAAAAAGCGGATGAAATAGTAATTGTTGGCGGTCATTTAGATTCAATTAATCAATCAAATCCTAGTAATGGCAGAGCGCCCGGGGCGGATGATAATGCCTCCGGTATTGCGGTCTTGTCGGAAGTGCTTCGGGCAATCGTAGATAATAACTATCAACCACAAAGAACAATCCAAATTATGGGTTTTGCAGCTGAAGAAGTAGGGCTGCGAGGTTCAAAAGCGATTGCAACGGCGTATAAATCACAGGGCAAAAATGTGGTAGGTATGGTGCAATTTGATATGACCGGTAATCATGGCAGTAGCGATGATATTGTGATGATGACAGATTATACTAACAGCGGCCAAAATCAGTTTTTGGGACAATTGATCGATACTTATTTACCCACCCTAAGTTATGGTTTTGATCAGTGTGGTTATGGCTGTTCAGATCATGCTTCGTGGTATCAGCAGGGCTTTGCCGCCTCAATGCCATTTGAGTCGCGCATGGCTGATATTAACCCGCTAATCCATACAGCAAACGACAGTAATTTTGATGCTGATCATGCGAGTAAATTTGCCAAGCTTGCGGTGAGCTACTTAGCTGAAATGGCTAAAAATGCCGGCTATGAAGTACCACCCACTGACAATGAACTGGAAAATGGTGTCACAGTGTCTGGAATTAATGCGCTTGCTAAAGAGCAAGTTTTTTATACCTTAGCAGTCCCTGCAGGAAGTAGTAATTTAAACTTTACTACAGCAGGTGGCAGTGGCGATGCTGATCTATACGTTAAGTTTGGCGCACCGCCTACTTTACAAGACTTTGACTGTAACAGCACTAATTCAAACAGTAATGAAGCATGCGCTATTAGTAATATACAATCAGGTACATATCATGTCATGGTTGAAGCATGGAGCGCTATTACCGGTGTTTCCTTAACGGGTAGTTATGATGGTGACAATAATGTACCGACACCGATTAATCGTACCGAGACGAATGTCAGTGTGGCAACAGGAGGTTGGACTCGCTTTAGTCAAAATATCAGTGCGGGTTACGCGTCGTTAAATATTTCTATTTTAGGTGGTAGCGGGGATGCTGATCTGTATGTGAATTTTGGTTCGCCGTCATCAACGTCAACATATCAATGTCGACCTTATAAAAATGGTAATAATGAAAGCTGTACTATTAGCAATCCCCAAGCTGGTGCTTGGTATATTGATTTACAAGGTTACACTGCGGCAAGTGGTATTACTTTAACGATCAACGCACAATAATAACAATAGCAAAGGGGCATTGCTCCTTTGCTATTTGCTTTGCGTATTCACTTGCCCTTGGGGCTATGCTTACGTAAAATCCCGCTATTATTTTTAGCAAAGCGATCGTTATTATCAAACAGCTTTTTAGTGCAGCAGGCCCGTTAGCGCAATCTCTAGATGGTTATACGCCTCGCCAACCGCAGATCGATATGGCGGTTGCGGTGAGTGATGCATTAAAAAACCGCTCGCAATTAGTGGTTGAAGCGGGCACTGGTACAGGTAAAACCTACGCTTATTTAGCCCCTGCGCTAAAGTCTAAAGGTAAAACAATAATTTCAACCGGCACGAAAGCGCTGCAAGAACAATTATATCACCGTGATTTACCACAATTAGTCAAAGCGCTTAGTGCGAGTAAAAAAACCGCGCTGCTAAAAGGGCGCAGTAACTATCTATGTACTTATCGGCTTAATCAGCATGTTGCCCATGTACCGACCGATGATTCTGATGTGATGCATCAATTGGCCATGGTGGCTAAATTTGCCAGTGAAACGCACACCGGTGATCTGGCTGATTGTATTGGTATCGAAGAAGATGCCAAAGTATTACCTTATGTAAGCTCCACTGCAGATAACTGCTTAGGTAAAGAGTGTCCTGATTTTCAAGATTGCTATATTCGCAAAGCCCGCTTAAAAGCGATGGATGCCGATATAGTAGTGGTTAACCATCATTTGTTTTTTGCAGACATGGCGGTAAAAGATACCGGCTTTGCTGAACTCATTCCCACAGCTGATGCCTATATATTTGATGAAGCACACCAATTAAGTGAAATTGCCAGTGATTACTTTGGTGAGAGTATCAGCACTAAAAAGCTGGTGGACTTAATTAATGATTTACGAGCAATTTATCGCTCTGACATTCCGGATATGTTGCAACTTGGTAAAACCTTAAATAAGCTTGAAACCAGTGTTGCAGACTTGCGCTTACAATTTGGCTTAGATGGTAGCCGAGGTGATTGGCGACAAATGCTGGCAAGTAAAGAAATTTGCGCCGCGTTACATAGGGTGATCAGCGATTTAGACTTTTTGTATCAAGTACTCAAACATTGTTTAGACCGTAGCGATAAAATAGAACACCCATTTGAGCGTACCTTAGCTTTTAAAGGGCAATTAGAACGGGTGTTTGATATAAGCCAAACAGGTAACAGTTATTGGTATGAAACAACACGCCGCTATTTAACCGTACATATAACTCCGCTTAACGTATCAGTTAAATTTGCGCAAATGATGGCAGACACGGGGGCTGGCTTTGTATTCACCTCAGCGACTCTATCTGTCGATAATGCACTTGATCATTTTAACGCAAGCCTAGGCCTTAAGCCTGCCAAAAGTATGATGGTTGATAGTCCGTTTGATTATTATCAGCAAGCCTTATTATGTTTACCGCGTTATTTGCCTGAAACACATGCAGCGAATATGCCTCATGCGATTGTTAAGCTTACCCTCGATTTAATTAAAGCAGCAAAAGGGCGCTGCTTTGTATTGTTTACCAGCTATCGGATGATGCATTTAGTCGCCGAAGGGCTAAGTACGCAGATTGATTATCCTATTTATATGCAAGGGCAAATGTCTAAACGTATTATTTTAGAAAAATTTACCCGCCATGGTAATGCCGTATTATTAGGTACTGCGTCGTTTTGGGAAGGAGTTGATGTCAGAGGTAGCACACTCAGTTGTGTTATTATTGATAAGTTACCCTTTGCAGCACCCGATGATCCACTGCTCCAAGCTAAAATGCAAGATGCGCAATTACAAGGACATGATCCTTTTGCTTATATTCAATTGCCACAAGCGGTGATTGCACTAAAACAAGGCGTTGGACGACTGATCCGCGATAGTAAGGATAAAGGGGTGTTGGTGATTTGCGATAACCGTTTAGTGACACGCCAATACGGCCAAGTCTTTTTAAAAAGCTTGCCGCCGATGCGCCGCACACGAAGCCTTCAAGTGGCCAGTGAATTTTTAGAACACATTAACTAGAGAAATAATTACCATGAATAACGCAATCAGTACTAGTGATATTAATCTATTAGCATTTGACGCTTCTACCGAAGCATTGTCTTTAGTGCTCAATTATAATGGTCAGTTATTTCACCATTTTGAAGTATGCCCGCAACAGCATAGTCAAAAAATCTTACCGTTGGTTGATCAGTTGTTAGCTAAGGCAAATTGCCGTTTAACTGATTTAGATGTTATTGGTTTTGGCCAAGGCCCAGGTAGTTTCACTGGCGTGCGTATAAGTGTCGCCATTGCGCAAGGCTTAGCTTATGCATGTAAACTGCCACTAGTTGGTGTGTCAACGCTGCAAATGATGGCGCAGCAAGCTTATCAACAAACCGGTGAAAAAAGTGTATTTAGTGCTATTGATGCGCGTATGGGAGAAATATATTTTGCCCATTATAGACTCAGTGATAATGGTGTGATGACCTTACAAGGTGACGAACAAGTATTAAAACCCGCATTATTATCTCTTGCAGACGAACCAGGGATTGCAGTGGGCACTGGCTGGCAAACATACCCTGAGGCACTGGCAGATAACCCACAAATAGCTATCAATAACGACATCATATTACCTGATGCCGGTTTTATGTTGGCTACAATTAGCGATGATTTCAGTGCGCAACGTACGGTCAGTGCTGCGCAAGCTCAACCTAAATATGTACGTGATACAGTAACCTGGAAAAAATTACCTGGACGCGAATAAACTGATTAATAAAGCAACTTGCAAGGTTATTAAATTTGGCACATAATTTAATAACCTAAGTAACGAGACGCAACTTTGAATCTACCTATTGGCTCAGGGTTTTACTCGGGAGACATACCCGGTAAAATTACCTCAAGACAGATCAACACTAATAAACCTCAGGGTTTATTGGAGCAATCTGCTGCTGATAATAAACAGTCTGCGGAGTTTGTTAAATCAAGCCAAGCAGGTATTGCGCTGGCTGATAAGTTACAAAGTGATACTGCCCAACCTAGTTACCGACAAACGATTTATGACCAACCGACAGCCAAAGTAAGTCGTGCTATTTCAACCTACACCGAGTTTGCTAATTTAGAACGCCGAGCTGAAGTACAAAACTTAATTGGTGTGGACATTTACGCTTAACAATTAGACAGTAATTTAACTCTGTGTTGATGTGCTTGTATTTGGCAAAAGTTTACCTCCAGCTGTGATTAAAAAAGCCCAGATACATTATGACTGGGCTTTTTATAATTAACCTTTAATGTTGCAGTTAGCCTCTCCCCTCAGGAAAAGCAACATGCCAATTAAACATTACTGCTGTTCAATAAAGCCGATCAGTTTATCGGCAATATCAGTATTGTTTTGTGAGCCGATAAATTTATCAGCACCTTTACCATAGGCAAATACTTGTACATCAATAGCAGTGTGACCGCCGGTAGTCCAACCGGTGAAACTGGCTCTACTGATAATATCTTTAATGGCAAGATTAAGTGGTTTATCACCTAATTTTTTTGCTTGTTCAAGCTTGATCTGGTTTTCGGGAGTGTATTCTATATTCGTGTTAGCAGTCCAAATGGCTTTTAAATCATCAGACTCTGACATTAATTTAGTTAATTTAACGGCTGTGGCTTTCACGCCTTTTACTACCTCGGTTTCCCATTTATATTGACCATGCGCACCTAATGTTAAACCACCTGTTGAGTGATCTGCGGTGATCACCAATAAGGTATCCGGGTTTTTATCAACGTACGCTTTTGCTTGCTCGATTGATTTAGCAAAATCATCCATTTCCGCCATTGCACAGGCAATATCATTGGCATGGCCACACCAATCAATTTGGCTGCCTTCGATCATCACGAAAAAGCCATTTTTGTCATTTTCATCAAGTAACTCAAGCGCTTTATTGGTCATTTTTGCTAAGCGTGTTGGGTTATTATCTAACGCAAAGTCAAGCCCAACTGGAGCAAATAATCCCAGCGCAGGAATTTGCTTAATATCTTTTAACGCACTAAAGTCATCACTGTATTGATAGCCCGCTTGCTTAAATTCTGCAACTAAATTACGGTCTTCACGGATGTAATATTTAGTACCGCCACCGAGCATTAAATCAACGGGAAGTTTTCCGGCAATTTTATTATCAATGTAATCATTGGCAATTTCATCGTAGTTACGACGAGATTCATTATGTGCAGCGAAGCTTGCAGGCGTGGCATGATTGATTTGTGAGGTTGCAACTAATGCGGTGATCATGCCTTTTTGTTTGGCAATTTCGAGCATGGTTTTTACCGGTTTTTTATCGGTATCAACTGCAATTGCACCATTATAGCTTTTATGGCCGGAGCTCAAAGCTGTTGCGCCAGCAGCACTGTCAGTTACATAGGTATGGTCGTCAGGGGAAGTATGTGCCATACCTTTAAGAATTGTATCAAACACCGTACCTTCAATTTCTTTGGTCGACGGATCATCTTTAAAGTAGCGATATGCTGTAGTATAAGCGGGGCCCATGCCATCACCAATCATATAAATTATGTTTTTTGGTGCTTGCTCTGCGTATGCACTTGCTGAGCATAATAATGCCAAGAGGCTTATTTGTTTCTTCATCTTTGTACCCTGTTTATTATGTAGTGCCATTGTATACGCAATGTAGTATAAATAAATGTCTTTTACGTTAAACAAACTAAAAACAAAGGGGAATTACGCAGTGCATCCATTTTCAGTTCAAAGTGGCGCATTAACACTTCATGGCCTAACATTTGGGCAAGGAAAAGAGGTTGTCATTGCATTACATGGTTGGCTTGATAATTGTCATAGTTTTTTACCCATGTTAGAACATAACACCTTAACTGCAACTTGGTATTGTGTGGACTTTCCAGGACATGGTTTATCAGATTGGCGTGGTAGTGATGCACACTATTATTTCATTGATTACATTGATGATATTTATAACTTAATCGAGCAACTTGGGGTTAATAAAGTACACTTGGTTGGTCATTCTATGGGCGCAATGGCCGCTGGTCTTTTTGCCAGCTGTTTTCCTGATAAAGTAAATACGGTCACTATGATAGAAGGACTGGGAGTTGTCACAACACCCAGTAAAAAAGTGGTCGAGCAGCTTAGAAATGCAATTTTGAATCGACGTCGTGTAAATAAAAAAGCACCCCGACAGTACGAGTCAAAACAAATAATACACCAAGCACGGGCGGTACAAAGTGACTTACCTTTGGATTTAATAGCACTTTTGATGGACAGAAATATACGAGAAACTGAACAAGGATGGCTGCTAAGAACTGATCCAAAGCTTAAAAATCATTCAGGTTTTAGATTTGATGAGCAACAATGCATAGCGGTAATAAGCGAAATAAATGTGCCGTGCCAATTAATTCTAGGCAGTAAAGGATATCAATTTATTAGTGATAATTTAAATAAATATGCTAATTATTACAAAAGCTTAACAGTAAATGAAGTTGAAGGTGGCCACCACTGCCATATGCAAAGCCCTGAGCAATGTTTACAGCAGGTTCATGCATTTATGCTGCAAACTGGTGCATGTTAATTGTATATTTGCACAAAATGTGGGAATATTTGCGAATTAGAGTGATTGCTCAATTGTGAAATTGCCTTACTTAGTTTAAGGTTTAATAAAAATAAATTATAAATAGAACAGGAGCTAAGAGTGGAAAAAATTTGGCTGAAGCGCTACCCAGAGGGTATGCCTGAAACAATCGATCCTGAGCACTACAACTCGTTGTTAGAAGTGTTTGAAAAAAGCTTCACTGACTACAAAGACTTGCCTGCTTTTACCAATATGGGTAAAACATTGAGCTATGATGAAATAGACCAAGCAACAAAACGTGTTGCCGTGTATATTCAAAAAGAGCTGGGATTGAAAAAAGGCGATAAAGTGGCTGTAATGATGCCAAATTTATTACAAACACCTGTTTCAATACTCGGTATTTTACGTGCCGGTTGTGTCGTAGTTAACGTTAATCCGCTTTACACTGTACGTGAGCTTGAACATCAATTAAATGATTCAGAAACATCAGCGATTTTTATACTGGCTAACTTTGCAGACACGCTTGAAAAAGCATTGCCGCACACTAAAGTAAAACACATCGTAGTTACCCAAGTGGGTGATATGGTGGGTGGCTTTAAAAAGCACTTGGTTAACTTTGTTGTTAAGCATATTAAAAAAATGGTGCCAAGCTATTCATTGCCTAACCCCATTAAGTTTGAAGCCTTACTTGCAGCGAACGAAAAAGATTACATTAAACCTGAAGTGTGTTTATCTGATATTGCTTTTTTACAATATACCGGTGGCACAACGGGTGTCTCTAAAGGTGCGATGCTGACCCATGGCAATATGGTAGGTAACTTAGAGCAGGTTTCTGGTTGCTTAGATCAAGTGTTAGAACGTGGCAAAGAAGTTGTTGTCACTGCTTTACCGCTTTATCATATCTTTGCACTAACAGCGAACTGCTTAACGTTTATGAAGTATGGCGGATTAAATTTATTGATCACCAATCCGCGTGATATGAAAGGCTTTGTGAAAGAATTAGGCCAACATAAATTCACCGCGATCACGGGCGTAAATACATTATTTAATGGTTTGTTGAATACACCGGGTTTTGCCGAGCTTGATTTTTCAAGTTTGAAAATGTCCCTTGGTGGTGGTATGGCTGTACAGCGACCTGTTGCTGAAAAATGGCAAAAGATCACCAGTAGCAAATTAATGGAAGGGTATGGTTTAACTGAGTGTTCGCCATTAGTTACTGTCAGTCCTTATGATCTAGATTCATACAATGGTTCGATTGGTTTACCTGCACCTAATACTGAGATCAAGTTGATGTTAGATAATGGTGAAGAAGCAGCCAAAGGTGAGCCGGGCGAATTATGGGTTAAAGGCCCACAAGTGATGGTTGGTTATTATAATCGTCCTGATGCAACGGCTGAGTGTTTGCAAGATGGTTGGTTTGCCACAGGGGATATAGCCACTTATGACGATGAAGGATTCTTTTATATTGTTGACCGTAAAAAAGATATGATCATCGTATCTGGCTTTAATGTGTTCCCAAATGAGATCGAAGAAGTGATTGCAATGCATGAAGGTGTTTTAGAAGCAGCAGCAATTGGTATCCCTCATGATGTTAGCGGCGAACAAGTTAAAGTTTTTATTGTTAAAAAAGACCCATCTTTGACTGAAAAAGATATAATAAAACACTGTCGTGATAATTTAACTAATTACAAGGTCCCTAAACTGGTTGAGTTTAGGGATGAATTGCCAAAAACAAACGTTGGCAAAATACTCAGACGAGCCTTGAAAGATTAGCAAGCTAAAAAAGCCGACATATGTCGGCTTTTTTATTGTAGGAGATTAAGTGCAATATCAATTGATCCAAACCCAAAATCAATTAAATGAGTTTGTAGAGCAGATCCGTAACAAACCCATCTTAGCAATTGATACAGAATTTATGCGTCGTCGTACTTTGTATCCTGAAGTTGCCCTTATTCAAGTTTATGACGGCGAACATTTAGCATTAATCGATCCGCTAGCCGAGCTATCATTGTTTGATTTTTGGCAGATTCTACGTGATCCTGCGGTGTTAAAAGTCTTGCATTCACCGTCGGAAGATATTGAAGTATTTCAAAAATACGCCGGCTTCGTACCAGCTCCCTTATTTGATAGCCAATTTGCCTTGCAATTATTAGGCAATGGCAACTGCATGGGCTTTGCTCATATGGTAAAAAATTTACTCGATATTGAAATCGACAAAAGCGAATCACGGACCAATTGGTTACAGCGTCCGCTAACAATTAAACAACTCGATTACGCTGCAGCTGATGTATTTCATTTATTACCGTGCTTTAAAATTATTATTGAACAAATCAACGACGCTGGTTTCTTTGATATTGTGATCAATGAAAGTGAGTTGATTGCACAAAAACGGGCTTATCAAACACCGGATGAACATCTGTATCGAGACATTAAAAATGCTTGGCAATTAAAACCTGCGGATCTTGCTGTATTAAGAGAGCTTGCGGCTTGGCGTCGTAACAAAGCGATACGCAAAAATTTAGCGCTTAACTTTGTATTAAAAGAGCATTGCTTGGTTGAATTGGCAAAACGCAAACCAACGAGTTTAACTGCAATGCGTAATGTCCCAGAAGTCGATAGCATCGAAGTTAACCGCTCGGGCGTTGAAATCTTAAAGTGTATTGAAAAAGCTAAAGTGATCCCTGTTGCAGATTTTCCTGAGCCACTAAGACGACTTATTGACTTTCCAAGTTATAAAAAAGTAGCCAAAGAAATTAAACAAAAAATCACTGCAGTTGCTAAAAAACAGGGCATTCCAGAAGATGTATTTGCATCTAAAAAGCAAATCAACCAGTTGATCAGTTGGAATTGGAAGTTAACCAGCGCTGAGCGTGAACAGACTCCAAAGCCCGATTTACTTAACTCATGGCGTTATGAATACTTAAAAGACACACTGAAAGAGTGGGATGTATAATTATTAAGAGTTCATAGGGACTAAGATAGTTAATGTACTATTGTTAGTCCCTACTGTTTGTGTCAGAGGAGGGAGAAAGTTACTTTATTCGCCCATTTTAGCGAGGATCTTATCTAAATTAACTTTAGATTTAGCCACGCTTTGCATTGGTGTTAACCCATTCGGGTATTCTTCTTGCTCTACGACTAGCCACTGAGTGGCGCCATCAACAATCAATGTTTCTATTATTTTTTGCCATGGATAATCATTTTCACCTAATATAGGACTTAAGCCATCGTTAGGATGGGTGCGAACTTTTAAGTGGGTTGCCAGGGTTCGTCCTGGGTATTTTTTAATGAAATATTCAGGATCTTTTCCTGCATAATGTACCCAACCTATATCAAGCTGCAGTGGCAGGGTATTTGGCGTATTACTGGCAATAGCGTCCCAGTATGTCGCGTTTTGGAATTGATTAAACTCCTTATTATGGTTGTGAAAACCGATGTGCATAGCATAGCGCTGAGCGATTTCATTAACCTGAACGAGTTGTTCGGTCAGAGAGGTAATTCCTTGTGGGTGCCAAGCTCTTTCATCCCAAGGTACAAATAAAATCGAGACACCAAGGGTTTTATAAAACAATAATGTGTCTGTTAAGGTGTCATCCGTTAAGGAGTCAAAGCCGATATGTGCGCTACTAGCGACTAAATTTAGCTTCGCGAGTTTGTCCTTCAGTGCACTTGGATTGTTCTTATAAGGCCCAAAGTCACCTGCAAATTCCACACCTTGAAAGCCCATATCAGCAATAGATGAAAGGGTGCCATCAAAATCCGCTTTTAAGGCATCTTTAACAGACCAAAGCTGAACACTAACGGGGAGTAGTTGTTTGCTTGTTTTTGCATAGATAGACAGCGAGTTTAAAACACAAAAAATAAACAGAATTGAAATAACATAATTAAATAATGATTTGATTTTGAACATAAAAAACACCTAGGAGGAAAAGCAGGGAATTGCTCCCTGCTTAGGGCTGGGCTAGCTAAAAAATAACTTAGCGTTAACTGGCAACTGAATCTTGATAAGCATACTCGGTCAAACCCAGTTCAGCTAAAACGCTATCTAAATGGGCTTTTGCTTCGTCAGTAGGTCCTGGGTAATCGCCTGCAATAGGCACATTGCCTAAATAGCCAATATCTTTACAACCTTGCGGTGTACAAAAGTAGGCACCAAGTACAAGGTTTTTAAAGCGTAAAAAAGCATTACCAATGCGTTGAAACTGCGCAGGGGTTTCATCATCAAAATAAGCAATATCATTTAAGATGGCTGTTTGTTGCTCTTTTTTCAATGCGACAAATGGTGCTTTATAACGCAGCACAGCCTCATCATCGATCCATGCTAAGCCGTGTAAAATAGTAACGCGGTCTTTTTGTTGACCGTTATAAGGTGAGCTTACCCACTCATCAATCACACTCGGTACATTTACCTCAGTTGCACTTGGGTTGTTACCTTCGCTAGGCACGATATAATCGGCTAACACCGCAACTAAATTTAATTGTGCTTGAGTTAATGTCAATGGCCAAGGTGATTGTGGTGGCATAACCATATTTGGATCAGTGCCATAACCTTTAGCTGTTATAGGTTGTAAATCTAAGTCAGGCCAATGTCCTTTATCACTAATTTTCTCTTCTAACGCTTTACTACATCCTGCTGAAAGTGATACGGCGGAACCTGCGGCTAATAAACCAAGCCACTTTAACGATTCACGACGTGTCATGCCGGAAATATATTTGTATGAGTCAACACGATCTTCATTATGCATGTTACAGCGCTCCTTGTTCTATTTGTTTGGCTATCCAGGTTGAATTACGCATTGCCAATGTCATGATGGTTAATGTGCAATTTTTATGTGGATTAGAGGCAAATACCCCTGCATCCATCACAAATAAGTTGTCGCAATCCCATGTTTGGCCCCATTGATTGGTCACTGAATCCTGTGCTGAGCTGCCCATGCGAGTGGTGCCTACTTCATGAATGATCTCACCACCTTTTGAAATTGCTTTTTCAGCAGCAGGTAATTTGCCCACAGTAGCCCCTAGATTTTCAAGGATCTGTTTCGCTGTTTTTAAGCCGTGCTCAATTTGTTTTAGCTCACGATCTGACCATTTGAAATGAAATTTCGAAACCGGAATGCCCCATTTATCTTTAACATTTTCATCAATTTCCATGTAGGTATCATCGTTGGGGAGCATTTCTCCGCGCAGCGCAAAGCCAACATAAGATCCATAGGCATCACGAACTTGTTGTTTTAGCTCAATACCATAACCACGTTTATCGCCAGAGACTCCAGAGCCAGGTTGATTAAAACCGCTACTGATCTCAAAGTGATAACCACGAGGAAAATCAAGCTCACCTTTGGCATGTGCTTTGTGTCCCCACCAAGGAATAAATAAATGGTTCCCAGTGTGGCCATCTTCGTTATAACGTGGGCGACCTTTTAATGCTGGAACTTGCGCACCAAGCCAAGCACCGGTTGAATCCATTAAGTTACGACCTACTTGGCCACTTGAGTTAGCTAAACCTTTGGGATGCTTGGCGTGTTTTGAATTTAGCAAAATTCGTGCGGATTCGCAGGCACTAGCAGCAAGGATCACGATATCTGCTGTCAGTGTTTTTTCAGCTACGGTTTGCTTATCTATATAAGTTACACCCGTTACTTTACCGTCATCATTAACAGCGACTGATTTAACCATTGCATCAGTAATTATTTCTAAATTCCCAGTTGCTTTTGCCATAGGTAATAATGAGGTTGTAGTTTGAAACGCCGCGCCGATTGAGCAACCATGGCCACAAGGTGTTGCATAAAAGCATGCCATACGATCATCTTTTGGCCGAGTTAATACTGCTCTGTGCATAGGTACGGCTGCGATACCCATTTTTTTCGCACTGGCAGCAATCAGTAACTCAGGAATTCGCGGCGTTGGTGGTGGCTGTAATACCCCAGGTGCAGATGGCGGCATATCATCAAGGCCGGTATTGGTGCCGCAAATACCCACTAGTTCTTCCGTGATGTCGTACCATGGTGCGATATCATCATAAGTGAAAGGCCAATCTGCGCCGTTGCCATCTTGGCTTTTACCTTTAAAATCATGTTCACTAAAGCGTAATGAGTAACGTCCCCAGTGATTAGTTCTTCCACCTAACATGCGTGCACGCCACCAGTAAAAATCAGTGCCTTTGGCGTTAGTGTAAGGCTCATCAGGAACTTGCCAGCCACCATCGACGGTTGCATCGTAAAAGCCAAAGTTTTTGTCTTTATTTCCTGCGCCCATTAAAGGAGCTTCACTGTTACGGCGAAACATTGGGCTTTCTTTTTTTGGATCGTAATCACGCCCCGCTTCAAGTAATAATACTTTATGGCCTAGTTTAGTTAAGGTATAAGCAGCCATTGCGCCACCTGCGCCGGAGCCAACAACCAGTACTTTATGATCAAATGTAGACATGCTTATAGTTCCTTAATTTTTATATTTTTAAACCACACTTTGTCACCATGATCCTGTAAACCTATGCGACCTTCCTTTGCTGTTGCGAAGTTAGACCAAGTTGCAAATTTACTGTTTTTAACCAAGGTATTCCAAGTACTACTGCCCACAACAATACTGGCAGTGCTGACATCATTTTGCCAAACTTGTAAATGGTCATTAAGCATTCTAATACGCACCGTGTTCCACTCAGTTGCAGGTTTGTGAGCTGAAGTAGGTGGCGTAAATAAATCATAAATAGAGCCAGATAAATGAGAGTCTATTTTTGTATCTGAATGACGTTCGTTATCTATAATTTGGATTTCAGGGGCGTGCGAGTAAATATATTTACCTTGCTCATCGGCAAGAACAAAAATGCCACTATTGCCAACTTCACTAATTTTCCAATCTAGTTTTAAGTCAAAATTGCGATAGACTTTTTTAGTGAGTATGTCGCCGCCGCCTTTAGTGAGTAACATTGCGCCATTGTCTATGGTCCATTTTGGGCTGAGTGTCTCACTTTTGAAGTTGCGCCAGTGCGACATATCTTTGCCATCGAACAGTAATTGCCAGCCAGCTGATTGTTCTTCTTTAGAAAGTTGGTTATCGGGTGTCTTAGCAAAAGCACTGCTACTAAAAGCCAGTGCAATTGACAACACAGAGATTGATTTAAGCATATAATACCCCTTATTTTTGTGTGTTACTTGTTGCTATTAAACGTATTTTTCAACGTTTTTATTTTTTGTTATAAACAGATGAAGACCAATAAATACAATGATCAGGACAATCGGAAAAACCAGTAGATTTTGTAATACAGCTTGTCCTGCGAGCACTTCAACTTGTTCTACACTGACACTAGTTGTTTGTGCTTGTGTTCGCGCATTATCAATCCAATGGCCTATGACGGGGTTCCAGATACTCATTGCAAACATGCCAGCTCCACCAATTAACGACATGCCAAGTGCACCTGTTTTTGGGGCATACTCAGCGACACAACCGATCATGGTTGGCCAAAAATAAGTAACGCCAACGGCAAATAGTGCTGCGGCAAGGTAGATGGTATTACCTTGCGCTTGGCTCATTAAAAATATCCCTAGTGTTGAAAAAATGGCTGAGCCCAGTAGGACACCCGATGGACTAAAGCGGTGCACAATCGGGCCCGCAAAAAACCGGCCTAATGCCATCAATCCGGTGATCAAAGCTAAAATAACCATAGGCGAAGCGCCTGACGAGCCAAGGATTTGCTCAATCCATTGCTGTGTGCCAAATTCGGTGACTGCTGTCAGTGTCATGCAAATAATGAGAAACAAATACAGCGGCGAGAGTAAGTGTTTTAAGTTGCTGGTGGTTGAATTTTGCTGTGTATCAAACTGTGGAAATTTCGCTTTAAGCATCATCGCACCATAAATAATGGTGGGCACAAGGATCAGCGAAACTTGCCATTGCCAGCTGAAGCCAGCGGATGTCATTGCATTTGAAGCTAATGCACCAATTACGATCCCGCCAGGAAACCAAACATGAAAGCGGTTTAACATAGTGGTGGTGTTTTTAGGATACATTTGGGCGATCAGTGGATTACAACCGGCTTCAACCGATCCATTGGCAAAGCCAATTAAAAAGGTAGAGATCAATAATCCCCAAAAACCATCTGCAGTGATAGTTAAAATAAGTCCGCCTAGGTGGCAAATAAACGCTAATGCAACCAACTTTTTAGCACCAATCGCGTTATAAATGATGCCCCCGAGCATGGTTGCAACCGGAAACCCTAAAAATGCCATGGCATTTACCCAACCTAGTTGTGTACCAGTGAGGCCGAACTGCTCGCCTAGTTGTCCTAAAACGCCAGCCCTTATTGCGAAAGTCATTGATGTGACAATTAATGCAATGCAGCAAAGCCGAAAAATAATACCATTATTGTTGTTATTCATTGTGTGTGACCCTGTTTATTAAATACCTAATATCCGCTTATTTCGCTGATCATTTGTGTCCATTGCGCTAAAGTCATCAAATGCTTTAGCCGTAGGGCGGATCAAATGCTCTTTTATAAATTGTGCGCCTTCTTTCGCCCCATCTTCAGGATGTTTAATGCAACACTCCCACTCCAGAACTGCCCAGCCATCAAAACCATATTGCGTTAATTTGCTAAAGATACTTTTGAAATCAATTTGGCCATCACCTAAGGAGCGAAACCGACCAGGGCGGTCTTGCCAATCTTGATAGCCACCATAAATACCGCTGCGACCATTTGGATTAAACTCTGCATCTTTGACGTGAAATGCTTTAATACGATGGTGATAAATATCAATAAATTCTAAGTAATCAAGTTGTTGTAAAATAAAATGGCTGGGATCATAAAGAATATTTACCCGTGGATGATTATTTGTCGCAGCTAAAAAGCGCTCAAACGTTACGCCATCATGTAAATCTTCCCCTGGATGAAGTTCATAGCAAACATCCACATCCATTTCATCAAAGTAGTCGAGGATTGGCAGCCAGCGTTTCGCAAGTTCTTGGAATCCTTGCTCTACCAGTCCTTTTGGACGCTGCGGCCAAGGGTAAAAAGTATGCCAAAGTAGCGCTCCTGAAAAAGTCACATGGCTTTTTAAGCGCAAATTTTTACTGGCTTTAGCGGCCATCATTAACTGATTGATGGCCCATTTAGTTCTGGCTATAGGATCACCGCGTAGTGCTTGAGGGGCAAAATTGTCAAACATGTCATCATATGCCGGATGAACGGCTACGAGCTGCCCTTGTAAATGAGTTGATAACTCTGAAATTGTAAGCCCCGCCTGCGCAGCAATACTAGTCACTTCATCGCAATAATCTTGGCTTTGGGCTGCTTTTTCTAAATCGAAAATACGAGAATTTGCAGTCGGTAGCTGAATTGCTTTGTAGCCTAAATTTGCTGCCCACTGACAAATAGTGGCAAAGCTGTTGAAAGGAGCTTCATCGCTGATGAATTGCGCTAAGAAGATCGCTGGACCTTTAATTTGTTTCATTTTTTATCCAATTTTAAATGGTTGCCACTTAGTGTCTTTGCCCGACGCTGCTACAGCATTTTCTATAAATGCCATTCCGCGAATCGCCTCTTTAATACCAGGCACGTCGAAGTCACTGTTAGATGCTGAGTATCCGGCTTTTTTTGCGTGAATTTGTTTTGCAAAATTGACATAGATATTGGCAAATGCTTCAAGGTATCCTTCTGGATGACCTGCAGGTGTTCGCAGTGAATTTTGTGCCGCAGTACTTTTTAGACCAACACCTGCACGTAATAGGGTGGTTGGCGCGTTATGACTTTTGAGCCACAAACTATTTGGTTCCATTTGTGACCACTCAAGACTTGCTTGATCGCCATAAATACGCAAATTAAGATTGTTTTCTTCTCCTAATGCAACTTGGCTGGCAAGAAGAACTCCCTTAGAGTTGTTGTTAAAGCGCAGTAAAACGGTGCCATCGTCATCGAGTGTTCTGCCTGCAACAACATGATTTAAGTCAGCGCATAGTGCGGTGATTTCTAGGCCGCTCACGTATTCAGCTAGATTTGCAGCATGCACTCCTATATCAGCTATACAACAACTAATACCGGCCTTATCAGCATCTAAACGCCATTTGGCTTGTTTGGCATTTTCATCTTCGCTGGTGGCAAGCCAACCTTGAGTGTACTCTACAATAATTTTACGAATAGCGCCCAGCTCGCCATCAGTAATACGTTGGCGTGCTTCTTTGATCATCGGATAACCAGTGTAGGTATGAGTTAATCCGTATAAACAATCACTGGCTTGCAGAGTTTTTTCTAATAACAGCGCTTGTTCTAAATTTAGGGTGGCTGGTTTATCTGATAAAACGTGAAAACCTGCTTCAATCGCACACTTTGCAATTGGGAAATGCAAATGATTTGGCGTCACTATTGCCACAAAATCAATTCGTTGATCGGCAGGTAACTTAGCTTCTTCGCTAAACATTTGTTGGTAGCTGTCATAGCAACGAGTTGGATTTATTCCTAGCATTGCAGCAGTAGCTTGGCTGCGTGTTGGATCTGAACTAAAGGAGCCTGCGACTAACTCAATTAAGCCATCTAAGCGTGCAGCAATGCGATGGATTGCACCAATAAATGCACCTTGTGCACCACCGACCATCCCCATGCGGATTTTGGCATTATTCATGAAAAAAGCTCCATGTCAGTAATCGTCTACTGAGTTTAGTTAATATCATGTTATTGATAATAGAGAATGAACAGCGTAAGGGATAATAAAAATTCGGTTGACAATGCAATAAAATCGGCGTTTTATGTATTATTATAAATTCATATTTATAGAATATATTATTATGGAAGTGCAAGGGATCATAAATAAAGCGGGTGTAAATCAACTGATCGCGGCATTTGATTTATTACCCGATATTTTGTTCTGGGTGAAGGATTCTGAGAGTCGAATTCTGTATGCAAATCAACACTTTATTGAACATCAAGGGTATAAGTCATTAGAGCAAATTTTACTGAAAACTGATTTTGATTTTTCATCCAAGCACTTAGCATTTCAATACGTCAATGACGATAAACGTGTAATGAATGGCTATGTTGTTACTGATCGTTTGGAGCTAAACCAAACCTCAAATGGTGAATTGGCCTGGTTTTCAACGTCCAAAAAAGCAATTTTAGCTGACGATGGTCAAATACTGGGCACCTATGGCGTTACACGACATTTACAAAAAACATCAAAGGCTTTGTCGCATGTAAGAGCGATTGAAGGGCCAGTAAATTATATACGTGAACACTATCATCGCAATATCTGTATTGAAGAACTTGCCGAGCTTGCTCATTTATCGGTAAGTGCGTTAGAGCGGCGTTTTAAAAAACATTTAGCAAAAACACCTAATCAATTTATTAATGAAATACGTTTAGAAAACGCACGTAAGCTACTTGTTGAAACTCGTTTACCTATTTCACAAATAGCCTATCAATGCGGTTTTTCTGAGCCTAGCTATTTTAGTAAACAATTCAGACGCTTATTTGGTGAGATCCCCTCGCAAATGCGCGACCAAATTGAGTCCTAAGCCAGCCGTTTGGCTAATTGAATAGCGCCTTGCTCGGGCAGGTAATGCGCATCACATAGATAACCTTGTGCTTTGGTAGATAACCAAGGAGTAATTTTCTCGGCTGTGCCTCCCATTAATGTAATGTTGTGATAGCCGTGGCTAACTAAATGATCGATATAACGGGTAATATAGCGCGCTGCTTGCTCTAAAATAATAATGGTCCAAGGATCATCTTGCATTGCGAAAACTAAAGGCGCAAAACCGGCAAAGTAAGCGGGTTTTGCATTGAGTGCTAATTCTGTCAGCTGGTTACTTGTATCACAATTAAGCTGTGCCAATAAGGTATTTATTAATGGGCTTGAGGGGGATAAGCCATCTAAAACCTCTAATGCATAACGAAATAAAGTTAAACCAATCCAGCCTCCGCTTGCGCCATCACTTAATAATAATCCATGGCCTCCTAATTCAATAACGTTACCGTTTTTTATTGCTCCAGCACAAAAGCCAGTGCCTAAAATAATAATCGCACCACTGTTATCACCATGGGCACCTTGGCAGGCTATGTGTAAGTCAGTTGAAAAGTTAAATTGTGCAAATGGATGCTGCCACTGTGCCATCTTTTTATTTGCACCGGCAATGCCAGCGCCAGCGAGTCCTGCATAGGCATAAATTGCCCCAAGTGTTGATAGCCCTAAACCAGCCTGTTGTAATGCGTGTGTTGTTGCATCAATAATGGATTGCTGCGCCACTTCAACAGAGGTTGCAATATTTGCTGCACCGCTTACTGCCTCTGCAAGTAGGGTGCCTTGTGCGTTTTCAAGCCTGACTCGGCATTTTGTACCGCCGCCATCAATACCTAAATACAGCGGCGGTTGAAAGTGGTTAGTCATTTTTAGCCTGCTCGTTAGTTCGTTGATTTAAAATTGCGTTAATTAATAACGGATCCACCCAGCCATCCTTGTTGTGTACGCCGGAGTAGGCATGTAGTGACACTAAATTATTGTTGGCAAGTTGCCAAAGTGTACTTGCATTATCAGTGGTTACGCCACCACCAATAACAATTTCTATCTGATCATTGGCGTGGCTAATGATTGTTTGTAAATGATTAAGACCTTGCATAACGCCTTTATCATCAGTCCATTTAGTGCCATTTGTGAGGATACGATCAATGCCCAGTTCAGTTAATAGGCCAATTGCCTGTTCGCTGTCTGCTATACAATCAAAAGCGCGATGAAATGTCGTTGCTAAATTATATTTATGTGCGCAGGCAATAAGCGATGTGGTAGCTGCGATATCAACGTCATTGGCGTTTAGCGCACCAAAAACAACACCGGTAGCACCTGCGTGCGCCGCGTGTGCTATTTGTGTAAGCATTAGCTTCAGTATTGTTGCATCAACAATAAATTGATTCGCAACAGGTCGTATCATGATAAGCAACTCGCCTTCTGAAGGCATTGCATGAGCTGCAATAGTCATTGCTGTTGCACTAGGAGTGAGACCTTCAAGTTGCATTGTGCTGCAAAGTTCAATTCTAGAGGCGCCAGCTGTAAATGCGTTTTTTACATTATCAGCTAACTGAATATGATCATCTGCGTTTAAACAGACTTCTAAATTTTTACGCATTGTTTCGTTCCAAAATACCAGCGATGTTGTTAACAATAAAATATTTAATAATAGTTGATACTATCAGAATAAATAAAACTCAGTTATAAATCAGTTGTTTATTTTTGTTTTTTACTTTTCATGAATATGAAAAGTGTTTTTATATGCCATTAATTTAAGTTGATGACTATAAACTAGCTCAGCACTGATTGGATCTTTTTTTAACCTTAACGCCGATTTTGTCCTAGAGGCAACCGAATTTCTATTATCACTTTCTTCGACAGAACCCTATTCTTGAAAAGCAGTTTAACAAGCTATTAACCCAGTTCTGAAATGCCTTAAGGTTTACCCACAGGGATTATCATGGGTTTTAAAGTGCTTTAACACAACTAACCACACACAATAATACTGGAGATAAACATGACCAATAATAAGAACAGTCGTGAATCGGCGGATCTTGCACGGCGGTTTAAGAAATCCGCGCTGCTGCTAGCGTTGATGGCAAACTGTCATGGCGTATACGCACAAGAAGAACAAAAAGCACCAGAAAACGACCTAGAAGTAATTGAAGTTAGGGGCATTCGCGCATCGGCAGCTGAAAACTTAGCGATTAAGCGGTTGTCTAATGCAACCGTTGACGCCATTACCGCAGAAGATATTGGTAAGTTCCCAGATAAGAATGTGGCGGACTCATTGCAACGTGTGCCAGGGGTCATTATACAACGGGATGGCGGTGAGGGCGCCTCTGTCAGTATTCGTGGTTTATCATCGGACTTAACCTTCACCCAATTAAATGGCAACTTTATAGCATCGTCGCCCGGTGAACCATCGCGTTCATTTTCATACGCATTATTACCTGCAACTATGATCCAACGCGTTGAAGTATATAAATCTTCAGAAGCTCGCCTTGATGAGGGCGGAATCGGCGGTACGGTCTTGTTGTATAGCCGCAAGCCTCTAGATATGGATAAAAACTCTGGGATCATTAATTTTGAAACCAGTAATTCTGATATTACCGATAAGTATGAACCTCAATTTAGCGGTATTTATTCATGGAAAAATGATGATGAAGACTTTGGGGTTTTAGTGGGTTATACAAAACAAGACCGCACTAATCGCTCACAAAGCTCGCGTATCAATATCATGAATAAAAATTATCTTTATTCTGAAATGAAAGATAATCAAATGGTTGAGGGGGGGGCACAAGGTTATGCTGCACAAAGTATGGTTCAGGAAGTCTTAAACGAAGAGCGAAATCGAACCGGGATCCAGTTTACTACTCAATGGCGACCAACTAGTAACTTAGAGCTTGGCTTTAATTATTTTAATTTTAAATTGGGCCAAGACTCAATTTTAAATCAATTAGAATACCCAGAATGGAACAATAACGATAATTTCTGGACCGATGTCCGTGTTGATGAAGAGTCTCAGTTTGTTACAGGTATAGACTACTCTGTTGGTGCATCAGGCACTCAGGCTGTTTCTCCTATCCCACGTATTAATGGTGAATATACGATTGAAGAATCCAGCTCTGATACATATGATTTTTATGCTAAATACGAAGGTGATAATTACAACGTTAAGCTAGTGCTGGGCCATACCGAAGCTGAAGGTGGCCCTTCACAAAAGTATCGTGCCGCTTATTATGCAAATGAATCCTCGCTTTACTATGGTTACGATTTTTCTGATGGGCGCATGACCACCTATATGGATCCAAGTATGATCAGTAACTTGGCTGCAGGCATTGGTGGCGAACCCGATGTAACAGCCACCGATTCTAGTTTTGTGACCGGTACTCAAGAAGAAGATTACGGACAGATTGATTTTGACTATTTTGTGGATTATGGCGTAATTGAAACGTTGCATTTTGGTGCGAAATATCGCAAAGGTAAAATTCATCGCGATACTCGCAACAGCTTTTATCTCTCTCCAGATTTTGATATAGCAAAAGGTGAAGCTGAAGGCACCATTGATTTAGATGATGATTATTCTAAAAATGGCGGCATACCGGATATTGCAGATTTAATTTATTCAGATTCATTAGGTAACTTGTCTGATGTAATTAATACGAACTTATTCCCAGCCGTAAACTGGCATAAATACCAAGATTACCTGAATGAAAACTTTGTTCATTATACGCGTATAGAACCTAACTATGTTTATAGTGTTGAAGAAGAAATTACAGCGGCTTATGTGCAAGCTGATTATCGTTTTTCACAAGTACGGGGTAACTTGGGTGTACGCGTAGTGCGCACCAAAACGACCACCGGATCATCAGATAAAATCACCTACCGATTAGATTGGAAAGACGACAATGGCAATGAATTACCAATCGACCAACAACGTGTAGAAGACTTTGTTTTTATTGAAAAAGAGAGTACAGAAACGAAGGTGCTTCCCAGCTTTAATATAGTCTGGGATATCGATGACAACTGGGTACTACGTGGAGCGGCATCACAAACCATGGCTCGTCCTGGTTATGATGATTTAGGCCAGTTTCAGACTTTAACGTACACGTCGAATGAATACTCAACGGATCGCTCATCGGCAGACAATTTTGATGCAATTATTGATGGCGAAGGGTGGACAGGATCCGGTGGTAATAACCAGCTAGCGCCATTTGAGTCAACCCAATTTGATATGTCTTTAGAATACTACTACGGAGCTGGCTCTGGCTTTGGTATTGCGTTATTTAAAAAAGATGTTGATAACTTTGTTGTGCCTTTAATAATTGATGTTACCCGCAGTGCACCGGACATTTCATTTAATTTACCCAACGCAGGTGATGAGCAAGTAAATGTCAGTGGCGACAATTTTGCAGTTAGGGATTTTAGCACTGTAGCTAATGGTACGAATGCTTCTTCTGAAGGTGCTGAATTTTTTATCCAACACTTCTTTGATAATGGCTTTGGTCTTTATGCTAATTATACCCGCAATAACACTAATCAAGCCAATGTAGAGCTTGATGGCGAAAAGGTGGGAGAGTCGCCTTTGATAGGTAGTTCTAAATACCAAATGAATTTATCGGTATTTTATGAAGATGACTTATTCAGTGTTCGCGCCTCATACAATAAGCGCGGTCCAACGGTTCAAGGCTACAACGCCTCATGGGAAATGAACTATTACAATGAAGCCTATGATCAGGTAGACGTCAATGCAAGTTATAACTTGACTGATGCTCTCGTGTTATCTGCTTCCGTTATTAACCTCACTCAATCAGATACTTACATGCATCTAGGTGACGATACTAAAAACCGCTTTATTCAAAATGCATACAGTGGTCGTCGTTTTTACGCAGGTGCAACTTACCGCTTTTAATAGCGCAAGGTGAGACGGAACAAATAACCAAGAATCGTATAGAGGAATAAACATGAATAAGCCCAAACTTAGTAAAATATCTAGCATTATGCTGGTAGCAATGATCGGCCTATCAGGGTGTGGTGGAGCTGATGATCCGGATCCGACTGATATCCCAGCAAAAATTGATATTACCTCTGCTGATATTGCCGGTAGTGCAGTGAAAGGGACATTAGGTTTCGCAACGGTCACTGTAAAGCAAATGAATGGCTCAGATATTAAGGTGACATCTAACAGTCAAACCGATGCTGCTGGTATGGTAAATCTGAGCATAGAAAGTCAACAAGGCTTTGGTATTAACGGTATGTTTAAGATGACCGTTAATACGGATGCTAACTCAACGATGATCTGTGATGCGCCCAGCTGTGCTGAACACCTAATCGGTGAACAGCTCAGTGGCACTGAGATTGCTGACCTGCAGTTAGCGACTTTAACATATGTTGATGTGCCTTTCGCATCCACAAGTGATGGCGTAGCAGACGCTAATTTTCAAGTAAATGCTTTAACTACAACCGCTACTAACTTAGTTGAGCAAGGTATTGTCAATGGTTTAAATGTAGCTGTGCGTGAGTTATATGAATTAGCTTTATTGGATAACTCGCGTTTAGTACTAAAAGCACTGGGGATCGACAGTAAAGCCAATGTATTTAAAACCCAATTGATCAGTGCCGAAAGCTACGATAATTTTGTAGTAGGCCAAGATTGCGATAGTGAAGGTAATTGTATTGACCAATTGGCCGACATTAATATTATTAAACTTTCTTTAGCTAACGCAGTATTTGCAAGTATTAGTAAAGATGAAACTGTCGCGGGTGTTATTAACGAACTTATTAGCGCGATTAACTTAGCCAATGACGGGGATGTAGTCGCTTTACAGCCATTGCGTGAGCGAATGTTGAAAACCATTGCTGGTTTTCCTTACCTAGATAAATTAGCGCTATCAGCTGAGGATGTCATTGATGTTGCGCTCCCTTTTCTTGAAAGTGTCGCATCTAGTGGCCCTGTTAAAGAAATTACCAATGCTGAAAATCTTGCTACAGCAACGATCACAGCTCGTAATCGCATAAGTGACAACGAAGCTGAAAGTAAAGCATTTGATGGTGATACGAATACCAAGTGGCTTGATCATAATGATTGGTCAGGTGCGCCAAGTGAGCAAGACCCATCTTGGATCCAAGTTGATTTCGCTGAAAAACATGCTGTTAATAGCGTGTTCATTACGAGTGCTAATGATGCTGAGTCTCGAGATCCTCAAAACTTTAATATTCAAGGTTCTGTCGATGGCGAAAACTGGCTAACCTTGGCTAAATTTATTGGTGAGAACTTTGATGAGCGTTTCCAACGACGTGAGTTTCGTTTTGACAATGGTTTAGAATTTTACTCATATCGTTTAAATATCACTAAAAATAGAGGTGATGATGGTTTAATGCAGTTATCAGAGATTGCTTTTGTGGGGCCTATAAATGCAAGTGTTGATCACGCAGAACCAATTGGCAGTGCTGTAATATCTGCAAGTGCAGGTGAGAGTTATGCACTGGCATTTGATAATAATGACGACACAAGTTGGGTCTCTGATGTGCCTTCAACTGAAGTACCCGTTTCGATAACAGCTACGCTCGCACAAGCCGCTGCCGTTGATAAGTTAGTACTGATCTCAGATGCTCAAAACGCAGATGGTGATCCCGCTACATTTTCACTTGCTGCAAGTAATGATGATGGGCAAACATGGGTTCATTTAGCTGATTATTCAGATGAAAAATTTGAACGTCGTGGTGAAAGGTTATCGTTTGCGACCAATAATACACTGGCATTTTCTAGCTATCGTTTAAGCATAACTAAAACTGCCGCTGACGCTGAGTTAAAAATTGCTGAGATTGCCTTGGTAGGACCTAAAGTGGCAGATTTAAATCATGCTTTATCAGCCGATGCAATAATTACCGTTCGTAACCAGATTGGTGATGGTGAGGCGGGTGTTAAAGCGTTCGATGGTAGTGTTGATAGCAAATGGTTGGACCATAATGATTGGGCTGGCGCGCCAAGCGCTGAAAATCCATCTTGGGCAATGGTTCAGTTCACTACTACGACAGCGGTTAATAAGCTGGCACTAACAAGTGCAAACGATGCTGACTCACGCGATCCGCAAAACTTTAACTTAGCAGCGTCAAATGACGGTGAAAATTGGATCACACTTGGTGCTTGGTTAGGTGAGAACTTTGAGCAGCGTTTTCAACGTCGTGTTTTCACTTTTAGTAACGATTTAGGTTTTAGTTTTTATCGCTTCAATATAACTAAAAACCGTGGCGACGATACGCTGATGCAAATAGCAGAGATCGAGCTAATAGGTCCGCAGGTTGCTTCAGTTGATCATTCTGCAACTGCCTCATCAGTCCTTGCAGGTACTGGCGAGCAAGAGGGAGTGGTAGAAAGTAATGCAACGGATGATGATAAAGCGACGGTATGGACGGCAGCCACTGAAACTATGCCTGTATGGCTTGATGTTGCATTACCTCAAGCACAGATTGTCACTAATATCGCAATCACGAATGGCAGTGATGGTAACAACAAAGATCCGAAAAACTTCACCTTACAAGGCTCAAATGATGGCGGTAAAACATGGTTAGAAATAGCGAGCTTTAAAGACGAGGAATTTGAACAATTGAATCAACGACGTCTCTTTACAATAGGGAATGGTTTTGCCTTTAGCTTATATCGCTTAAGTATTAGTGCTAACAATGGTGATGCTCAGCAAGTTCACGTTTCTGAACTTGAACTAATAGGCCCACTGCAACCATTTTAGTTTTGATTGTTTGGTAGCTTGTGGGTGCTAAATAGCGCTTCAAGCTACCTATTTTTAGGTGAAACGGTAAATAATATGTTGTTTAAGAATAAACTTTCGCGATTAAATAGGTGCTCGGCCATTTTAATAAGCCTTTTATTATGCAGTTTTTATGTGACTGCTGGATCTGCAGCCGGATCACAACAGCGTGGTCTGCATATATTTTATTACAGTTGGTATGGCAACTTAAAAGTTGATGGTCAATGGGCGCACTGGAATCATCAGGTATTACCTTACGGTGATCAACCTATTGTTGGACGTAAAGGCTACCCTGGCGGCGATGACATTGGTGCTAATTTTTATCCTGAATTAGGTACTTACAGTGCAAACGACGAAGCACTTATGGATACCCATTTAGCGATGATGAAACAAGCAGGAGTTAGCGTAATTATATTAAGCTGGTGGGGCGATAGCGATTTTGGTACCAGTTCAGTGCCAGTTTTTATGGATAAAGCCGCTAAAATCGGCCTTAAAGTTAACTTCCATATTGAACCTATCTATCACAGTGCGGCTGAATTTTTACAGGTAGTAAAACAGCTAGATCAGCGCTTTGGGCAACATCCCGCTTTATATCATTACCAAGGCAAGCCATTATATTATGTTTATGACTCATACAAAATGCCAATCAGTGAATGGCAGAAAGTGTTGCTACCAAAAGGCGAATTAACAGTCAGAGGTAAAACGTATGATGCTAACTTTATAGGGCTGTGGGTTGATGAAGGTGAGGAGTCATTCTTTTTAAACAGTGGTATGGATGGCTTTTATACCTACTTTGCTGTTGATGGGTTTGTTTATGGCAGTACCACTAAAAACTGGCCATACCTAGCTAAATGGGCAAAGCAACACAATAAACTATTTATTCCAAGTGTCGGTCCTGGGTATGCAGACGATAGGATTCGTCCGTGGAACAAAAAAAACTTCAGAGCACGCGAAGCTGGAAAGTACTACGACACGATGTTTAAAAAAGCAATTGCAGTGGCTCCAACCTTTATCGGAGTGACCTCATTTAATGAATGGCACGAAGGGACTCAGATCGAGCCTGCGATTGAGAAGCAAGTGGGTGACTATAAGTATCTTGATTACGGCCCTTTAGCTGCTGATTACTATTTAAAACGAACTCATTATTGGAGTGAACGTTTTCAACAGTCTTTAAATATACGCTCAGTTAAAGATTAAACAGATATACCAACCCTATATGCAAGTCGTGGTTAAATTAAATCGCTTGCTTTTGATTTACAGCCGATGCTCGCAAATTTAATGAGGAACAATAATGATCACTAACAGACGTGACTTTTTAAAGTTATCAGCTATTTCAAGTGCTGTTGCATTAATACCGTTTAAGACAGTAGCTAAAAGTAAAGTTAATAAGCCTATCGTCGTCTCAACGTGGCAACATGGTATAGCGGCTAATAAAGCCGCGTGGCAGGTACTTGCTGAGCATGGTAAAGCCATTGATGCTGTGGAAGCCGGTGTGCGAATTCCTGAAGCAGACCCGAATGTGATGACAGTAGGATATGGTGGTTATCCAGACAGAGAAGGGAACGTTACCCTCGATGCCTGCATTATGGATGAAAATCAAAACTGCGGCTCTGTTGCATGTTTACAACATATTAAGCATCCCATCTCGGTTGCCCGGTTAGTGATGGATAACACCCCGCATGTGATGTTAGTAGGTGAAGGGGCGCTGCAATTTGCTAAATCACAAGGGTTTATAGAAGAAAACTTATTAACCCCGCAAGCTAAAAAGGCCTGGCAAGATTGGCTGGTGGAATCAAAATATGCGCCCGTGATCAATATTGAAAACCATGACACAATCGGCATGTTAGCGCTTGATAGTAGTGGCGATTTATCTGGGGCGTGTACCACTAGTGGCGCGGCCTTTAAAATGTCAGGCAGAGTAGGTGATTCGCCCATTATAGGTGCAGGTTTGTACGTTGATAATGAAGTCGGTGCTGCAACGGCAACGGGCATGGGCGAGTTGATGATAAAAACGGTAGGCTGCCATTTAGTAGTTGAAATGATGCGCCAAGGTATGACACCTACTCAAGCGTGTAAGGCCGCAGTTGAGCGAATTGCTCATAAGCTGGGTGATTATAAACAGTTTCAAGTCGGTTTTTTAGCCTTGAGTAAATCTGGTGAATATGGCTCTTATTGTATTCAACCTGGTTTTAATTATGCAGTAACCTCTAAGACAGGAAGTAAATTACTAGATGCGGCGAGTATTTTGTGAATTATTAAGGAACTAACGGAATTTTTAATTATGATTTTATTGAATAATTTTATATAAATTAAAGAGTGAATATTTACCGTTTAAATTGTTTTTTATTGTGGTTTACGCCGATTTTATACTGATTCACACCGAAAATATATTATCACTTTATATACAGTAACCTTATCCTAACTGTGACCTTTACAATTTATTAACCGCATGAGTTAGTGGCTGTAAAGATATAATAAATCACTCGACGTAACTAGAAATTTGCTGAGTGAAATATAACACACACAATGATGGAGATTGGTATGGCTGATAATAGTAACATTAATAAATCAACTGAACTTTCACGAAAATTTAATAGATCAGTATTATTTTTAGCATTAATGGCTGCTTGCAATGTCGCGTATGCAGATCAAAAAGATAATCAAAATAACGATGACTTTGAAGTGATTGAAGTTCGTGGAATACGCTCATCAGCAGCACAAAACCTTGCGATTAAAAGGCTATCTACAGCAAATGTCGATGCAATTACAGCTGAAGATATTGGTAAATTTCCAGATAAGAACGTCGCAGATTCGTTACAGCGAGTTCCTGGTGTACTTATTGATCGCGACGGTGGTGAAGGCAGTCGAGTCAGTATTCGTGGCACATCTCCAGATTGGACACTAACCCAACTCAATGGTAATTACCTTGCTTCATCAGATACAGGCGTACCGAGTAGAAGCTTCAATTATGCGCTATTACCAGCCAGTATGATTAGTAGCGTGGAAGTTTATAAAAGTGCAGAAGCGCGTATAGATGAAGGGGGGATTGGTGGGACTGTTATTTTAAATACTCGCAAGCCTCTTGAGATGGATCAAAATTCAGGCGCTTTAAGTGTTGAAGCAACTTACGATGATGTTTCTGAGGACTTACAACCTCAACTTAATATACTTTATTCATGGAAGAATGATGATGAAAGTTTCGGTATTTTAGCCGGCTATACACGACAAGATAGAACTGTTACAACAGTCTCTAATGTAGCGTCGGGTTGGCGTTTTTACTCAGATACAGTTGAAGGTGCAGATCAGTCAGCAATTGTCGATCAAGCAACAGGTGAGGTTTATAACAATGTGTGGGCACCATCGGGTATGCATGTAAAAAATGCTAACCAAGATCGAACACGTGATGGTTATCAGCTTGCTATCCAATGGATGCCAACAGATAGGTTAGACCTAAATTTTAACTATTTTGGCGCTAAGCTTGGTTATGATCAAACTGGACAAGAAGTGTTTTTCGCTGAATGGAATGATAATCACAATCCATATTTCGGGGTTAAGCTAGATGGAGACACTGTTGTTGCTTATGGAAATGCAGATAATGGTCTATTAAATGATAATAATTTTGGGGATGCTGATGTTAACGATGGTGTTCCAGTAAGGCGTGGGCTTTTATCACCTCAATTGACTGCAAGAGAACGTTTTGGTGAATCAAAATCAAACTCTTTTGATTTTGATGCGACTTATTATGGAAATGGTTATTCACTTTCAGTCCAAGTTGGTCATACCGAAGCTAAAGGTGGTACATCAAAAGAAACTTACGCAAACATAGATGCTCGCCAAGGTTCAGTTAACAGTTGGTTTTTTAATATAGAAAATGGTAAGCCTAGCTACGAAGTTTCCACAGATTTATCAAAAGATAAACAAGCATACCAATACTATGATTGGTTTGATTCTTATTCATCAGAAAATAAAGACTCTGAAGATTACATTCAATCGGATCTTAAAATAGATTTTGATGGTGATTTTTTTACCAGTTTTTTTGTCGGAGCAAAGTATCGACAACATGAAATTAAAGGTATAAGAAATGATTTTCGTTGGGATGATGGCATCGCTGATAACGGTGGTTACCGAGGTTATTTATCTGGTAATGAATGGTTTCACAATCCTGACTTTCATCCAGACGCAGAAAGTTTAGTAAGTGATACCATTATTGATAACAGTGCCGGAAACACTGGTGCTTTTGATTTCCTTGCCTTTGATTTCGCTGCTTTAGAACAGTATCTTTTAAATAACTTTAGCCCAACTGTAGTTCCAACATTATCTGGAACGTATACCTTAGAGGAAAATATTTGGTCGGTCTATGCACAAAGTAATTTTCAATGGCGTGATTTGAGGGGGAACTTTGGCGTTCGTTACGTTAATACTGAACTAAGTACATTAACTTATGATGATGTAATAGGCCAAGATAGTAATGATACGGCCCCTAATGAGCGCTCAAGTGACGATGGGGAATGGCTCCCTAGCTTGAATTTAGCATGGGATGTGAACGATGATATTGTTGTGCGTTTTGCTGCAGCACGCGCTATGTCACGTGTCAGTTATTCAGATTTGAGCCAAGCTGAGTCGTATGGGCCACCGGTTAATATAAACTCACCCGATTCTTGGACTGGGCGTGGTAGAGGCACTTCGGTTAATACAGGTTTAGATCCTATGCTGTCAGATCAGCTCGATTTAGGCGTTGAATGGTATTATGGTGACGGCTCTGCTTTGGGTGCTACATTATTCAATAAGGATATTTCTAACTTGCCTATTTCTTCTCTCGAAATTGTACAACGTGAGCACGATTGCTGTAATGGGCCGATTGAAGTGGAAATGAATACTAAAGTGGGGGGAGGTGAAGCTCAGTCAACAGGTATAGAACTTTTTTTCCAACATTCATTTGAAAGTGGATTTGGTGTTTTAGCTAACTACACATTTACGGACACTAGCACCAGCGAAGTTACCAATGAGGGTGAAAAAACAGATGCTGAAATCCCAGGAACAGCCAAACACCAATATAATCTTTCAGTGTATTTTGAAAATGATGACTTTAGTGTAAGGGCATCTTATAACTGGAAAGATGATCGTGCAAATGGCATCCATAAAGGTTACAACATGTATACGAAAGATTATGGTCAGTTAGATGTTAATGCGGCTTATAGTTTGACTGAGCAGTTGTCATTAACAGCCTCTGTGGTTAACTTAGCTGAGGAAGTTGAGGAAGGTTATTGGAAACAAAGTAATCGCTTTACTTATAACCAGTATTCAGGACGACGCTTTTATTTAGGTGCTAATTATAGTTTCTAAAAATTATAATTTATAATATAAATTTAAAGGGTATTCTTTAGTTGGGATGCCTGTTTTATTTAAATTGCAAGGTTTATTAATCAGACTTTAATTAAATAATAAAGCTAAGTAGTTAAAATAAACATTAGATTTTTTATGCTATTAAAATGTGAAAAGGGCGCTGTAATAGCGCCCTTTTAGTTATTTCTTTTCTTTCTCTTCGTCAGGTAAAGTGACGTTGAGTTCTAATACCGCTAAGTCATCTTCGTTTTGATCGAATTGGACTTGAACCGCGTCATTACTGATGTTGACGTATTTACGGATAACATCAAGAATATCCTGTTTCAATTGTGGCAAGTAATCAGGTGTACCACGCTGTGAGCGCTCATGCGCAACAATGATCTGCAATCGCTCTTTTGCTAGTGACGCTGTATTTTTCTTTTCTGAGCGGAAGTAGTCAAGTAGTGACACGTTAACCTCCAAATATCCGTTTGAACAAACCTTTCTTTTCTACATCTAAGAAGCGAAATTCGACTGTTTCACCTAATAAGCGATTAATTGCATCGGCATAAGCTTGTCCAGCATCAGACTCTGTATCTAATATAACTGGCTGGCCTGAGTTTGATGCACTTAATACCGCTTGTGATTCAGGTATTACACCTAACAATTCGATAGAAAGAATATCTTGCACATCTTCAACTGACAGCATTTCACCTTTAGCTACTCGCTCTGGGTTATAACGAGTCAGTAATAAATGTTCTTTTATGTTTTCAAGTCCTTCTTCAGCACGTTTAGATTTGCTATGCAAAATACCTAAAATACGGTCTGAATCGCGAACTGATGATACTTCAGGGTTCGTTGTTACAATTGCTTCATCAGCAAAGTACATCGCCATCATAGCGCCGGCTTCAATCCCTGCTGGCGAATCACAGACGATATAATCAAAGTCTTTTTTCAGCTCGTTTAATACGCGTTCAACACCTTCGCGAGTTAAAGCATCTTTATCACGGGTTTGTGAAGCAGGTAATAAAAATAATTTATCTACCCGTTTATCTTTGATAAGTGCTTGATTTAAATTTGCTTCACCGTTTATAACGTTAACAAAATCATAGACAACGCGACGTTCACAGCCCATGATCAAATCAAGGTTACGTAAACCGATATCAAAATCTATAATGACTGTTTTATAGCCCTTAAGTGCTAAACCTGTGCCAATTGCAGCACTTGATGTAGTTTTACCTACACCACCTTTACCTGACGTAACGACAATGACTTTTGCCATAAGATTTATCCTTTAACCAAAGCTGAAATTTCTAATGATTCATTTTTTTGTTGGATTTGTGCAGCGTTGCCCCAGAACTCACCTTGCAGAGAATCGCTGATCCAGTAGTTGCCATTGATAGAAACAAGTTCTGCTTCTAATTTTTGGCAAAAAATACGTGCTTCGTTGTAACCTTGTGCGCCTGCTATTGCGCGACCACGTAATGTGCCATAAATATGTACATTGCCATCAGCAATCACTTCTGCACCATGGCTTACCGCACCAATAACGATTAGGTCACGGTCTTTAGCATACACTTGTTGACCAGAGCGCACTGTGCCATTGATAACTTGGGCAGGTAAGTAAACTGTTTTCTCAACAATTGAAGTATTACTCTGCTTTGTAACAGGTTCACTCTTAACGTCTTGTGAATAATTTAAAACTGAGAGCCCAGCGGCTTTGGCTTGCGTATGTTGCTCATCAGAGCCATTACAGACTCCAACAGCATTAAAGTTCATTCGTTCTAATAAAGACTTTAGATGAACAAAATCAACAAGATTATTTTTTATCTCAATTAAATTAACAACAATAGGAGCACCCTCAAAAAAACGAGGGGCTTGGGCAATTTTTATATACAGTTGCTCAGCTAACAGGTTTATATCAGTACTATAAAGATGTAAAACTGATAACGTAAAAAGATTCCCTTTTAGCTCAAAAGTTTGGTCCGACATACACGCTCAATTGAATAGTGTGATCAGAAATCAATTTTAGATAAACGCAGGCTGAATAAGGCCTGTGTTTATATGGATAAGGTGAAATTTCTAATCTAATTTTTCTAACTTATTATGACTCTCATGTTATAGTGTGCAGCACTGTTAAGCAAGATTTTATAGGGTCATAATGCTGACTGCGGTATATAAAAGTAAGAAAAAAGCGGATACCTTCCTTTTTGTAGAAAAAAGAGATGATTTTAGCAAGGTACCGGAACCTTTGATGGCTATGTTCGGTCAACCTCATTACGTAATGTTAATTAATTTAGCAAAACGAACGCATTTAGGCGGGGCTGATTTAAGTTTGGTTGAGAAATCATTAACTGATGTCGGGTTTTATCTCCAGTTACCGCCACCTGAAGCTAACTTACTAGCTGAGCATAGAAAACAAAATGGAGTTGATAGTGACTAAACATATAATGACTAAATTGGCTGCAATTTTATGTAGTGCCTGTATCAGTACATCGGCACTGGCCAAGACCCAAGCACAATTTGATGAATATGTTGCAGGTTTAAAACAAGAAGCAGCACAAAAAGGCTACGATAGTCAATTAATTGAAGATGCTTTCGCTACAGCACACTTTAAAGAAAAGGTAATTTCTGCTGATAAAAATCAGCCTGAAGTTAAAGAAACCTTAGAGACTTACTTACCAAAGCGTGTGCCACAATGGAAAATTGACCGTGCACGAAAGCTATACGCTGAAAATAAAGATATTTTAGAACAAATTGCAGCCGAGTACGGCGTGCAGGCACGCTTTATTGTTGCGTTATGGGGCCTTGAAAGTAATTTTGGTAAAATCCAAGGTGGTCACAACGTTATTTCATCGGTAGTCACGCTGGCTTTTGATGGCCGTCGCGAAACTATGTATAAAAACCAACTATGGGCCGCGCTTGATATTTTAAAGGAAGGGCACATTACTTTAGATAAATTCAATGGTTCATGGGCAGGTGCAATGGGGCAAACGCAATTTATGCCAACCTCATTTAATGCCTACGCGGTAGATTATGATAAAGATGGTCGAAAAGATATTTGGACTACCCAAGTTGATGCCTTTGCATCAATAGCTAACTATTTAAAGCAAGCTGGCTGGAATAGTGATCTTACTTGGGGTCGTCAAATTAAGTTACCACAGAGCTTCGAACCTAGCTATGTATTGCAACGTGGTACTAAAACACGTACTCAATGGTTAGAGTTTTGGGCTGATTCAGAGCGTTCACTAGCTGATTGGCAAGCTTTAGGTTTGCGTAAAATGGATGGTACTGACTTACCAGCCGTAGATGTAACTGCTGCATTGGTTATGCCTGATGATATGAATGGCCGTATGTATTTAGCTTATGATAATTACAAAGCGTTAATGCATTGGAACCGCTCATATTACTTTGCCACCAGTGTTGGTTACTTATCAGACCGCATAGGTTATCCAGCGATTAACTAGGGGCGTTTGTAGTAGGCGCGAGTTTATCTCGCGCTTGCGTTTGTAAAAAATATCAGTACAAAACTCTAAAAATATTCAATAAGGATATATGTATGGATGAAGATTTAATCGTACAAACAGTTGATCTGGCGCAGAATTTATTTGCAAAAAATTACAGTAACTTCATTAAAGAAAAAGAGAGAACTGTTACCGTAGAAGGTGAAGAATTTGAACTGTTAAGTTTTGAGAAGATGATTGAGTTAACTAACATAAATGACATGGAAGTTAGCGAAGTTCGCGCATTAAAAGCATACGCAAACACATTAAAAGATGTTTTAGGCCCTACTCTTTATGATCAAAAAGGGTACGGTTGGTCCATGTTGATGTTATCTGCAAGTCTCACTATTGGTAAAAATACCGAAGGTGATTTGCTATTTTTAGATAGACACAATAGTAAAACGCTGTGTATTTTTCGTCACGATGATGCCAGCATATTTAAAACAAAAGTAACTTTGTATAAATTAATTAAAGCGTATTCTGAATAAATTCGTTCTCGTTTTTTAACAGACTCACACAATAAAGCTCATTTGAAATTATATCTGGGCTTTTATCTATACTGCATTCTCACATACATAATTATCAAGACGTAAGTAGCTACGCTTTGCTAAATCCCCCAGTGTCAGAATGTTGTCGCCTCTAACTTGAGGCGACAACTAACTTGAAAAACTCCGACCTTGAACCTAGAACCATAAAGCTCGCTAACTTTACTCTCGTCCCTCGCTAACTCTTCATTTCTTCAATATCTTATCTTTAAAATCGAGTACTTTACCAATGCCAGAGCCTAGCTTCATTAAACTTTGTAGTTGCTCAGGGCTTAAGCGCTGTAGTTCTGAAGACCACTTAGTGACGGTTTCAAGTAGATCATGAATTTCATGCATTTGTTGTTGGGCAAACTTTTCATCGTCGGTGGTTGCAGGCTCTAACAGGTTATCTCTGAGTAAACTGAGAGTAGGGTCAATCTCACGCTTTTTACGCTCTTCAAATACGCGGTTTGCCATATCCCAAATAGTACCTGCAGGGGCGTAATATTCTTTTCTGTCACCTGGAATATGCTGCACTTTTATTAAACGCCAAGATTGCAGTTCTTTGATCCCCATGCTGACATTACCACGAGAAATGCTTAAGGCATCGGCGATTTCGTTTGCTGTCATTGGCTCTTTGGTGATGATCAATAAACCACACATTTGGCCAATGGTGCGATTAAAACCCCAACGACTGCCCATTTCGCCACAGTGCATTACAAAGGCAAAGTTCTTATCTGATAACGTCATTGCTTCTCAAGTTTCAATAAATAATGAAATTAATGCTAGCACGCTGAATATGTTTAGCAAGATTTACTGCGCAATACGCTGAATTTTCCTTGGCTGAAGCAAGCCTATGGGATTATGTGCTGGTACTAATAGTCGTTCTGAACAAGTTATATCACTAAAGTTTGATTTAGATTAATTTTTGCTCATCTAGAGTCGCGTAAGGTGTACACTAATTTACGACAACTAATTTCTTAACAACAACTACTCAATAACAACTTCGCAACAACAAGGAACGAGCAATGAAAGCAGCCGTTAATAGTACTTACAAAGGCAAATTAGAAATTTCAGACTTACCCATTCCAACCGTTGGAGTCAATGATGTTTTAGTTAAAATAGCCGCATGTGGTGTGTGTCATACTGATTTACATGCCTGTCATGGTGATTGGCCAGTAAAGCCTAAAATGCCGTTAGTTCCAGGGCATGAAGGTGTTGGAGTGATCGAACAGCTGGGTAGCAATATTACTCATTTAGAAATTGGTGATCGTGTTGGCATTCCTTGGCTATACAGTGCATGTGGTCATTGTGAATTTTGTTTAGAAGGTAAAGAGACCTTATGTCTTTCACAGCATAATACGGGTTACTCAGTTGATGGTAGTTACGCTGAATATTGCTTAGCCGATGGGAACTATGTTGTAAAGATCCCTGAAGGCTTAGGTTTTTCAGAAGCTGCGCCATTATTTTGTGCCGGTGTTACAACCTATAAAGCGCTAAAAGTGTCAGGTGCTAAGCCAGGACAATGGGTTGCTATTGTTGGTGTAGGTGGGCTTGGGCATCTTGCGGTGCAATATGCAAAGGCAATGGGCTTTAATGTAATTGCAGTGGATACTGGTGTTGAAAAACTGGCTTTAGCAAAAGAGTTAGGTGCAGATATCACACTGGACTTTAAAGAATGTGTGCCTAGTGAGGCTATATTTGAACAGGTAGGGGGCGCACATGCTGTGGTATGTACCGCTGTATCCAAGCCGGGGTTTGAGCAAGCTTACAAGAGTGTTCGCCGTGGTGGAAAATGCGTGTTAGTTGGTCTGCCTCCAGAGGATATGCCGTTGCCTATTTTTGATACTGTACTCAATGGTGTTTCTGTTGTTGGCTCAATTGTTGGCACACGTAGAGATTTACAAGAATGTTTAGAGTTTGCTGCACAGGGCAAAGTTAAAGCAATTATTGAAGAAAAACGTCTTGAAGATATCAATGACATATTTGACGATATGCTCAAAGGTGAAATTAATGGCCGTATAGTAGTCACTATGTAAACGTAAAAAAGCGCACAAGCATTTTGTGCGCTTTTACAGCTTATAACTTAAAGCTTATAGCTCAAAGTTAGTTTCGCATTGCGTTCTTCGCCTGGCATACCACCTAAAAACATTGCTTTTGAGTAATAAACTTTATTAAACAAATTATTTAAATTTAGCTGTAAGCCCCATTTATCAGTGTTATAACTTAACGCTGCATCATAAATAGTATAGCTTGGTACATAACCATCAGGAATGCCAAATGATGATGCATTGGTACTGCGATCATCAACATACTTTACGCCCGCACTTAATTTTAGTGGCTGTGCTAGTTCAAACCACTGAGCACTGTATGTTAACCATGTGCTTGCTGTTACATAAGGCACACCTTTTTGACGCGCAGCAAATGTGCTCACATTAGGATTTTTCTGATCACGTGCATCTTGATAAACACCATTGATATTGACCTTCCATTGATCATTTAAATAGGCATTTAAATCAAGCTCAATACCACGGGTTTTTTCTTCACCATCAAAGTAATTTTTTGGTACCGATGGATCTGGCTTTGTATCATCATAGGCAGGGTTTACATATTCTAAGTTAGTACGTGCAGTGTCAAATACCACTAATGAGGCGAGTACCTGATCATCAAAGGCTTTTACTCTTATACCTAAATCAGTACTAAGAGATTGCGCATCTTCACGGTCGGCTTCATTACCTGCCACAGAGCCTAAAACGCTATACGCGGTGCGGCCTTTTGAATGATTAATGAAAATAGAAACATCATCGCTTGGTTTGTACGTCGCGCCTAAGTTATAGGTTAAGCCGTTATCTGAAGTGCTGGCTTCTGGGGTTGCAGCAGCGGCACTAGCACGATAACGGGCATCAACACCTAAATGTTCATATTTTTGAGTAATTTCGTTGTATGCTACACCAATACGAGTTGTGAAGGTGTTATTGATGTAAGCAACATGTTGCAGCCCTAAGCCCCATGCCTGCACTTTCTTATTGTAGTTACTGGTTTTTAGCGGATCGTAATCATTAAACTGGCCATCACTCCAATTGGGGTTACGGATATCTAAAATATAAGGTAAAGAGCCTTGATAAGTTACATCGCCATTTTTATCTTTTAGAATATAGTCTTTATCCCAAATAGAGTATTGCGTAAAGCGTATATCGCGGTCTTCATAATTAGCATTGACCAAAAATTCGTTTTCTATATCACCTAGGCTAAAGTCATAGCGTAGATCAGCAAAGTATTGCCATGACTTTTCATCAGCCTCTACTTGGCGATATTCTTGGCGCCGTGCTGCAAATGGATAAAGTACATCATCAACCACCAATGGTGCACGAGGATCAGCATTGATCACACCGTTGCGTTGCCAATACACATAGTTATAGGCACCGGTTTGACGGGCAAAGCTCGATTCATAATTACGGTACTGTAATTGTTGATTTAAAAATAGATCATCCGTTAAGTAATAATTATGAGTGAGTTTTAAGCGTAGCTCTTCACCTTCATTATCTTTTGCCATGGGTGAGATAATACCGCGATGGCCAAATTTATACGGAGTTAAACCATCGTTAGCGGCAAGTGAATTAGCGAGTTGTTCACGTTGTGCATCAGATAATTGCAGCCCTGCAGAGGTTGGATCGTTAACTAAATCATCCGCAGTCACTTGGCCGGCGGTTTTACCACTTACCGACTGCGCATTATAAATACGGATAGGGTGGCCAATTGAATCAACTGCAATGGCATCTTTAATATAAGCGGCTGAGATCATAATATTTTGGCGGTCATTAAACACATATTTTAATGCGCCGTAGATTTCATCGCGGTCATCTTTTAAATCACGGTAGCCATCACTACGTGCTGTTTTTGCATTAACTCTGTATGCTAGATTTTCGGTAATTGCATTGGTGCTATCAATTGATAATGAATAGGTATTCCATTGACCAATTTCCGCTTGTACGTTGTGCTGCTCGGTAAACTGTGGCTTTTTTTCAATCAAGTTAATTACGCCACCTGCGCTGCCCATGCCATATAAACCAGTGGCGGGGCCTTTTAATACTTCTACGGCCTCCACATTGGTTAGTGATCGAGTTGGATTGAATGTGTTTCCTAGGCCTGCACCGCCATACATACCATCATAAGTATAATTTGCACCAAGGCCACGGATCACTAAATTGTCGCCAATTCCGTAGTTATTACCTGCTTGGGTTACACCACTGATATTACGGGCTAAGTCTTGTAAGTTATCAACGCCTTGCGAGTTGATAAGCTCTTGATCGACGATAACGATAGGCGCAGGTGTTTCCATTAACGACATATCAGACTTTGTTGCTAAACCCGAATTTAATACAACATGATTTTGCTTTTGATAAACCGTGATGCGTTCAAGATCGGATTGTTCGGCCGCAGTTGCATTATATGCTGTTAAACAGGCTAGGGTAATTAGAGAGAATTTATGCGTTGTCATAGTCATTACCATTAAAAAATTTTCGTAATGATAATGTGTGGCATTTGTATTTCAAGTTTTAATTATCTAAAAAAGGCAATTATTTAAACCTACCCCAAGCTGCTTACCTTTTGCTTTCAAAATATTAATATATTAACAACGTATTTAGTTAGCTGTTAGTTTAACCCTTGCTTAATGATGGAGTTAGCTTAACGCTAACTCCACACATTTATTTATAAGCAACACCTGCTTTCATCACAAATGCTACATTTTCTAGCAAGGTTATGTCTTGCAGTGGATTGCCTTTAACGGCAATGATATCTGCTGCAAAGCCTGTTTTAATTTGCCCTAGTTGATTTTCAACTTTTAACAGTTTTGCGCCATTAATCGTTGCTGCTTGAATTGCCTGTAGTGGCGTCATGCCAAACTCAACCATTCTCGAAAACTGTTTTGCATTATCACCATGTGGGTAAATTGCGGCATCGGTACCAAACACCATATTTACGCCAGCCTTTACTGCTCGGCTAAAACTATCACGCTGTTTTTTAGAAACTTGGCGCTCTTTTGCTAGGTTTTCTTCGGCTACACCATTTTGCTCACCAAACGTGAGGGTATACTCAGTGTTATAAATATCCACTGAAAACCAAGTGCCGTGTTTTTTTGCCAGTTTAATTGCTTCATCGTCAACAAAACTGACATGTTCAACACTGTCTACACCGGCTTTAATGGCTGCGGTAATACCACTGGTACCATGTGCATGTGCAGCAACCGTTAAACCGCGCATATGTGCTTCATCAACAATGGCAGTCATTTCTTCTAATGAATACTGTTGAATACCTACTTTTGTGCCCTTAGAAAATACTCCGCCAGTGGCGCAAAACTTAATAACATTGGCACCGTACTTAATGTTTTCGCGTACTTTTGCACGAACAGCCCATGGGCCATCAGCCACACCTTCGGCAGTGTATTTCATTTCAGGAGGTAGACGGTTGTTGTCACAGTGACCACCCGTTACACCCAAAGAGGGGCCAGCAGCCCAGATGCGAGGGCCAATAATATCGCCTGCATTAATGCCGTCACGTACTGCAATGACACTGTAACCTTCGGCGCCCACGTTACGTAAAGTTGTAAAGCCCGCTTTTAAGGTTTTTTCTGCAAAATAGGCCGCTTTAATCGCTTTACGTGGCACTGACTGACCGATACGTTCACTACGAGGGACTGTTGGATCGCTGGTTAAGTGTACGTGCATATCCATGAATGGTTAACTCGGGCAACTTAATATGGTCATCACCTTGTTGTAGGGGTGGCATGGTGCCACTACTGATTTTAGTAATAATACCGTCATCGATTTGAATAAGCGGTGCATTAATAAGCTTGCCATTATTTACGTCTAGCATTGCTTTAGCACTAACGTACGTTGTTGCTTGTGCGCTAAAAGCGCTGACACACAGTAAGCCCAAAGGGACAGAAAGTGATAATTTATTCATTTATTTTCTAATTTTTGATTATTTTATATAGCAATGTAGCAAGCAGTTTTTAGGCTGTAAACAAAACGCGATAAGTATCGTATTTTCTTTATTTAGCGATTTGAAAGCTGCATACTTGCGCTAACTTCTTATACTCAGGGATCATTATGAAAAAATTTAAGTTAACCTTGCTTGTCGCTGGTGTACTCAGCGCTTTGTCTGCGTGTTCAAATACGGCTAATAATAATTTAAATAAGCCACAATCAGCATTAACAAGTGAAACTGCCAGCGCAACAACACAACAATTAAATAGCTTGGTTGAGCAGTACTTTGTGGATTCGTTGCAATTTAGCCCTCTTGATGCCACTTATATTGGCTATAACCAATACAACAACCAATTTACAGCACCGATTACCGAGCAAAACCGAGCTCAGCAGCTTGCTTTTTATAAAGATTATCAGCAACGTTTAGCGGCGATTGACCAGCAGCAGTTAACCGGTCAAGCCTTATTAAGTTATGAAATACTGGCACGGGATTTAGCATTAACAATCGAAGGTTTTCAATTCCCGAGTTACTTATTACCAATTAACCAAATGTCTGGCGCTCACAATACGTTTGCAGGCTTTGGATCGGCGCAAAGTGCGCAGCCATTTGCAAGCTACCAAGATTATGAAAATTTCGTCGCGCGTGCTGAAGGTTTTGTAAGTTGGTTAAGCAGTGTGCAAGATGCTATGCAGCAAGGGGTAAATGAAGGTATTGTTTTACCAAAGCCATTAGCTGAAAAGTTATTACCGCAATTTCAAGCGCATATAGTTACCAGTGCAGAACAATCTTTATTTTATAGTCCGATAAAGCAGCTTCCAGAGCAATTCACAGCAGCGCAAAAGCAACAACTCACTGACCAATATAGTGCACTTATTATGGATAAGTTGGTCCCAGCGTATACAAAAATGAGCGAGTTTTTAGCGACCACTTATATACCAAATAGCCGTGCAACAGTAGGTTATAGCGATTTACCAAATGGTAAAGCATGGTATGAATACCAAATAAAGAAAAACACCACCTTGAGTTTATCTGCTGATGAAATTCATGAAATTGGTTTAAAAGAAGTATCGCGTATCCTTAATGAAATGAAAAAAGTAAAGGAAACCGTTGGTTTTAAAGGCAGTTTAAGTGAGTTTTTTACTCATTTACGAGATTCTGATGAGTTTTATTTTGATACACCTGAGCAATTAATTGCGGCCTATGAAGCCGTAAAGTTAAAAATTGACGCGCGTGTGCCTAAATTATTTAACATTGCCCCCAAAGCTGATTACGTTGTAAAAGCGGTTGAAGATTTTCGTGCTGAGTCTGCGGCAGGAGCATCTTATCAATCACCTGCGCCGGATGGCTCTCGTCCGGGAATTTTTTATATTAATACCTTTAATTTAAAAGCGCAGCCTAAGTTTCTACTCGAAACATTGTCAATCCATGAGGCAGCCCCAGGGCACCATTTTCAAATCGCCTTACAGCAAGAAGTTCAGTCATTACCTGAGTTTCGAAAATTTGGTGGTTACACAGTGTTCGCCGAAGGTTGGGCATTATATGCTGAAAGCCTAGGTAAAGAATTGGGTTTATTTACCGACCCATATATGTGGTATGGCCGTTTATCTGATGAGCAATTACGCGCTATGCGATTAGTGCTCGATACAGGTTTCCATGCTAAAGGCTGGACTCGTCAACAAGGTATTGATTACATGCTGGCTAATTCCTCAATGGCTTTAAGTGATGTAACCGCAGAAGTTGAGCGCTATATAGCTTGGCCAGGACAAGCATTGTCGTATAAATTAGGGCAATTTAAAATTCAAGAACTGCGAGATTATTGTAAACAAGCATTAGGTGATAAATTTGATATTAAAGAGTTTCATACGCAAATTTTAATTGATGGTGCTTTGCCGATGCCAATACTAGAAGCGAAAATTAAACGTTGGGTTGATACGCAGCGCTAACTTTTAAACTTGAAATAGCGCAAAGCTGAATGTAGCTTTGCGCGCGGTGCTCAATTAAGCTAAAATGCGCGCTATTAGGGGCACCGAGTTATACCATGTTTGAAAACCAATTTTGGCTTGAGAAATCACTTGAGCAAATGTCACAAAATGAGTGGGAAGCCATTTGCGATGGCTGTGGAAAATGCTGTTTAAATACCTTTATAGACAGCGAAGATGAAGATGAGTTTACCGCCACAGATCAACTTCGCGATGGTGAAGAACTCATTTTTACTAATATTGTTTGCCAATACTTAGATAATAATACGTGTGGTTGTAGTGAGTATGAAAATCGACAAACATTAGTCCCGTCATGTGTAAAATTAACCAAAGAAAACCTCGACAGCATTTTCTTCATGCCGCAAAGTTGTAGTTACCGCCGTTTGCACGAAGGCCGTGGTTTAGCGTCTTGGCATCCATTAAATAACGGTGGCAGCAAAGAACTAATGCATACATTGGGTATTTCTGTAAAAGACAAAACAGTAAAAGATTGTGATGTAGCTCTAGATGACTTTGATCTGTATCAAGCAGATTGGCCAACTAAGGATTGCGATTAATGACTGCGAAGATTGGTTTGATCAATCCTAAAAGTCCCTCTAACGTTGGCGCAGTGTTAAGAGCTGCGGGTTGCTATGGGGCTGAACAAGTATTTTTTACAGGCACGCGTTATTTAAATGCTAAAAAGTTTCATACCGACACAAAAAATGTTGTTGAACGCATCCCACTGACTTGCGTTGACGATTTAGCAACAGCAAAGCCCGCAGGTGCGACTGTGGTGGTGATTGAACTAATAGAAGGTGCAACACCTTTGCCTGAGTTTGTTCATCCTGAAAACGCATTTTATATTTTTGGCCCTGAAGATGGCTCTATTAGCAAAGATGTACTGAACTGGTGCGATGAAGTGGTGTATATCCCCACAATCGGTTGTATGAATTTAGCAGCTACCTGTAATGTGGTTCTTTACGATCGACAAGCTAAACTCGGTGGTGTAGAAAGTTCTGATCAAACGATTATTCAAAGCCGCGACACCAATAATAAAATGATATGGCAGAAATAGTACAAACTGAATTGAACAATTGAAAAAGGGGCAATTAATGCCCCTTTTTTCGTTTAATTCCAAAAAAGTTATTACTTTTTAGTAATTTTGATCTCTGAATTAATAACAATCCCTTCATCTTTTATATCTGTTGCAAAATACACAGACATTGTTTGATTTTTTAATTGTTCAAGTTCTTCCGGTAGTGCTTGCCCTGTCATTTTAAATACTTCGATGACAGGAGTCATTAATGATTTCAGATCAACTGCGGTATTTAAAAATCCATTTTTTTCAAGTGCTTGTTCTGATAATGTATTTGCAATAGCCGCTGATTTTTCACCAGTGAATAAAACAATATGCTTTCCTTTTTTAGCTAACCTTATATCAAGGCCAGCAGGTAAAGGATAAGGAATTGCAGCATTGACACTAATTGCATCGCCGTTTTCTGGTATTTCAAGCTCCGCTAATGCGGGTAAAAATCCTTTAGCAGTAAAAAGTAAATTATCAGGATCTGTCGCAGAAAGTGTGATTAGCGCGTCTAAAGCTTTTAGTTGTGGCAGTTGATTTGCATCGGCTTCTAAAGCAAGATCTTGAATACTTACACTGACACCTTGAATACCATTAGCCATAGCGGTCATCATTGATAGTGCAGCTAAATTTGAGTCTTGAGTTTGTTGCTGTAAGGCAACAAGAGGTGCACACTCAAATTCAGCTTTTTTAAATGTGCTTGAGAGTATATTTAAAAGCGGTGGAATTTTTGAAATATCCGCACCATAAGCAAAGCTTAGCATTTGCCCGTCAAGTTTAGTCGTATGCTCAGGAACAAAACCTCGCACAGATTTTAATGTTTTAATAATATCTGTAGCAGTGCTTTGGAAAATAGCATCTGCTTTAAAATGAGCATCAGAGTTTGTTACTTGTATGTACGTGCTACCGGTTACTGATGCAGGCCAATAACTAACAAGATTGGTAATGTCATTTTGGCACTGTGGTGTTCTAGCTACCTCTAAAGCATTTGGATCACCCAATTCTTTTAATAGTTCATCAAGCATTTCACCTAGGCGTGATGGTGTTTTGGCGGTAATAGCATTAGCAATCTCAACATGGTCTATATACGCAATAGAGTGGCCATCAAATGAATAATTAGTAATATAGTTTTCAAGTTTAGCGGTTTGCGTTAATGATTTTGTTGGTTTATCAATTGCTAAAGCAAGACGTAAATCTTTAATTGTATTAAGTTTTGTATCAAACGTGATGGTAGCCCAGTTATCTTTAACAGACACAATTAAGTTTAATGTAATGTCATTTTCAAGTACTAAAGGGTACGTATTGTAGTCAACACCTTCGATGGTTTGTGTTGTGAAGTTAATTCCCGCTTTATCAGCTGAGCTATTAATTGTATTAAATAAAGCTGTTTCATCTTCAAGTTGATAGCGTAATACTGGCATTAGACCAATTGTATAGGCTAGAGCTTTATAATCATCGGCGAATCCCCAGGCTGCTTTTAGTGTTTCATAAGATGACAATGATGTTTGATATTGATCTAATAGAGACGCTAAAAACTGTGCATTGTTATCGTTACTTGCCGCTAAATTTTCGATCAATGGCGTAAAATCGTCAGCACCTTTCATTTGATCTGGAATCAAATTGAAATATTTACTATAGGGAAATGGTTTTAGCTGACCATAAAATAAAGCAGTATCAGCAGGGACGTAATCAAGTTGAGCAAGTTCTAATGAGGCTGTTGAACTGTCAGTTTGTGTATAGATTATTGCACCCGCCGCTACAGCAACTGCGCAACCAGCAAGTAGTTTGGTGTTCATTTGGAAATTCCTTTTTTGTATCAGTACCAAGCGGTACGTTCTGTAGTATTTATGTTTTGTAAAACGATATCATAAAAGTGCGTAGCCTAGCGAGGAAAAGCACTATTAGTGTTGGTTTTAGTGAAGGCGCGGTATTTATATAAAATTATTAATTTTATATAAATAATTTGTTGTTTAAACGCAAAATTATCGAATGTTGTTTGTTGTTATGTGACTATCTTACTTCATAATAAAGATAGATGGGATTAGCATGAATAATCTTTTTTCTCGAAAAAGTATAATTAATTATATTGCAGTACTTATAAGTTCAGTTTCATTAGCTGCTTGCACCTCAAGCGAAGTGCCATTAGATCCTATTGTAGGAGACACGGGGCAAGTTTTGTCAGATATTGCGTTAAGTAGTGATGTGAAGTTTTATGATTTAGAGTTAGAAGTTTTTCCTACGGATAAAAAAATAGCCGGTATTGGTAAAACCTCATTTTTAATGCTTAAAGCAAACCAATATGTAGAACTAAAATTAGACAGTCGATTTAATATCAGTGATGTAACTGTAGCTGGAAAGAGCGCAAGTTATAAAAGGCTAGGTGGTATTATTACGATTAACTTAGGGGAAGTTAAAACGCCGGGTGAATTGGTTGATGTTGCAGTTCAATATTCAGGGAAGCCACATATTGCGAACAATGCGCCATGGGAAGGTGGCTTTGTATTTGATAAGTCGTCTGATGGAAAACCATGGATTGCAACGGCAGTACAAGGAGAAGGGTGCGATTTATTTTGGCCCTGCAAAGATCATTTTAGTGATAAAGCGGATTCAATGCGTATTCGTTTAACTGTTCCTAACGGTCTTAGTGCCGTGACTAATGGTGTGCTGCAAGATGTCAAAAAGCTGCAAAATGATAAGGTACAATTTGATTGGCTGTTATCTGTTCCCGCCAGTGATTATAATATAGCCTTAAATATTGGTAACTACGAACGTATTCAAAAATCATATACCAGTATTAATGGTACACAGGTACCTATTGAGTTTTGGGTCTTACCTGAAAACAAACAAAAAGCAGAGGATTTGATCGATTTTGATTTGCTCAATCAAATACAATTTTTTGAAAGTCATTTAGGTCCTTATCCATGGGGGAATGAAAAGCTAGGCTTTGTTGAAACACCTCATTTAGGTATGGAACATCAAACGATTAATGCTTATGGCAAAAAGTATAAACGTGATGAAAATGGCTATGATTGGCTACTACAGCATGAGTTAGCACATGAGTGGTTTGGGAACTTAATGACCCATGAGAGATTAAATGATGCCTGGCTTCATGAGGGCTTTGGTTTTTACATGCAGCCTGCTTACAGCTTAAATAAATTTGGCAATGCCGCATATAGTTATACGATGTACAAATCGTATTTGGGGTTAAAAAATTGTCAGCCAGTTGTTCGTGTAGGAGAAGTTACTTCTGATGAAGCATTTAACTCGGATATTTATGGTAAAGGTGGCTGGACGTTACATACATTACGTTGGTTAATTGGAGAGCAGTTATTCTGGCGTGCAACACGAGAATTATTGTATGGTATCGATAATACCTCAGACATAAAGTATCCAATAAAACCACGATATCGTAATACAGAACATTTTATTGATATTGTAAACAAACTAACAGGTGATAATTATAATTGGCTATTCGATATTTATTTAAAGCAAGCTGAGCTACCAATCTTAAATAAACGACAAGTGGATGGAGTTATTACACTTAACTGGGATGTGAAATCTTTAAATAATAAGCCTTTTCCTATGCCTTTACCTATCTCTATCAATGGTAAAGAGGATGTTTATTATCCGCAAGACGGAAAAATTATTTTAAATATCAATCCAGATGATCACGTAGTCGTTGATCCTGATATGAAGGTTCTTCGTTACTTACCTATTATTTCTAAATGTAACAAAAAGCAGGATTAATACTTTGCGATTGATACCACAGTAAATTGATATTTACTGTGGTATCAATCGTCGTGAGTAACTCTGCTGTTATGTGTTTCAAAAATACGTGTCACGTTAGTAACTATTTGTTACGGTTGTAAATCAATGCGTGGATCGTTCCAATTTAATTTTTGTGATTTTTTTATACTAATGTGTAGAATCACACACAACTTGTTAATGGAGTGAAAATCACGTGAGTGAAATAAATATAAATAAAACGTTTGTCACTGAGCAGCCGCAGCAAAATAATAATTACCTGTTACCTTTGACTGCAATGACAACTCTATTTTTTTTATGGGGTTTTATCACAGTACTAAATGATGTACTGATCCCGCGTTTAAAAGGGGTGTTTGATCTTAGTTATACCGAAGCGATGTTAGTGCAGTTCTGCTTCTTTGGTGCTTACTTTATTGTTTCTTTACCCGCGGGGATATTGGTTAAGAAATTTGGTTATAAAAATGGTGTGCTTAGCGGTCTTATCGTGGCTTCTATCGGCTGTATGTTATTTTATCCTGCAGTGGTCGTACATGAATATTGGCTATTTTTAACCGCATTATTTGTACTAGCCGGTGGTGTCACCATTTTACAAGTATCGGCTAACCCTTATGTTGTGGCGCTTGGGCCTGAAAAAACAGCTTCGTCACGGTTAAATTTAGCGCAAGCACTTAATTCATTAGGAACGACTATTGGGCCCTATGTTGGTGGCATTTTGTTCTTTGGCGCAGCAGGCTCATTGACTGCATCTGCGGCGACAGCAGAATCGGTAAAAATTCCTTATTTAATGCTTGCTGCAGCACTGCTTACTATTGCTGTTGTGTTTGCATTTTTAAAATTACCTGAAATCAAATCACACAAAGAAGAACTCGATTGCAAAGCAAAAGGTCATTCTTTAACGCAAGCCCCGCATTTAGTTATGGGTGTGTTAGGTATCTTTTGTTATGTGGGTGGTGAAGTGGCAATAGGTAGCTTTTTAGTTAACTTTTTCGGTGAAGCTCATATTGCAGGGCTCGAAGAGCATACCGCTGCCGCATTAATTGCCTATTATTGGGGCGGGGCGATGGTAGGGCGCTTTATTGGCTCTGCTGCATTACAAAAAATTGCACCATCAAAAGCAATTGCTTTTAATGCATTTGCGGTCATTGCGTTACTTTTAATTACAATCTTCACTGAAGGTGACGTTGCTTTGTATGCTGTGCTGTCGATTGGTTTATTTAATTCTATTTTGTTTCCGACAATTTTCTCAGTCGCTATTCAAGGGCTAGGTTCATTAACCAGTAAAGGATCTGGTTGGCTTTGTTTAGCGATTGTTGGTGGTGCATTAGTACCGTTAATTCAAGGCGTTGTTGCTGATGCAATGAATATTCAAGTTAGTTTTATTATCCCAGCACTTTGCTATTGTTTTATCGCTTGGTACGGGTTGAATGTTGTAAAACTTGCGAGCAAGTGGCAACAAAAAATAAACTAAGCTAATAGTAAAACCTCTTTAGATAAATGCATTTGCAGCACTGTAAATGCATTTATTTTCTTATTATTCTCAATGAATCAATCGCACTCTAAAGTAAAACCTCGCAGTTTAGTTCATTACAAAATAACGACGGATATGCACTGAATACGTATTCAATAGCTATTGTTTATAAAAATCACTGGAACCTTCCAATTTTGAGTTTGTTATTTTTTCGGTGCAATTACGACATTGACTGTCTTTACTTATCGATTAATTACTTTATGAATTTGTTATAGGAGTAAGCGCTAAACTAATTTTTTTACCATGCTTTATTATTGTTTTTGGCTATAACATAGCAACTGTTGGCGATAAGATAAGACAAATAGCGTTATTTTTGTTAAAAAGTAGTTAGCTAACAACGATAAAAAAAATAAATAGGTGTGTCATGCAAAGCTCGCTAAAATTTACCACTAAGGTAACTATCGCAGCATCTGTGGTATTAGTGTTGGTGCTGGGGTTATTTACCATCAATAACTTTATTTCAATGCGCTCACAAACGCAGCAGCAACTGTCTCTAATATTACAAGAAAGCTCTCAATCGGTTTCACAAAATATTGCTAATTGGCTCAATAATAAATTAGCAATCGTTCAGTCTGTTGCGAAAACGCATCAGCAAAATGACACTAAGGAATTAACTCTTAGCCAACTCAATAGCGCAGAAATGGCAGGTAAGTTTAAAAACACCTATATAGGCAAACCTGATGGTACTTTTGTACTCAATGATCAAACAGTTGTATTACCTGCTGATTATGATGCCACAATCCGTCCTTGGTATAAGCTGGTAGAAAATAAAACCACCACAGCGTTTACGACTCCTTATATCGACGTAACCACCAATGAGCTAACTATTTCAGCGGTTGCGCCCATTTTAAATAATGGCCGTTTTAGTGGCGTCGCCGGCGCCGATATCGATATGCAAACCATCACTCAAATAGTCAACGAAATTGATTTTTTAGGTTTTGGTTATGGTTTTCTATTAGACAGTGACGGTCGCATTCTAAGCCATCCAGATATCAAATTAAACGATCAGAGTATGGCGAAGCTGTTTGGTAAAAAGCTTGCTTTAAAAGCTGAGTTTGTCGAGCAGGAAATCGCTGGTATTGATCATCTTGTATCATTTACACATATCAAAGGTATTGAAAATGTAGATTGGTATTTAGGTGTGGTGATCAACAAAGATATTGCTTATTCATCAGTGGCTTCATTTAGAAATATGGCTGCGATATATATGTGTTTGGGAGTTATCGCGACGATATTAATGATGCAATTTTCATTGCGTTATTTGATGCGGCCTATGCAGCGTTTAAACGATGCAATTAAAGATATAGCCCAAGGTGAGGGGGATTTAACTCGTCGTTTAGAGATTGAAAACGATGACGAATTTGGTGAACTGTCAGGTTATTTTAATGCCTTTATAGATAAAATTCATACCTCAATTGACCAAGTAAAAACGACCACGGTTGAACTGGAACGTTCAGTGGAAAGCTTAGTTGAGCAAACAGAGTCAACGCTAACGATGTACAGTGACCAAACTAAACGCACAGACAGCGTTGCAACAGCGATTAATCAGCTGTCATCAAGTGCGATTGAAATATCAAGCAGCGCAAGTCATGCATCAACCCTTGCTACTGATGCGAATACACAGTCAGTACAAAGTCAAAGTACGTTAAATGATAATATCAATGCCATTGGTGTGTTATCGCAAAATATGGAACAAGCACAACAAATTATTAGTAGTGTTGCTGAACACTCTGCAAGTATTGGTCAAGTACTCGAAGTTATTAAAGGAGTCAGCGAGCAAACGAATTTACTTGCACTTAATGCCGCAATTGAAGCCGCTCGTGCCGGAGAGGCTGGTCGTGGGTTTGCCGTTGTTGCAGATGAAGTGCGCCAGTTAGCTCACCGTACTCAGCAATCAACCCAAGAAATTGAAAATACCGTTAGCCAATTACAGCAAGGTTCAGGCAGTGCCGTTGCGGTTATGAAAGCCAGTTTAGTTGAAAGCGAAAATACTGTAAAACAAGCGCAAGCAGCCGGTGAGCAAATGGCAGGAGTAACCAAAGCTATAAAAGCAATTGATGATGTAAATCATAGTGTTGCAAATGCGACCACTGAACAAAATCAGGTAATACACTCTTTAGATAATGATATTCATACAATTAGTGAGTTATCTCAACAAGGTCAGCTAAACTTAAATAACACTTTAGCTGAGTGTACTCGTTTAAAACTGCAATTTGATGAACTTGAAAAAATGGTGCTACGTTTTAAAGTCTAAATGCAATCAGCGATAACTAAAAAGATAAAATAAATGATGCCGGAATCACCTGTAAGCCAAGGATGAAGGGCTAAATAACGTTGTTTCCAGTGAACAGTAACAGGCCAATAATGAATAATAGTCAGCTTATATATGTGTACGACCCAATGTGCAGTTGGTGTTGGGGTTTTCAAAAGTGCTGGCAAAAAATCCAAGACGCCTTAGCGAATGAAGTTGATATTATTTATAAAGTAGGTGGCCTTGCTGCTGATTCCGAACAGCCAATGCCAGTAAGTATGCAACAGTTTTTACAACAAACTTGGCAGCGTATTGGCCAGCAAACCGGTGCTAAATTTAACTTTGATTTTTGGCAAAACTGTCAACCACGCCGCAGCACTTACCCTGCATGTCGGGCGGTGATTGCAGCACGTTATTTTAATAAAGAGCGGGTTATGCTTGGTGCAATTCAGCAGGGTTATTATTTATCGGCACAAAACCCATCGGATCTTAATACACTCGTTAGCTGTGCACAGCAAATAGGTATTGCTGCTGATGAGTTTTTAGCTATATTGCAAAGTGAACAACTTGAACAGGCGTTTCAACAAGAGTTAGCGTATGTTCAGCAGTTACCTGTGCAGGGTTTTCCATCGTTAGTTCTTTGTCATAAACAGCAGTACTTTGCTATCGCCGTAAACTATACCAACGCAAATGCTGTGCTCAGCACCATTCATCGTATACTTGCCGATTAATTTATTTAATCTCACTTCACTCATCATTAAAGCGTACACGCTTGTTAAATATTAAAAACTATTGCTTTATCTAACGTAAAAAGCTGTATTTATGGCAGTTGTCATAAAAAGGACTTTTTAGCGCAACACCTCTGTCATTTTTCACCTATAGAATCTCGTTCATTGATATTAAGCAACTAGCAAATCCGCTAATTTAACGAGTAAAGGTGTATGCGATGAAAGGCGTTAAACCATTGATATTAGCTAGTATTGTAGCCATGAGTGCAACAGTGCAAGCAAATGATTTAAATAAGGTTATCGATAAAAGCAGTGAAATTAACCAATCAGCTGTGCAATCACAAACAAAAATAGACAAGATTGCAGACTCTATGCAGGGTCGTTTACAACAGTTTAAAACCTTCAATAAAGAAATTGATGGTTTAACGGTTTATAACGCACAACTAAGCAAACAGCTTAGTAACCAAATGAGTGAAATGGAAGCCATTAACTTATCTATGGATCAAGTGTCTATTATTGAACGTCAAATTACCCCATTAATGCTACGCATGATCACAGGCCTTGAGCAATTTGTTGCTCTTGATGTGCCGTTTCTAACCGATGAACGTGAAAAGCGTTTAGCGTCATTAAAAGACATGATGAACCGTGCTGACATTAATTCAAGTGAAAAATTCCGCCGTGTTTTAGAAGCGTACCAAGTTGAAGTTGATTACGGCCGTACCATCGAAGCCTATACCGCGTTATTAGATGTTGATGGTCAAGAGCGTGAAGTCGATTTCTTACGCATTGGTCGTTTAGAACTTATTTACCTTACTCGCGATGGTAAAAAAGCAGGCTCATGGGATACAACAAGCAAACAGTTTGTTGCCCTGGATGACTCAACAATCAGCCAAATTAGTAAAGGTTTACGTATTGCACGTAAGCAACTTGCCCCAGATATGTTAACACTGCCAGTACACGCTGCGGATTAAGAGGTTAAAATGAAACTTTTTACAAAAATGACCAAAATTGCTTTATTTGGTGCCACCCTTGGTTTTGCGGGCAACAGCGTTGCTGCTGAAGCTATGGATTTAGACTCGTTATTAAAAACACTTGAGCAAGGTAAAACACAGCAATCAGCACAAAATAAACAACGCGAGCAAGAATTTGCTGCACGTCAAAATGAACAAGTGCAAATGCTTAAAAACACTCAAGCAAAACGTAATCAAATGCTGGTTGAGTCTGAGCGTCTTGAAACACAGTTCGAAGAAAATGAAGTAAAACTTGCTAACCTAACCGATACATTATCTAAGCGTATGGGTTCATTGAAAGAACTTTTTGGTGTGCTGCAACAAGTGGCTGGCGATTCAAGTAATAAATTTGCAACGTCAGTAGTGTCTGCACAGCTACCTGGTCGTGGTGCTTTTATGGATGAATTGGCTCAAAAAATGGGCTCGACTTCTAAACTTGCATCAATCGAAGACATTGAAAAAGTATGGTTTGAACTGCAACGCGAAATGACTGAGCAAGGCAAAGTGTCACGTTTTACAACAGATGTAATTGTAGAAGGCGGCAACAAAGCTAAACAAGAAGTTATGCGAGTGGGGGCTTTTAACTTAATTTCAGAAGGTAAGTACCTTGATTATAACACCAGCACTAATACGTTAAGCGAGCTTACCCGTCAGCCTGTTGGCCGTTACACCTCAACGGCGAGTGATTTACAACAAGCTAAATCAGGCACTGTACAATTTGCGCTTGACCCAACCGGTGGCTCTATCCTTGGTTTATTGGTACAAGCACCTGATACTTCAGAGCAAGTACATCAAGGTGGTGCGGTAGGTTACGTTATTTTAGGCGTTGGCTTACTTGCTTTAATTATCGCTATTGAACGATTTGTTTCATTGATGCTAATGGGCAGCAAAATCCGTCGTCAACTTAAAGACTCGGTGCCACGTGATGACAATCCACTTGGTCGTGTAATGAAAGTCAAAGATCAATACCCAGATGTAGCATACGACACCTTAGAGCTTAAATTAAGTGAAGCGATTTTACGTGAAATGCCAAAAATCACCCGCAACTTAACGCTCATTAAGATTATCTCGGTCGTTGCTCCATTGTTAGGTCTACTTGGTACGGTAACCGGTATGATCAATACCTTCCAAGCAATCACCTTGTTTGGTACAGGTGACCCTAAACTAATGGCTGGTGGTATTTCACAAGCGCTTGTTACTACGGTACTTGGCCTAGTTGTGGCAATCCCAACGGTATTTTTATACACCTTATTGAATACTCGCTCTAAAAACTTGCTGCTTATTTTGCAAGAACAAAGCGCAGGTATTATCGCTGAGCGAAGCGAAAAGGGAGCATAACCCATGGTGCTATTGATTGACTCAATCAATGCTATCCGTGATTTTCTCGACACTGGTGGCCAAGTTCTGTTGGTCATCGGAGTGTTAATCTTCGCGATGTGGTTATTGATACTCGAGCGATTTATTTATTTTTTTAATGGTTTTCGTAGTTACAAACATGCCATTAAAAGTAGTTGGACAGGGCGCGATGAGCGTAATAGCTGGAACGCTGAGCAAATACGCCAAGCAACTATTTCACGCGCTGGGATGAAGTTAAACAACAACTTAGCGCTGATCAATGTGATGGTTGCCTTGTGTCCGCTGCTGGGGTTACTCGGTACGGTAACAGGTATGATAGAAGTGTTTGATGTGATGGCGATTACCGGAACGGGCAGTGCGCGTTCAATGGCATCAGGTGTATCGAAAGCGACTATCCCGACAATGGCAGGCATGGTTGGTGCGTTATCTGGTGTATTTGCTTCTACGTACTTACAACGCAAAGCAAAGCGCGAAGTAGCCCTACTTGAAGACAGCATGGTTTTAGACCATTAAACAACAATTTTTAGTATGTGGCGAAAGCCACATACAATCAGGAGAATAAAATGAGAGCCCCATTAGGAAGCCTTTTTCAAGAAGATGAAGCTGAAGAAATAAACATGACCCCGATGCTTGATGTTGTGTTCATCATGCTTATTTTCTTCATTGTAACCGCCTCTTTTGTTAAAGAGTCAGGTATCGATGTAAATCGCCCAGAAGCGGCAACAGCCGTTAAGAAAGAGCGTGCAAATATTCTAGTTGCGATTTCAGATCAAGGTGAAATTTGGATCAATAAACGTCAAATCGATGTGCGTGCTGTGCAAGCAAACATTGAGCGTTTAAAAGCAGAAAATCCACAAGGTAGTGTGGTTATTCAGGCTGACAAAAAAGCCACTACAGATACCCTTATTAAAGTGATGGATGCAGCACGCGCCGCAGGTGTATTTGATGTGTCTATCGCGGCACAAGAAGCCTAAGGAAGCCATAATGCGTTATTTAGTAGCATTATTAGTTGCCGGTGTTGTGACCTTTATGTTGTTTTTGGGCATGCAAGCGCTTATCACCGGTGGTGAAGGGGCGATGACTGAGCCAGCTAAAGGCAATGTACTTGATTTTGTAAGGCTTAAAAAAGAAGAAACGGTACAAAAGAAAGAACGTAAACCACAAAAGCCGCCAACGCCGAAAGAGCCTCCGCCGCCAATGGATTCACCGCAAATGCAAAATAGTGATCCAAATGCAGCAGCGTCTAACTTTGACTTTGGTGCCAGTGTTGATGCTGACGTGAGTCTCAGTGGTGGTCTAGCTCTTGACTCTAGTGATGGTGAATATCTACCGATTGTAAAAGTAGCACCTGTTTACCCGCGTCGAGCATTGTCACGGGGCATTGAAGGCTATGTGATTGTTGAGTTTACAGTGACTAAGCAAGGTACTGTTCGTGATGCAAAGGTAGTAAAAGCTGAGCCTGAATCATTGTTTGATCAAGCAGCTATGGATGCGGCACTTAAATTTAAATATAAACCACGCGTGATCGATGGTGAAGCGGTTGAAGTTGCGGGTGTACAGAACAAAATTTCTTTCCAAATTAACGGCTAGAAACAGAGGATTGCGATTATGAAATTATTAAAAACAGCATTAGTGTGTACTTTTGCGATAGGAGCCAGTGTTGCGCTGCCAAGTTTAGTCTCCATGTTACCAGGAGTCACGCTTGCGAGCGTTTACGCACAAGAGCAAAAAACCACGAAAGTGCCTGCGCTACGTGAAAAAGTGTATAGCCAATTGGCTCGTGCACAAAAGTTAGCCGATGATGGCGACGCTAAAGCAGGACTTGAGGCGCTTGATAGCATCAAAGAACGTTCTTCTAGCATGAACTCCTATGAAATTGCCATGATGCATAATTTTTATGGCTTTATTTATTACAACGAAAATGATTTGCCTAAAGCAATTGCATCATTTGAAAAGGTGATAGCAGAAGAAGGTATTCCAGAAACATTACGTGTTAGCACTACTTTTAGCTTAGCGCAATTAGCGATGGCAAACAGTGATTATAATAAAGTCATTGATTTTTTAGCTAAGTGGGATGCAATTAACACTAAGCCTAAAACTGATGCCTATTATGTCCTTAAATCACAAGCGTATTATCAGTTGAAAGATTACCAAAAAGGCATTGATAATATTAACTTAGCGATTGCCCAAAGTGATAGTGAAGGCAAGGTGCCAAAAGAAAACTGGTTAGTACTGCAACGCGCCATGTATTACTCACTTAATCAAACTGAGAATGTAGTTGCTGTACTTGAGCGTATGGTAAAGCTTTATAACAAGCCTGAATACTGGGTGCAACTTGGCGGTATGTACGGTGAAACGGGTAAAGAAAAACAACAACTAGCCGTACTTGAAGCCGCTTACCAGCAAGGTTTTTTAACGTCAAAATCAGATTTACGTCAACTTGCCCAAGTTTACTTATACAACGGTTTAGCGTTTAAAGCGGCTGATGTGATGAGTAAAGCGATTGAATCAGGCGTTGCTGAAAAGTCTGCGAAGAATTATGCATTCATCGCAGAAGCCATGGTCCAAGCAAAAGAAGATAATAAATCAGTTACTTACTTTGCTAAAGCGGCAGAGCTTTCGGATCACGGTAAGTACGATCAACGTATGGCTGAAGTACTTGTTAACTTAGAGCAATTTGAAGATGCCGCTGATGCAGCCCGAACGGCGCTTGATAAAGGCTCACTCGATTTTGAATCAAATGCTTATGTTGCTTTAGGTATGGCGCAATATAGTTTACAAAACTTTGATGCGTCTATTTTAGCATTCGAACAAGCCGAGAAGCATAAAAAATCGCAGCGATTAGCTGAACAATGGATCAAATACGTGAAGCGTGAAAAATTGCATGCTGAAACATTACGCACCGCTTTGTTATAAGTAAATATGGCGTTAAAAAATGCCATTTTAACTTCAACGATTTTATTAAAAAACTCGTTTTATAATCGCAACACCAAAACCGCCTCAGGGCGGTTTTTTTCGTTCTAAATATTCCTAACAAATTGTTATTTAAATAAATTATATTGTCACTTTATGTTTATTAAAGTGTAACTGTATTGTCATACACCTCCCGTATTGTAGTCCTCGTTCTAAAGCTCAAGTGACCTTAAAGCATGTTTTTCGTGTTTTAAAGTGACTTGAGTTTTACTTAATGCGCTAACAAAATAATTAAATACTTTAACGGAGTGAACAATGAAATTATCTGGTTTATTTAAAGTCAGCCTTGTGGCTACTGCAATTACACTCGCTGGCTGTGGCGGTGGTGATATTAATGTTACACCTACAACAGTTGATAACAGTGTAGATAATAGTGTAGACAACTCAGTGACTAACCCAGGTGGTGATAATGGTGGTGATACATTAAGTTGCGCTACATATACATTAGATGGAGCTACATTTACAGGTGAAGCAAAGGGTGTTAACTGTGTTTACAGTCAAGCATTTGCAAGTAATGCGAAAGAAATTACCAGCTCTTTTGTTATCCCTGCATTAAGCAGTGGCGGCGCACATGTATTTGAAGGTGCATTATTTATTGGTGATGATGTAGACACATCAACAGGCGCTACAATTGATGGCAATGGTCCTACATTGTCTATTGAAGCTGGCGCGACGATAGCTTTTACTAAGCCTGAGAGTTTTATTCGTATTGCACGTGGTGCAAATATTGAAGCAATTGGTGAAGTAGATAAGCCAATTATTTTCACAAGCATCAAAGAAGTTGATGGCGATGATGCAACAACCGCACAAATTGGTGATTGGGGTGGCGTTCAGGTAAATGGTCGAGGCCATTCTATCCGTTGTACGGCTGCGGCTGCGGCGCAAGATATGTGTAACCACGCTGCTGAAGGTATTGTATCGTATTATGGTGGTAATGATCCGCAAGATAGCAGCGGTATCCTTAAGCATATAGTTATAAAATATGCGGGTTTTGGTGTTGAAGGCGATGAGCTTAATGGTTTAACCCTTAATGCTGTAGGCTCAGGCACAACGATTGATTACGTGCATGTTCATAATGGTTTTGATGATGGTATAGAGCTTTTTGGTGGTAGCGTTAACCTTAAACATATTGTTATTACTGATACAGGTGATGATGGTATTGATTGGGATGAAGGCTGGAAAGGCTATGGACAATTTATTCTTGTACGTTCAAATGAATATGGAAACCATGGCTTTGAAACAGATGGCGCTAAGGTAGATCCATTATCAGCAGATGCACAAGATTTAGTAACAACTGTTTCTAATCCAACAATTGCTAATGCAACGGTTGTAACTACTGGCGACCAAGGTGCTGAAGGGCGTCGTACTGGTGCTGGTATGGAAATGAAAGAATGGGGTAAAGCGCAATTAGCTAATATGCTATTTGTAAACTCTTCATCTGTAGATGGTGCTGGTTGTCTTGATTTATATAATGAAAAAGACCAATCAGGGGATGCTGGTGTGCATGCGAATGCAAATAATGGCGATATCGCATTTATGAGCTCAATATTTGCTTGTGGTAAGAATTTTGAAGACGTAAATACACCTTTAACTGGCGCATTAGCAAGTTTTGATATTGCTTCTTGGTTTACTGGTGGCGAGAATAACCAGTTAATTGGTTTTGCTGATTTTGCAAATGTACTTGGTGCTGATGGTGTTTCAACAGCTGCAACTATTACTGATTCACAAGGCACTGCAGTAGCTACAACAGCTAAAGACATGAGTGAAGTTAACTCTTTCTTTACTAACGCAGGCTATATTGGTGCACTTAAAGACGGTGAATCAAGTGAGTGGGCTGATTTTGTTGCCGCATCTTTACAACGCGCTAGTAATTAATCTAGACCGGCTCTAATTATAAGGCGCTACGGCGCCTTTTTTAAGGGAATTTTAGGTTTAGAGGATATAAATATGAAACATCAAAAGCAGTTTAAAACCAATCTAATAACTTTATCTCTGCTCTCCCTTTTTTCTTCATTTCATTCTTTCGCTGATCAGGCACAAGAAATAATAAATGAAGAAGCGATAGAAGAAGTTGTTGCAACAGGTACGCGCCTTAAAGGCAGTGCTAGTGCCGTAATTGATGAGCGTAAAAATCAGGCATTTGTCGCTGATATAATGGGTTCAGAGCAAATATCTAGAACGGGTGATAGTGATGCAGCTTCGGCACTTCGCCGTGTTACAGGCTTATCATTAGTTAACGATAAGTTTATCTATGTCCGTGGCTTAGGTGAGCGTTACTCTAGCGTACGTTTAAATGGCGCGGTAGTTCCAAGCCCGGATCTAACACGAAATGTAATTCCACTTGATATCTTCCCATCAAGTATTATTGAATCCTTGGCTGTACAAAAAGCCTATTCACCAAATATGCCTGCGGCTTTTGGTGGTGGTGACGTTAATATCAGAACCAAGAGCATTCCAAATGATACTTTATTTAAAGTCGAAATTGGTGCCAGTTATAAAGATACAAACGACGAAGGCTATACATATAATGGTGGCAGTGATGATTGGTTAGGTAAAGATGATGGTACACGCGCATTACCTGGTTCAGTTAAGACTGCGTTAAATACCTATATCAATGGCCTGTCTGATATTTCGTATAGAAATATCAGAGATGTAGAGTCAAGACGTCAGGGGGCTGATATTGGCCAAGCTGCCGCGATAGACTTAAATAAAAGTTTAGCAAAAGCATTGCCAAGAGATTTTGGCTTGGAAAAAGAAAGTTTAAATCCTGATGCCGGTATTAAAGCTGTGTATGGCGACCGTTTTGATAACTTATTTGGCTTAGACGGCTCGTTTGGTTTCTTAGCGTCAGTTGCCTATGAAAATGAATGGTCTAATGCTGAGAAGTTTAGCGCTGTACTTTCTTCTGTTGACGCATCTGAGTCCTCATGTTCACAAGATGACTTTACTTGTTACTCTGCAACAGAGAAAGAAGTGTCAACCAAGCATAATATAAAGTTAAATAGCTCTCTAAATTTAGGTTATAAAATTGGAGGTCACGATTTAACAGCAACTTATATGATGTTACGAGATTCTGAAGATGAAGCCTCTGTTGCGCTTTACCAAGAACCTTCAAAGTCATTAAGTATTGATGCTGGGCAGTTGCAGCGTAGTCACTTAACCTCTTTTGAGGAACGAGAACTTGAAATACTTCAGCTTCGTGGAATGCACAATTTAGATTGGGGTTTTCTTGAAGGTGTTGGTGTAGATTGGCAGTATACTGACTCAACAGCGACTACAAGTATACCTGGTGAGCTTAAAGTAACGGTTCGTGATGAGTACTTAGATGGCAAATATCAACGTACTTTTTACAATGGTAGCTTAGGTGGTAATCCTTATTTGTATCGATTTGTAGAGCTTGAAGACGATGTAGAAAACTGGGGCGTTAATGTAAACAAAGTTTTTTACTTTGATAACGCCGAAGTAGAAATTGCGGGTGGTGGTTATTTTGTTGAAAAAACACGTGATTACCGCACTGACTTTTTTAACTATCGTTTTAACCAAACTCAGTCTTTAGATCTAGCACAAAGTGAAGAAGAAGCACTGTCAATTGGTAGTTTTTTTGCTAACGATGCTGTTGTTGATTCAACGGATGTCGAGTTATTGTTCCAAGAACCAACAGCTGATGATTACTTAGCAGCGCAAATGATTGATGCTTATTACGGCTCTTTTGACGTAACGTTTGCTCAAGATTGGCGTTTAAGCGGTGGTGTGCGTTACGAGGACTTCCGCCAAGTTGCGCTTGCTTTTTCTCGCTCAGCATTCGATCCTGCTTTATTGGCTGATAAATTAAGTGCAGATGCGATAGAACAAGCAAGTGTGATGGAAGATGAGTATTTTACTTCGTTATCTATGACATATAGTCAGCAATCGTATCAAGTTCGTTTTGGTTATGGCAACACGGTTGTACGCCCTGATTTGCGAGAGCTAAGCCCTGTTCAATTCCAAGATCCGCTGACAGGTTATCGAACGCTTGGTAATCCATTCTTAGAATCTAGTTACCTAGATAACTTTGATGCACGTATCGAGTTTTATATGGACAATGGCGATAATTACTCAGTTGGCGCATTCTATAAAGATATCGATAAACCAATCGAAGCACTATTAACAGAAAGCGACGGCCGTTTTACTCTGCAGTTTGACAATGCAGAAACAGCCTATGTTTACGGTATTGAAGCTGAATGGTTAACTGAGTTGCACAGTGATTTATTAGGGGGCGCTTTTTTTACTTCTGGAAATATAACGCTCAGTGATTCAGAAGTTGAAATTGCAGAAGAACAGCGTGGCGATCTCACGAACCTAAAGCGACGTATGACGGGCCATTCAAAGTATGTTGCCAACTTGCAACTGAATTACGATTCACATGATGGCATGCATCAAGCATCTGTTATCTACAATGTATTTGGTGATCGTATTTTAGCTGCGGGTGTTAATAACTTTGATGACGCTTACGAACAACCTTTAAACTCGTTAGACATGGTTTATAGTTATTACCCAACGTTTAATACCACAATAACACTTAAAGTGAAAAATATGTTGGGACAAAACTTTGAAGTAGAACAAAATGATGTGCTAATTCGTTCTCAAGAAACGCCTAGAGAATTAAGCGTGAGCTTTAGCTACGAGTTTTAAAGTCATCTAATAAAGGCAAATTACATAAGTCTCTATTATCTCAGCCCTGCCAAATGCAGGGCTTTTTAATATCTGCTATTTGTAAAACTAATGGTTGTGTAATATCTGTGTTATTAAAGAAGTGATCATTTAATGCAAATTGATATAAGGCTATTATTTTAATGATGATATGTGATTAATGATGAGTTGAACTATGTTGATATTAATTGGAGGAACTTTTGCGCTATGGAATAAGAGCTCAGTTGTTACTGAGCTGTTTGTTTACGTTAGTTACCGCACTTTATACTAGCGTACAATGGATAACACTGATTTTTACTACCAGTATTTTTTGAAACCCATGCGCTACCATACCAGTCATATTCCGCATACTCATATTCATCCTCACCACACTTCACTGTGCTGCCAGTGATTTCTCGCTTATGACCTCGCTCTTTACAGAATTGATTTCCCGATATAAAACTGACAAAGAAGTTGCTATAACTACTATCAACTATCAACTATTACGGTAGGGTTGGGTTGATGTAGATAAGCTTTTTGTTGAGCCCGATGTGTGTTCAACACTGGCAAAAGAAGTATTCGATTCTACATTGATTTCGTTAATATTTGCAGATACACCTAAAGATAGAAAAGTATAATGTTTTCATTTTTTTTGATTCCTTTTAATAAATAAAATAATACACAATACATCTGACTATAAAATGCGAAATGATTATAAATCTTGTTTATTGCATTCTTATTAACTTACTTATGTACAGATAGTCAGTTTCATATTGCAAAAAAATAGCAACAGATGAATCAGTTGGATGTCAAAAACACCGGTCTTTTACAATGACGCACAATAATCATAACTATTAGAAATATGATTATTGACTCAAGATGAAAAAATTTTATGTTCTATGAGTAACACTGGTGTTGCCTCGATCACAGTGCTAGATTGTTCGTTCTAAAAATTAAATCTCACGCAATGAATTTTAATTTTTAACGTATTAGGTATTTCTTATGACTCAAACAGTGGAACAAACAATGAAAAAAGTAGGATTGGTCGGATGGCGGGGCATGGTTGGCTCAGTGTTATTAGAGCGTATGCAACAAGAAAATGATTTTGCTCATATCGACACCACTTTTTTTACCACCTCACAAACCGGTCAGCTTGGCCCTGATTTAGCGGGTCCTGCAAAACCATTACTTAATGCAATGGATTTTGAATCGCTGGCAAAAATGGATATTATTATCACCTGTCAAGGTGGTGACTACACTAAAGCTGTGTATCCACAATTACGTGAAGCAGGCTGGGACGGCTATTGGATTGATGCGGCATCAGCACTGCGTATGAGCGATGACAGTATTATTGTACTTGATCCGGTCAATAAAGATGTGATTGAACAAGGTCTTGAGCAAGGCGTAAAAACCTATGTGGGTGGTAACTGCACAGTGTCACTCATGTTATTAGCATTGGGTGGTTTATTTGAGCAAGACTTGATTGAGTGGGTAAGCCCAATGACTTATCAAGCTGCATCGGGTGCCGGTGCTCGCAATATGAAAGAGCTCATTGCGCAAATGGGCTCTATTCATGCAAGTGTGGCTGACAAGCTAGCTGATCCACAAGCCGCTATTTTAGAAATTGATAAACTAGTCACACAGCAAATAGCCTCAAGCGATTTACCGCAAGAGCAATTTGGTGTGCCGTTAGCAGGCAGTCTTATCCCATGGATTGATGTGCCAATGCCATCGGGTCAATCTAAAGAAGAATGGAAAGCGCAAGTTGAAGCGAACAAAATTTTAGGTTCATCAAAACAGCCTGTGCCTATTGATGGTTTATGTGTGCGCATTGGTGCAATGCGTTGTCACTCACAAGCAATGACGATTAAACTACGTGAAGATATTAGCGTCGAGAAAATAGAACAGATTTTAGCGTCACACAATGAGTGGGTTAAAGTGATCCCGAATGAGCGTGATATTACAGCTACAGATTTAACACCGGTTAAAGTGACAGGCACATTAAGTATTCCAGTAGGGCGTATTCGTAAATTAGCGATGGGGCCTAAATATATTAGTGCTTTTACCGTTGGCGATCAGTTATTATGGGGTGCTGCAGAGCCACTGCGTCGTATGCTACGCATTATTGTTGATAATAAACATTAGTTTACTAGCTGCCATTTATTACAGTTAATATGGAGGGTTGGCAATGTGCCAGCCCTTTTACTGTTGTCTTTTTGCACCGCTTTAGTTTTGTCACTGCTTAGTTAATTTAGTGAGATTGTTTCTTGCTGAATACTCAATAGCTTACTATCTTTATGGGAGTATCTATTTGGCCTCCTATATATGAATATATCAAAAAAATTAAAACTATCTTTTGCCTCCGCCATCGCCTTACCTCTTTTTATTATTGCAGCACTTGTTATCACGCAAACAAGAGAGCAAGCTATTGATAATTTTGCGCAAATGAGCGAAAGAGAAGCACGGCAAATAGATAATGGTATCGCTATATTTTTTGCCGAAATAGAAAAAAATGTTGATTATCTAGCTTCCCATCAAATGGTCTTAGCTGCCAAGCAAGATGTCAAAACTCATGTAGATACAAATAATTCGGTGATGCTAAAACATCTCCAAGGCAGCAGTGTTGAACGTGCCGCATTTCAACAGTTTGATCACTTCGGCCAAACTCACCCAGGGCTTGCTTATATTTATATGGGTAATGAACAAGGTGGTTATATTCAGTGGCCAGCGGGAGAAGTTAATGCTAATTATGACCCACGATCTCGACCTTGGTATTTAACAGGTAAATCTGCAAGTGGTAAAACGGTTCGCACTAGTGCTTATTATTGGGCAGCTGACGACATGGTTATAGTCTCTACTGTAAAAGCAATAAAAGATAATGGACAAATTATCGGTGTACAGGGAATGGATGTTTCTTTGCAAGGACTGACAGAAATTATTGCTAATATTAAGCTGGGTGAAACTGGTTACTTAATGCTGATCGAAGATACGGGAAACATACTTGTTGATGTTAAAAATGAAGATTTTCGTTTTAAACGTTTAACTGATATTGCGGGTGGGAAATACAAGCAGTTAGCGGCTAATACCCAAGGTCAGTTCGAAATTGTTATTAATGACAAAGATTTTATTGCCAATATTTATACTTCAGCTAAGTTAGGCTGGAAATTTATTGGCTTAGTTGAAAAGTCAGAGGTGATGAGCGCCGCAAACACCATGACCGTTACAATTTTAATTATTAGTGCGGTGCTAATTATTGTATTCATTTTAATCGCAAGTTATATCTCAAAAGTAATTTCTTCACCTATAGTTGAAGTCAGTGATGGCCTGGCTGAAATTGCGCAAGGCGGTGGTGACCTAACTCGACGGCTCACGATAAAAACTAAAGATGAGACGGCAAAGCTTGCCAATAGTTTTAACCTATTTTTAAACTTGATTGCTGATTTAGTAAGACAAATCAACGAGTGTGCATTAGATGTAAGCGGTACATCAGAGCAAACTTCTACACAAGCATCGCAATTAACTCGTTCTACCTCCCAACAACAACAAGCACTGGAAATGGCGGCAACTGCAATTAATCAAATGGCTGCGACAGCCAACGAAGTAGCTTCAAGTTGTGCTAATGCGGCAGATCTGGCTATGCAAACGCAACAGGCATCAGAGATAGGTCAAACAGTGATCACAGAGACCGTTCAAAGCGTGGTTGTTTTGAGCGAAGTGATAAGTAAAGCAACGGATGATATATCGCAACTTGACACTGAAAGTGAAAATATAATGTCAATTTTAGGCGTTATAAGAGGCATTGCTGAGCAAACTAATTTGCTTGCTTTAAATGCTGCAATAGAAGCTGCTAGAGCGGGGGATCATGGTCGTGGTTTTGCTGTCGTTGCAGATGAAGTACGTGCATTGTCGAAACGTACGTCTGAATCCACTGAAGAGATTGCTACGCAATTAGACAAATTACGTAGCATGTCTGGCCAAGTCACTACTGAAATGAAACGCAGTTTAGACAGCACTAATAAAACGGTTGAACTATCCCATGCTGCACAGCTGCAATTTACGGAAATAACAGCGTCTATTGTTAATATTAGTGACTTAAATACGCAGATAGCAACCGCTGCAGAAGAGCAGCAGCATGTCGCTGAAGATATAAATCGCAATGTTATAGAAATCAAAAATGCGGCTGATGATGTTAGTGAAATTGCTGCCAATACCAGTAATAATGGCGATAAATTAAAAACCTTATCACACGTTCTTACTGATCTAGTTGGAAAATTTAAAGTGTAGTAATAACAGTGGCTAAGAATAAAATACAAGCTGACAATACCGCTCATTAGTCTTCAATGCGAATACTCCAGTCAGCTTAATAGCCGATTCTATTTTTTTCCGGTATTAACTTGTTGGTATTTTTTGCGGATTAAAATTCAAACCTTGTTGTTTTATATGCTCGGTATAGTGGTAGGCCGATAATGGTTTTGAAAAATAAAAGCCTTGAAATTCTTTACATCCCATATTTGCCATAATTTCAACTTGCTGTTGTGTTTCAACTCCCTCAGATACGCATTTTATACCTAGCTCATCACACATGACGTGAATTGCTTTTACTAAGCTCTTTTGCCTTGTTGAGCTTGTAACTTGGCTTATTAGCGAGCGATCAAGTTTTAGCTTATTTATAGGATATTCGGCTAAGCGCGCAATATTTGAATAGCCCACACCAAAGTCATCAACAGAAATTGTGAATCCCCATGATTGTAGGTTTTGCATTAGCGCCAAGGAATATTCTTGGTTTGCTTCTAATGACGTTTCGGTCAGTTCTAATTCAATTTGACTTGGTTTGACATTAAAGTCCGCTAAGTATTTTACTAATTTTGACATGAAATCGCTTTGGCCAAAATCAAGCAATGATATATTTATTGCAACAGGCACTAGTGGAATTTCATCTTTGCTCCAAGTTGCAATTTGAGTACAGACTTTTTGAATTATGAGATCTGTGAGTCGGCTGATCATCCGGTATTCCTCTGCGATAGGAATAAACACCGCAGGTGATACAACACCAAGAGTTTTACTGTTCCAGCGTGCTAATGCTTCAAGTCCAATGCACTTGCCGTCATGTGTTACTTTAGGTTGATAGTGTAACTCTAACTCGGCGTTATGAAGTGCTTCGTCTAATAACATTGATATTTCATGTTTTTCTAAAAATGCTTGTGAGCGTTTTTCATCATAACCATTAATAGGGCGATGATTATCAGCAAGTTTTAATGCCTCTATTGCGTTGTTCAATACAGTAGCACTGCTTTTTCCTTGTCTTGGAAAGTTAGAAAAACCAAATAAAAACGACTGTTGGTATTTTCTGCCCCGCATTATATAAGGTTCATCAAGCGCATGTTTAACTTCGTTTAAAAGCTTATACTCTATTTTGTTAGCTGAGCTTGTAGTTATTATAAATGCTAATTTATTATTACCTACATGAGCGCACAGAACGAGGTCTTCATTAGAGTCTTTTAAGCGCTTATAAGCTGATACTAAATGTGCTTTTGCATCAGCTTTACTGTATTTGAGATTTAAATATTCATTATTTGCACTCTGGGTGATCACAATATAGAAATCACCTTGGTACTTTGCTACAAATCTTTCACACTGAAGCTCAAACCATTCTCTATTGGGAAGGTGTGTTTGACCATCGCTGTAACGTAAACGTTTGTTTTCTTGCTCCATTGCTAATAAGTTTTGTTTTATTTGATGTTGTTCAGTGCAGTCATCAAAGCGCAGCACACAATAATCAGAGTCAGTAACTTGCTGGTAATGTACAGTTTTATAGGTGTTTTTATATTTAAATACTTGGTTCTTTTGTGGGTTAGCTGCAATCACAAGATTAGGTAATAATTTATCGAGTTTAACTGTGCTGTTTTTAACTGTTGCTTTGAAATCAAATAACATTTTCGCTTGACTGTTAAAATCTATAACGGTGTTTTCACTATCGATAATTATTTTTGCAATACTTGATTCAGTAAAAAATGTTCTATAAAGCTCATTTTTTGCTGCTAGATGACTATTTGATTCTGCCATGGTTTGATTTAAACGTTTAGCTGCAACTATGGTGCGTGCAACCGCAAGCGGAATACAGATATTAAAGATTAAGAATAATAATCCTGATATATACCAGTCTGAATTTGGTAGTTGCGTATTTATGGAGGTAAGAGATGAAATATCAATGTTGTATATTATAAAATAAAAAGGCACGATATTTAGAATCGCATAACTTAGCGCGGTTCTCACACCTAATAGCATCAACGCAATGATAGGACAGGCATACATATACATAGAGCCTATTTTTGCAAGGTTGATATCTGTTAAAAAGAGATTAATTGAGATTGTTGCAGCAACAATACTGAGTAGCAGCGCATGGGCACATAAAGTAAAGCATTTACGGCTAGCTAGAAGTAAGATAGCCATTGTGACAAAAAAGCTCGCGCAAAGCACAATTACATGGATTAAGTTGAACTCAATTGCGGCGTTTAAAGTATCGCAAAGCACTGCAAAACATAGAATAACACCAGCTGCTAAAATAATGCGTAATGCACTGATACGCCAGTTAGGTATTCTAACATTTGAATTAACGTGATCTGATAATAAAAAGTATCTTCTGAAGTAATGCATTATAATTGGTGTAAATTTATCATATTTTTATTAGACCATTGATAAATAGCTAAAAGCAATAATTTATTAGTTTTAGATTTTACACTAGGAATAAATACTTGGTTTATCGGCTGACTACAGATGAACTTAGTTATAATTGCACTAGCACCTAAGCTTTTATATTCTTAGGTGCTAGTTTATCAATACTTAGTTTTTGGGCTTTAATAGTGTTTTTAGTTCTGCTATTTGTGCCTTCAGCTCATTGATTTGTCCTTGGGTTGCCGGCAAGGAATCTACATCGGCTTGCTCTTCACGGGCATTGCGATGCTCCTGTGACATAACTTCTAGAATAGCGCCTACCATCATGTTTAAAAATACGAAAGCAGTTAAGAATATAAAAGTAAGGTAGTAAATCCAACTTAGTTTATAGACAGCCATAGTTTCGTACATGACGTCGGTCCAATCTTCAAAGGTTGCTATTCTGAACAGAGTCAACATTGAGATTGATACATCTCCCCACAGAAATGGATTTATCTCAGAAAATAACATGCTGCCAGTTGCGGCATAAATATAGAAAATAACAAACATTAACAGCGCAATATAGCCCATTTGCGGTATGGCTTTTAATAGTGAATTAACCAACAAACGTAGTTCTGGCACCATAGAGACTAAACGTAGTACGCGGAATATTCGTAGTAAACGGGCTATAAAAATGGTCGAACCTGCAGCAGGATATAAACTGCCAATGACGATTATAAAGTCAAAGATATTCCAGCCTTTGCTAAAAAAGTCTTTTAAGCCTTTACTTGCAACATAGCGGATAATTAGTTCTATTAAGAAAAACACCGTGATGCCCACGTCCATCCAATGTAAAGCAAATTCAACAGTGGGGTGTAACGAATAGGTGTGTGCACCAACGGTGAGCGCTGATACAACAATAACGGCGATAACAAATGATTGAAATATTTTACTTTTATCGATACGCTGGAACAGCTTTTGTAACTGCGACAACATCATAATTAGCCCTTAACGGTTATAGATATAAAACGTTTGCAATATACAGCAAAATCGTCATGGATGAATTACTTTTCCAGCTTAAAATGTAAGGAATTTTTAATGCTTTTCAATAGGCTAAAATGGGTTGTAAGTGCCTCAGCGGTACTGTTTTTAACCGGCTGTAGTTCAGATGCACGCTATCACGAAATTCAAGCTGCCCGTTTAGGTGAATGCAGCTACATGGCAGATAAAGAATATCATGAATGTATAAAGCGCCAAGAAGACGGTTACAAAAAATTTAAAAAGCAGCAAGACATAGTTCCAGAAAACGACTCAAGCCAAGAGCACACCAGTAAAAATGACTAAAACAGAAAAATTGTTAGATAAAGCACTTCGTAATACTCTAACCATCGCTTGTGAAAATATAAAAGACAAGCACGCTGGTTTTAGTTACTTAACGCATACAGTCAATTTAAAAAAACCAAGTAATAGCTTGCATATAAGTTGTTTTTTTATTGATGAATTAGCACTATTAGAGGCAAACAATGAGCAACAATTGCCTTTAATTGAAGCGCAAATTAAGCAGCCGCTTGCGCTTATAAACATCAAGCCACAAGCAATTAATTTTTCATCATAGTTTCGTTTTTAAGGTAAAATAAGTTTTTTAAACACTGCTTTGCGTTAAGAAATAACCGATAGTAGCGATGACGCACTTGAAATTCAGGCTTTTCATTTGTGTAACTATTTGATCATTAACAGAGTTCACTTAAGAGCTAAGCGATGATGTGAAATGACATGTCAATAGTTGCAAAAAAGACAATAACTCAGCGCGTATTTTTCGCTCTCGATTGATTTATTAATACTGTATTGATTGGTTATTTTAAGTAGAATGCTCAGTTTAGACAGGGTATGTGATTTAGTGTAATGGCTACTTATTCAAAAAATTTTATAGCTAAACGACTTAGTTTCGTTAGTTCCTATTTCAATTCAGCTATTATTATAAATCTTATAGTTGCTGTTTTTGTTATTTTTAGTGGCATTAATCAAAGTGACTCTGTAGGAAAGTTGTATTGGTTTTGTATTCTTATTTTCGTATTTTCACTGCGCATTTTAAATCATGTTTTTTTAAGTAATGACAATAATATAAAGTACCATTGTTACTTTATTGGTGTATTTTTAACTGGTTTGACTTGGGCTGTGTTCCCAATATTATTTTTTGAAGATATGCAGATGTCAGAGAAATTTGTCACGCTGGTTGTTTTTAGCTCATTAGCAGGGGGAGCTGTCAATGTTCTGTCCTCCGATATTCGCTCAGCCTTCAGCTATATTACTTTTTTGCTTATCCCATTTAGTATATTGCTTTTATTTCAACCAGACGATAATGAAAATGTTTTAGGCATATTGGGAATTGTATTGTGGTTTATTTTGTGTTTTGTCAGTGCAATACGCGCAGCTAAAGATGTAAAAACCTCAATTAATAATGAAATTAAGCTCGATTTATTTATCCATAATCTAGAAAAAGAAGTGCAAGTTCGTACTGAGAAAATAATTAATTTAGAGCAACGTGATAATTTAACTCAATTATTTAACCGGGGGAGCTTTTTCTCTAATGTCGATCTCGATTTAGCTCAAAATATCAATAACATTAAAGCTGTTCTATTTTTAGATATGGATGACTTTAAAATACTTAATGATAAATATGGTCATGAGTTTGGAGATTTTGTTCTTGCTGAAACTGGAAAACGTTTATTATCGATAGAAAAAAAACGGGAAATGATTGCTTGTAGGTGGGGAGGGGACGAATTTATTCTTTATTCGTGTCACGCGAGTAAAGCTGAGCTGATAAGTAACACGACAAAGCTTGTTGATAATTTAACCCAGCCTGTCGTTAAAGATAACCTGAATATTAGACCCTCCTTTAAAGTGGGCTTGTTTTACACTCGCACAAACTTTGACCTTACTCAAGCTATCAAATATGCTGATGTTGCAATGTACGAAGGTAAAAAAAATCGCAATGAAATTTCAATATTTGATGAACGTATGATGCAAGCTCTTAATAGAGAAGAGATGTTACGTAGATCAATTAAAGAGAGTGTTGAACAAGGAGGCTTTCATCTTTGTTATCAGCCTATTGTTGATATAATCGATAATAAAATAATTACTTTCGAAGTGCTGTTACGTTGGCATTTAAATGATGAATTTATTCCCCCTTCAGAATTTATCGACATAGCAGAACGCTATGGCCAAATTAACTTTTTAGGGGAGTTTGTTTTAGAGCAAGCGATTGCAAGTTTGAGTAAGTTAAACAAACTCGACAATACGACTGCACTATCAATCAACGTATCTGTACTGCAACTTGAAAGTCATGATTTTATTATATTTTTAAAGAATTTATTAAATCGGTATTGTGTTAACACAAATAACATACATTTAGAAATTACAGAAACTATAATGATTAAAAATTTAGTCTATTTATCTAAAGTTATCACACAATTAAAAAGCATTGGCGTACGTATTTCTATTGATGACTTTGGCACTGGGTTTTCCTCGATTTCTGTTTTAAAAGAACTTTCTGTTGATTATATAAAGATAGATAAATCTTATGTTGATAATATTTGTGAGCACTCAAAAGATAAAAGTATTGTTTCAGCAGTGACTAAAATGTCGCATATGATTGGTTGTAAAGTGATAGCGGAAGGTGTGGAGCGTAACGATCAGTTAGCTTTATTAAAAGGTTTAGAAGTTGATAGCTATCAAGGTTATTTATTTAGTAAACCAGTTAAATTTGAACAGGTGCTTGAACTGCTTAGATGAACTTAGGCTTAAGTGATACCTATAAATTTACCAGCATGATTTTGCGGTTATTATCAGTGCAACTAAACCTGAAAAAATGATGATTACGGTGCTTTAGTTTGGTATCAAGATGACATACAGCTATAATCCAACAAAATAGTAAAAGAGATCCATTATGGCAGTTCCTACTCGTTCACAAATCACCCCTGGCACCGAAGTTAATATCGTTTTAAAACAAGATCAGCGTAGCGGCACATTAACGCAAGGTGTTGTTGAGCGCCTTTTGACTAAATCACCCAATCATCCGCATGGTATTAAAGTGCGCTTAGAGGATGGTCAAGTAGGGCGAGTGAAAGAGATTTTGTCATGAGTGCACTTACTTTAAGCGAATTCTGGCAATTAGTTACCGTTGCAGATAGAACCGCAGAGCCAGAATCAGTCAGTGAACGTTTAAAAGGTTTACTTACAGATTTAAGCGATGCACAGCTCATTGAATTTGATAAGCAATTTAGCATTTGTATGCGCCAAAGTTATACTTGGGAGCTATTCGGTGCTGCGTTTGTAATGGCCGGTTGCAATGATGAATACGGTTTCTCAGAATTTCGTTGTTGGTTAATTTCTCGTGGTGAAGCAGCTTTTAATACTGCGCTTGAAAATGCTGATTCTTTGGCTGATTGCACACCTGTTTATCATTTAAACGAGCAGCCTTATCCTTACTTAGATGAGTATGACTTGATCGCTGGTTTATTATATGAACAGCGTAATGAAGACGAATTACCCTTTGCTCCTTCAGGCCTTGATCAACCCAAAGGTAAGCGCTTTAAAGATAAGCCTAAATTTTTAAAGTTGGCATATCCGCAACTATTTGCTAAATATTGGCAGTAACATAATATTAAAAACCAACCATGACTCAGTATACTGGCTGGTTTTTATTTTAATCACCGTAGCTATGCTATGCTGAGTATATAAATCAATAAATGTCAGGTATTTAATGCGCTATCGTAAAGTATTACTGTGTTTAGTGTCGGTTTGTTTAACTACAGTTGTCAGTGCTAAAACTGAGCTGCCAAGTAATAAAAGTCAGTTTATTAATTTATTCAATACTAAGGTTGGTAGTTATCAATTGGTATCAGGTGAGGCTAAAATGTGTGCTGGTGGACAGTTAGCATGGCTTGATGCAAATGAGCCTGATCTTGGCTTTAAGCTCGGTGATGAAATTATTTTTAATAACTTACACCATGGCACACAAACGAATAAAGTCGCTAACTTTTGTTTGGTCACTACTAAGTATAAATACACCACGCAAAGCATTACCATGTCACTACGCCATACTCGCTGTGAAAACGAGACAGATAATTTAGACACGAGCCAAACGCTGCGTTTTATTTCGCCTACAACGCTTGCGTACAGTGTAGAGAGCAGTAATGTTCGTTGTCAGTTTGAACTACAACTTTAAATTTAACGATAATGTGAGTTTTTTATAAATCACAACTTATTTTCGGTAAATGCTGCCAACGCGTTGTGTACTGAGGCGATAAAAATGCACGCTTCATATGCCATGCTTGGCTTTGTTGTTGACTTGCCAGAGTTAGCGTATCGCAGCCGTATCGCTTATTAATTGAATCTAAACACTCCATTAGTTTTATGTTGTCTTGGCTAGGAGCAAATAGGTCGGGTTGTTGAAACTGTTGTGAACTAAGCTCGAGTGCACCCACACCACATTTATAAAAACGGACGTTGTGTTGATATAGCTGCGTAAATATTTCGCTAATTGCTTTAGCAAATACACGGCTATCTGCGCTAGATACGGGTAACTCATACACTAATGATTTTTTATAGTAATGTGACTCATGGGGCGAGCTTGCCACAAATAGTAACAGGCGTTTAGTTAAGGAGCGTTGCTGACGTAGTTTGCGAGCGACAATAATACTGTGATTGATCAACGCTGTTTTTAATGCAACCGGATCAGTTAAACGTTCACCAAAACTACGGGTCGAAAAAATTTCACGCTTATCTTGGCGTACATCATCCCAATTTAAACACACAATGCCATTTAGCTCATTAACTGTACGCTCAAGCACGACGCTAAATAAACGTTTCATACGTTGTGGTGTTTGTTTGGCTAAATCAAGCGCGCTGTTAATGTTAAGTAGTTTGAGTTTTTTAGCTAAACGTCTGCCAACGCCCCATACATCAGCTACATCCATCGCGGCTAAAATATGTTGTCGTGCTTGTTCGCTATCAATCACTGCAATTCCATTAAAACCGTTGAGCTTTTTAGCAGCATGATTTGCGGCTTTTGCCAATGTTGGTGTAGGGCCAAAGCCAACTCCAACAGGGAGTTTTGTTTCGCGCCAAACTGTGCGACGAATTAACTGGCCATACTGATGCCAGTCATTAATGAGTGGGGTAAAGCCGTTAAACTGCAAAAATGCTTCATCAATCGAATATACGTGTTGGGTGTCGCAAAAACGGCTGATCACATTCATCATTTTATCGCTTAGATCCGCGTACAACTCATAATTAGATGAGCGAATAACCACCTTATGTTTGGCCAGTAAATGTTTAACTTTAAAGTAGGGCTGAAACTTAGGGATATTTAAGCGCCGTGCGATAGGACATATCGCACAAATGCAGCCATCGTTATTGGTTAATACCACAACAGGTTTTGATCGGATCGCTGGATCAAATACTTTTTCAGCGCTGGCGTAAAACGCCACTGCATCCACTAAGCAATACATTGGCGCAGCTCAGCACTAGAGCGATGTAATCGAATCGAACGAGTAACCACACCTTCTAATTGAAATTCATCACTATCAGTCAGTTGCACTGGGGGATATAAGTCCGATGCAGAGAGTAGCCGTGCATTAGTTTTATCTAATAATTTACAAACAAATAAACCATTTAAGTTAGCTACAATGACATCACCATTTTTAGCTTCTTCGGCGCGATCAACCAATAATAAATCGCCGTCAAAAATACCGACCTCTTGCATTGAGCAGCCGGATGCCACACCAATAAACGTCGCATCGGGGTGTTTGATCAATAGCTGATCCAGTGATAAACCAAGTTCTTTATACTGAGCGGCAGGTGATTCAAACCCGCATACGCCCGCTTCGATATAAATAGGAATAACAAACATAAATAATTAACCAAGCACATACACTGTATAAGTGTACAGTATATGTGTTTTAGTTAACTTATGCCAAGTAATGAAGTTGCGATCACTGCATATTTTTAATCATTTTTTGAGCAGTATCTAAAAAGTCATTGATTTGTTGAGAGTTTAAGTTTTTGCACATTTGCTCATTAACATGCTGTTCGGCGTTTAATAGTTTGTCATAAAGAGCATGACCTTCAGAGGTAAACGATAAGATAAAGCAACGCTTATCGTGCTCACTGGCATCTTTGTCAATCAGCTTTAATGTAATTAGTTCTTTAACTAAGCGTGCAATTTGCGCTTTATCGCGCTGGGTTTGATTCACAATATCGTTAGCAGTGCAGTGAGTTGTCGCTGCAATAATATGTAGGCAACGCACATGCATTGCGTTTAACCCAAGCTCACCTGCATTAATAGCTTCTCGTATGGTAACGCGATAATTTTGCATTAAAGCAAATAATGTATTGGCCAATGAAGAGTTCATAATAAATCCATAATGGTTGACAAAGTCAATTAAATTGCTATAGTTGATTTTATCAACCAATGGGGCGTTGTGCAATTAAACACGTAAATAAATCTTCTGAGGAGATCAAAATGAGTAGAAAAGTACGTCGTGCAACCGTAATAAGTACAACAGCGATAGCTCCGCATTTAAAGCGTCTGGTTGTTGGCTCAGATGAGTTTCATGATTTTCCTGCGGATCAACAAGGTGCGTACGTAAAAGTACTATTACCACATGCTGGACAAGATGAGGTTGAAACTGACCTCAAAGCAGCTAACCCTGCACCTAAGCGCTCATATACAATCAGAGCTATAGATACTATTAACCATACAATTACGCTTGATTTTGTCGTCAATCAGCATCGTGGTATCGCAACTGATTGGGCTAAACAAGCAAAGCCTGGTGATAAACTCGCAATTGCAGGCCCTGGCCCTAAAAAGCTTGATGATTTTAGTCAGTCGCAGTATTTGATGATTGCTGATTTAACCTCAGTTAATGCTATTAACGGGTATTTACAGCAACTACCTGCAACAGCTGATGTTGATGTGATCATTCATGTTACTGACTCGCAGGATGTTATCGAGCTCGATACAATCAAAGCACACAGCAAGCACACTATAAATTGGTTAATTACAATGCAGCCGCAAATAGATGTGGTTGATCAGGCTTCAGTGCTATTGACTCAATATACGCAAAAACCATTGATTTTCATGGCGCTAGAAGCTGCTATTGTGCGCACCATTAAAGATTTAGCGATTGATAAATATGCAATACCGCGTGAGAAGATTGTCTGCTCAGCGTATTGGAAGCAAGGTGTTGATGCAGATGGCAAGCTAACGGTTTAATCACATTATTAGCAGCAAGTAAGGGAATTAGAGTGCATACCCATGAGAGGAAGTTTACTTAAACAAAATAAGCGTCTCACAGCACTTACTTTAGAATAAGTAAACTTAGGTATGCACTCAGGTTCGGTGTCGAGACGTTAAAGAGTGTTAGCCAATCGATTTAAATATTTAACCATTCTAGCGGGCTAAATAAAGCGCTCACTGTATTAGTAGTTTTTGATGTAGAGCAAGAAAAAATAGCTAAGCCTTTATTGTGTGTTTGATTGTCGCAATGTCTATCTCGACAATTGCTCCACGCTTTTGGATCACTTGGGCGGCCAGTAAATTACCCGCTTGTGCACATTGTTTTATAGGTTGCTCTGTTAACCACTGGGCTAAAAAGCCGGCGTTAAATGAGTCACCTGCGGCGGTAGTGTCGATCACTTTTTCTACAGCGACAGTATTAAACAGCTCGACTGAAATTGAATTGTCAAGGTGTTTTTTACTGTATTGGCAGCCATCTGCGCCGAGTTTTACAACGACCTCGTGAGCGCCTTGTTGGTGCAAACGCTCGGTACATTGCGCAACATTACTATCTCCCCATAATTGTGCTTCATCGTCAAAAGTCACTAATGCTAAATCGGCTAGTGCGTATGCTTTATTATTGGCAAGGTGGCAGTGCATCTTGCTTGACCATAATGCAGGGCGATAGTTGCTATCATAAATAATTTTTATCCCTTGCTGTTTTAGTAACGCTAAATGGCTGAGTAAAGTATGGCAATCTTGCTCTGCTAAAATTGCCAGGGAGATCCCCGATAAATAAATAGCATCAACTTCGGCAAGACTGGTTAGTACTTTTTTAAAATCAGCATGTTGCAATAAATATTTAGCGGCTGAGTCGCTACGCCAATACTGAAAAGTACGCTCCCCTGACACATCGTTTTGAATCATATACAAACCCGGTTGTTTGTTATGACTGAGCAGCACATTGTCAGTATTAATATGGTGAGCTTGCCATTTTTCAATCAGTGCACGACTTAGTGGATCAGTGCCCATGGCACTGACGTAATTGACGTTTACTTCATTGCCTGCGAGTTTTTTTAAGTAAATGGCGGTATTCATGCTATCGCCGCCATAATTTTGTTGCATGGCAGTAAATGGTTGGCCGCTAAGCTCAACCATACATTCGCCAATAATTGCGATGGACTTAGCTGTCATTTATAACGTCACTCCTTTTTTCCAAATAGCGACTTCACGAATGTCGTTTATTTCATTGCAAGTTGGCTGGCCGTTTACGATGTTGACTAGCAGTTCAACAAACTCCCCGTGGACTTGCTCCATTGAGACATCGTTAATTAAAACGCCAGCGTCAAAATCTATCCAGCGTTTTTTCTTATTGGCAAGTTCTGAATTAGTAGCAATTTTTAACGTTGGCACAAATCCACCATAAGGCGTACCGCGACCAGTGGTAAATAACACCATATGACAACCTGCAGCACCAAGTGCGCTGGTGGCAATAGGGTCGTTACCTGGTGCATCCAATAGATTTAATCCAGGTATTTGCAGGCGCTCACCATAATGCAAAACCGCTTGTACTTTGCTGGTGCCGGCTTTTTGCGTACACCCTAACGATTTATCTTCTAAGGTAGTGATCCCGCCTTTTTTATTACCTGGCGACGGATTTTCATAAATCGGTTGATTATGAGCTTTGTAATAACCTTTAAAGTTATTAACCATGTTAACGAGCTTGTTAAAGGTTTCCTCGTCTTTACAGCGCGACATTAATAAAGTTTCAGCGCCAAACATTTCAGGTACTTCGGTTAATACCGTTGTGCCACCTTGAGCAATTAAATAATCTGAAAAATAACCCAGCATCGGATTCGCCGTGATACCAGACAAACCATCGCTGCCACCACATTCAAGGCCAAACTTTACTTCAGATAAAGTACCTGGTTGACGTTTATCTTGTTTTACTTGGGCATAAATTTGTTCAAGTAGCGCAACGCCTTCTTCAATTTCGTCATCGGCTTGTTGGGTGATTAAAAACTTAATGCGGCCTTCATCGTAATCCCCTAAGCCATCACGAAATGCCGGTAATTGATTATTTTCACAGCCTAAGCCAACGACTAAAGCGCCACCCGCATTTGGATGCAGTGCCATGTTTTGTAGCAGTATCCGTGTTGTATCTAAATCATCACCGAGCTGAGAGCAGCCAAACTGGTGAGGAAACGCATAAATGCCATCAATTTCTAATTGTGGATGACGCAGTTTAAACTCTTTGATCATTTGGTTGATCATGCCATTAACACAGCCTACCGTAGGGATCAGCCAGATTTCATTACGAATGCCAATTTCACCGTTTTGTCTACGATAAATATTTACTTCAGGCGAAGGGGTCGCTTCACTTTGTTCAATAAACTCTGGAACATACTGATAATCCAGTTCATCATTGAGGGTGGTTTTAACGCAATGGGTATGCACCCAACCGCCTTTTTGAATATTCTCTAGGGCAAAGCCAATGGGGGCACCGTATTTAATAACATTCTCTTGTTTATTAATATCGCGCAGCGCCACTTTATGGCCTTTATCAATGTTCTCATTGACTAAGATCTCTTCGCCATCAACGGGCAATATTTCACCAGCGGTGATATTACGCATTGCAATGGCAACATCATCAGTTGGGTGTAGTTTAATTAATGGTTTCATATTATTGGCCTAACTGGTTAGTAAGCGTAGTTGCTACACCTTCAGTGAGCATATTACGTAGGTGAGCTGTAACGGTGGCAGTTAATTCAGGAAGTTCATTTAAATCACTTTCCCAATGCCATTGTGCCCCTAGTACTTGTTCAACAAGCGTGTTTAAGGATAGGGTGTTGTTATCAAAGTCATGCCACAGGGTATTAAATAGTTCTAACCATTGTGGGGCATCGCTCAATTCAATTTGCTGCTCATTACGTAGGCCTTTATACATCAAAATTTGCCCTGCAATAGCCAATGCCATCATATTCGGTACGGCGTTATTTGTTTTCACATAGGTGTGCAACTGCGGCAAAATACGGGTCTTAAATTTAGTCATACTGTTGAGTGAAATAGCCAGTAATAAATGGCAAATATACGGATTTCTGAAGCGGTTCAGTACATCATTGGCAAAGCGCTTTAATTCATCTTCAGGTAAATCAAGAGTGGGAATAATTTCAGCAAAGATTAACTGGGTTAAGTATTTTTCAAACAGAGGGTCGGCCAGCGCATCGCCCACAGAATCAATGTTCGCCATGTAAGCTAGTGGCACTAAAGCCGTATGAGCACCATTTAAAATACCGACTTTTTGTTGTTTGTAAGGTGAAATATCATCAACAATTTTTATATTTAGATCACTGTCTTGCAAGCATAATAATTCAGCTAGATGCTGCGGTCCTTGAATAACAAACAAGTGAAAGTACTCAGCGGTCACCATAAAGTTATCTAAATAACCTAACGATTCTTGTAGTTGTTGATGCTCATCACGGGGGAAGCCAGTGACAATACGGTCAACTAAGCTTGAGCAAAAGTGGTTAGCTTCATTCAACCAGCTTGAAAACGCCTCAGGTAGTTGCCAAAGTTGGCAGTATTGAAACACGATTTCTTTGAGTTTCTCGCCGTTGTAGTCAATTAACTCACAAGGGATGATCACCATACCGCTGTCAGCTGAGCCGTTAAAGTGATTAAAGCGATGGAACAACCACTGCGTTAATTTAGCTGGGAATGCTTTAGCGGGAGCGTCATCGAGTCTATCAGTATCAATATATTCAATACCAGCTTCAGTGGTATTTGAAAAAATAATTTTCAGATCCGGATTCTCAGCTAATGCCATATAACGCGGAAAATCTTTATAGACAGGAATTTCTTCATTGATTGAACTAATAATACGGTGATCGGCGACGGTTTCACCTTGCTCGTTTAAGCCACGAATAATAGTGGTATACAAACCATCTTGAACATTAAGTAAAGGAATTGCGTCATAATCAATAGGGCGGATCACCGCAACGCCGGCGTTTAGATCACTTGTTTCATTGAGTTTATCAATTTGCCAATCGATAAATGCACGCAAGAAATTCCCCTCACCGTATTGCATTATTTTTGTTGGGTATTTGTTTTTATTAAAGTTTTTTCTATTCAGTGCTTGCATAATATGAACCTATAAACGTTATATGGGCTGATTGATATTTACATCTTAGCTATATTTGCCACCGGTGGCAAATAATATTTGACAAATTGCCACCGGTAGCGAAGAATGGGTATTAACAAGTTTAGTCAATTCAATTTACATTGAATTAGTAATTACGTAATAAACACTTTATACAGGAATTTAAAATGACAGCCACTTTGTTTGATCTAACTTCAAAAACGGCACTCGTCACCGGTGCAAGCCGCGGACTGGGTCAACAAATTGCACTGGGTTTAGCAGCTGCTGGCGCCAAGGTTATTTGCAGTAGTAGTAAAGAGCACGGCTGCCAAGCAACGTGTCAGATGATCAAAGAGCGCGGTGGTGAGGCGTATGATTATGCAGCTGATTTGAGTAATACGGATTCAGTGAATGCCTTAGCAGCTACAGCCTTAGCTAATCATGGCGGTATTGATATTTTGGTTAATGTTGGCGGCACAATATTTCGCAGCCCTGCGGTGGATTACCCGTATGAGCAATGGCAGAACGTGATGAAAGTAAACCTTGATGCCAGTTTTTTATTGGCCCAAGCGGTTGCGCCAAACATGATCAAACAAGGGTTTGGCAAAATAATTAATATTGCCTCAATGCTGTCATACAGCGGCGGTATGACAGTCCCAGCATATACCGCGAGCAAACATGCGGTAGCGGGTCTTACTAAAGCGCTGGCAAACGAATGGGCGCAACACAATATTCAGGTTAATGCTATTGCGCCAGGTTATTTTAGAACCGATAACACCCAAGCATTACAAGATGATGCCGCTCGTAATAGTGAAATTGAAAAGCGTATCCCTGCGGGGCGTTGGGGTGAAGCAGAAGACTTAATTGGTTCAGCCATATTTTTATCATCAACAGCCAGTGACTATGTCAATGGCCATATTCTCGCGGTTGATGGTGGCTGGTTAGCACGATAATTTTTAATTTTAGGTAGCATGTTATGAGCACACAAATAGAGTCACGTTATGCCGTTGGTCCAAATGAAGTTAAAGGCTATGACACCCAACAGTTAAGAGATGAGTTTTTGGTCGACAAACTCATGCAAGAGAACACCATTTATTGGTTATACACTCACTACGAGCGTTTTATGGTGGGCAGTGCGGTGCCAACCAGCGCACCGCTTAGGTTAGAAACGGTAGACAACTTAAAAGCAGCAAACTTTTTAACGGGTAGAGAGCTTGGTGTGATCAATGTTGGCGGCAGCGGCACGGTGACTGCTGATGGAGAAGATTTTCAGCTTGGCTATAAAGATGCCTTGTATTTAGGTAAAGATACCAATGAGGTGCTGTTTACTAGTCATGACAGTGGCAATCCGGCAAAATTTTATCTTAATTCTGCACCAGCTCACCACAAATATCCAAATAAGTTAGTGACACGTAATGATGCCAATGTATTGCATTTAGGTGCGCTTGAAACCTCCAATGAGCGCAATATTAATCAGATGCTGATCAATACCCTAGTACAAACATGCCAACTACAAATGGGGCTAACGGAATTAAAACCAGGCAGCGTCTGGAATACCATGCCAGCTCATCAGCATGATCGTCGCAACGAAGTGTATTTTTATTTTGAAGTGCCAGAGCAGCAAGCTGTGTGTCACTTTATGGGCGAGCCGACTGAAACACGCCATATTTGGGTACATAACGAGCAAGCAGTGGTATCTCCACCGTGGTCAATTCACTCAGGTGCTGGCACACAAAACTACAGTTTTATTTGGGGCATGGCTGGTGAAAACCTCGATTATGATGATATGGATAAATATCAACCGAGCGAGCTGAGATAATCAGCTCTTTTATGATCATATAGCGATAAGAAGAAATAATAATGAATAGAAATCTTCTCATAAAGATAATGCTAGTTTTGTCGTTATTTTTGCTAACTAGTTGCACAGATGACAAAAAAACAGTGCGATTAACTTTGGCACATACATTAGACACCCGCCATGTGGTGCATCAAGCAATGGAATATATGGCTGAACGTTTGGCATTTTATTCAAATGGCACAATGGAAATTGTTATCTATCCAGGTGGTCAGTTGGGGTCTGAACGTGAACTCATTGAGTTGTTACAAATTGGAAGTTTATCAATCACTAAAGTATCGGCAAGCCCGCTGGAAGGCTTTGTACCTGAGATGAAAGTGTTTGGCATTCCGTATTTGTTTCGCGATAGTGAACATTTTTGGCGTGTACTTAAAAGTGACTTAGGCACCGATCTACTTAATAAAGTGAGCACTGCAAGGCTTAAAGGTTTGGGCTATTACGATGCAGGCAGCCGCAGCTTTTACACCACCAATGGCGCGATTAATACCCCAGATGATTTAATAGGTAAAAAAATTCGCGTGTTAAATAGCCCTACAGCAGTAGCAACAGTGCAGGCTTTAGGCGGCGCTGCAGCACCGATTGCATGGGGCGAATTATATGCCGCACTGCAACAAGGTGTAGTTGATGGCGCAGAGAACAATCCGCCAAGCTATTACTTATCTCGTCATTACGAAATCGCTAAATATTATTCGCTGGATGAACATACCTTTGTTCCAGATGTAATTTTAGCAAGCTTAGAAGTTTGGAACTCACTTAACAACGAACAACAACAGTGGTTAACCCAAGCGATGGCCGACTCTGTTGAGTACCAACGTTCATTGTGGCAAAACGCATCTGATGAGGCGCTTAAAGCAGTTATCGCAGAAGGCGTACAAGTGACCTACCCTGACAAACAAGCGTTTCAAGATAAAGTGGCTGATTTTCATGCTTCGTTCGCTGATACAGCGGTTGCAGCTCACATTAAAAAAATAAAAAGCATGTAGGAGCAAACAATGCGACAACTCAACACACACTTAAATCGCATCATCGAGCGATTACTGATTTTGGCCATGATAGCAATTGTAACCGTTGTTTGTTGGCAAGTATTTTCACGATTTATTTTACGTGCACCGAGCTCATACACCGAAGAGTTAGCGCGTTTTATCCTGATTTGGATTGGTGTCTTGGGCGCTTCGTATGCGTATCGTACTAAAGCACATTTAGGACTTGATCTGTTTTATCAAAAAATGATCCCGTCACTTAGGTATAAGTGTTCATTTGTAATCGAAATCTGCGTGCTGATCACAGCATTAAGTATTTTAGTGTATGGCGGCAGCCAATTGATGATGCTGAGCTTTGAATTAAAGCAAACGTCAGCGGCGCTTGAGATCAACATGGGTTATGTGTATATCGTTTTACCGCTGAGCGGGGTGTTGATTGTGATTAATTGCATTGAAAACCTGATCAATTATGCACAGCAAAAATTCACGGAGGAAGCGTAATGGACTTAACAGCAATTGTTTTAATCGTTTGTTTTTTTGTATTGTTATTTATTAATGTACCTATTTCTTTGTGTATTGCGCTATCAACATTAGCAGCGCTATTAATGCACATTGATTTTACGCCTGCCACCACGACCATAGCCCAACAAATGGCCGGTGGCATTGATAGTTTCGCATTATTGGCAATCCCATTTTTTATCTTGTCTGGATTGATAATGGGTCAAGGCGGCATTGCTAAACGGCTGATTGAATGTGCTATGGCGATGATAGGCTTTTTACCCGGCGGCCTGGCACTCGTAAATGTAATGTCGTGCATGTTATTTGGTGCAATATCAGGCTCTGCCGTTGCAGCCACATCGGCGATTGGTAGTTTTATGGTGCCAGAAATGAAAAAACATGGTTACAGTGCCAGTTTTGCTGCGGCGGTTACCGCAAGTGCAGCCACTACGGGCATGTTAATACCACCGAGTAATATTTTAATTATCTATGCCATCGCCAGTGGTGGGGTGTCGATTGCGGCATTATTTATTGCCGGCTACTTACCGGGTATTTTAGTAGGGCTGGCATTGATGATTGTTTGCGCTATTTACTCGATTAAAAACAACTACCCAGTAACAGCAAGACTGCCATTTAACATTGTGATGAAAAAAATACTCGCAGCTTTGCCAAGCTTGTTGCTTATTTTTATTGTTATTGGCGGCATTATTGGCGGTGTATTTACCGCAACTGAAGCCGGCGCTATTGCCGTTATTTATGCTTTAATACTGTCGGTATTTATCTACAAAGAAATCAATATAGCTGAAATGCCTGCTATATTACTAAAAGCTTGTGAAACAACGGCTATTGTAATGCTGATCATTGCCGCGTCTTCGGGCATGTCGTGGTTATTGTCATACACACATATTCCACAGCTGGTCAGTGAGTTCTTTTTAACACTCAGTGATAATCCGATTTTAATCTTGTTGTTAATCAATCTGATTTTAATTTTGGTTGGCGCGTTTATTGATATGACGCCTGCGGTATTGATTTTTACACCGATCTTTTTACCGGTAGCTGAGCAATTTGGTATGTCGCCGATTCAATTTGGGATTATGATTGTATTAAACTTATCAATTGGCTTGGTGTCTCCGCCAGTTGGGAGTGTACTGTTTGTCAGTTGTGCGGTGGCGAAAACATCGTTACATAAAATAATTAAGCCAATGATGCCGCTGTATGCTGTGATGTTTCTGGTATTGATGTTGGTTACATATGTACCGGCGATCAGTGAAACGTTACCGCGTTTATTTGGTTTAATCGAGTAACTAACCTGAACTTGGGATAATTTATTTGCCAGCGTTTAGGCCAACTTAATCAAACAAATCTGTGATGGAGCTCAACAGCTCCATTTTTCTTTTAAATCAAAGTAGTCAATGTATAACAAGAGCTGACTAACTACTTCTATGGATCTACGGTTAGTGTTAAACTTTGCAATCATCCTAAATAGGAACTTTTATGTCAGTAACGATTAATGATGTAGCTAAGCTGTGTGGTGTTTCAAAGCGCACAGTTTCACGTGTGATCAACCGCTCTCCCGCTGTGGGTGAAGCGACGCGAGAGCGAGTGCTTAAAATTATCAGCGAAGTTGGTTTTTCTCCTGACAAACAAGCTCGGGGGCTGGCATCAAGTCGTTCTTACTTATTAGGTTTAATTTATGATAACCCCGATGCATTGTATATTGATCAGGTGCAACGAGGTGCATTAAGCGTCTGCTCTGAACTTGGCTATGAATTGGTTGTTCATCCTAGTTACTCTAAAAGTGCTGAATTTATTGACGATTGCCTGTCATTTATCTCTCGCTCTAAGCTTGATGGCGTGATTATTTTACCGCCAGTATCTGAAAACAAAGAGTTGGCTGCAGCAATTCGTGAAGCAGGTTGTCCTTATGTGCGCTTAGCATCGGTAGATTTAGATGATGCTGATAATATTGTGGTCTCAGACGAACGCGCAGCAATGAAAGAAATGGCCAGCTACTTGGTTGAACTTGGTCATAAAGACATTGGTTTTATTTCTGGACCGCAAGTTTATCGTTCTTCAATCGAACGCTTAGCTGGATTTTTAGCTGAACTGCAACAATGTAATGTGCAACTGCCAGGAAATCGTATTATTGAAGGCAAAAATAGTTACGAAAGTGGTATTGAGTGCGCTATGACATTGTTAAGCACTGAACCAAGACCAACGGCCATTGTTGCTAACAACGACGAAATGGCGGCTGGGGTATTACGGGTTGCCAGTAATTTAAATATCAAAGTACCAGAACAGCTATCAGTAGCAGGTTTTGATGATAATATTTTGGCTTCACGGATCATTCCATCGCTAACGACTATTCGAAGACCGGTACAAAATATGGCATGTTTAGCGGTGCAAAAACTCATTAATAAAAGCCAATCGACACAAAGTGAAAAAATTAAATTAGATGACGTAGTCACTCCTTATTTAGTGAAGCGTGAATCTACTAACAGATGCGCTAAATAGTACCGATTACCCCCCCCATAATAACCTTTTTGTTACAGACATATAAAGCGCCTAACTGACAGTAGGGCGCTTACTTCTATCCGTAATCCAATATACTTTTTTGATTTAATTAATGAGTTAATTAAATTTGAGGAGCACCTTTGATAAAATAGCATGAAATATCGCTGTTAAACGAAACGGCCGATATGCTGCCTAAAGGATAAAATGCATAGCGCTCGTTTTTAATATCTGGAACATTTTGTGCGCTGTAAGCCCCGGCTGATATCAATTGTATTAAGTTACTGACCATTTATAGCGACAGATAAATACAGTGATACCAAGGCAGAAATTTTGATAGGGTGTTCTTGGCAATTACTCCTGCATTGCTCTACCTCCTGCATCTATGCAGTCGTACTTGAAAAATTACTAACTCAATTTAATAACGTTAACTTCATGCCCTAGGGTAATCCCCCCATTTTTAATGGAGGCTAGCTCTTTAACCGCAGCGCCTGTTAATCTCTTTGTGAATTATTAACTTGAAGATTTTATTGCGCAAAGAGAAAGGAATGATATGGATAAAAAAATACCCTTGCTGTGCGGGGCAAGGGTATTGGTAACTATCAAATTGTCTTAAAGCAGCGCTTGGCTGCTCTCATTACAACTACTGAATGGTTATCTCATCCAATGTGATAGTTGCTTCACTTTCCGTTCTGAGAGTGATGAATGAGGTTGCTGTGGCTACCAACCCATCGACGGTGTACGTTTGACCAGGGACGAGCTCTTCAAGTTTTACTGAATAAAACTTTGAAGAGCCGCCATGGATCGAATTAGCGCTACCTGAGGTATTGTTATCTACATATATTTGGAAGATTTTTGCGGTGTTACCTGCTACAGCCGCGACTTTAAAGCTCACTTGATAGTTGTTACTTAAATCAAGTAGACCCGTTGTGCTTGCATCCGCTGAGGTGGTATTCACCGCAGGGGTGGTATTGGCAATGCTAATACGTGCACCTGTCATGGTTAGTTGCCCAGCGGATACATCGATTGTGCCAGTGACACGATGAAACAGCGGGGTCCCCGTACCCGCTAAACCTGATAGGTCGCGGTAGCTATTACTAAAAAATTCGTCAGCATTTGCTGCGGCAAAATTTTCAGTAAATGGTAAACCAAGCGGCTGTTGCACAGGTGGCTCACTTGGCGCTGCAATGTCTGGGATGTCTAAATCGCTTTGATCTATTTTACCAATACCGGCATGGCCAATAACATGCGCTTTAACGTCCATTACTGGAGTTAACTTATACTCGTAAGGTGCTTGGTATGAGCTGGTGGGTGTCATACCTGTAGCAGTAACCTCTGCTGCCACATCGCCGTCAGCCACATCACCCCAAGTAACGCCTTCACCTAGGTAGTTACCAGAGGTATTCCAATAACCAATTACTTTTGAGTAAAAAGAGACCACAGGATTTTTAGTATGCTCAAAGTAGTTATTCTCAATATGTAGCTCTGCGCCCATTCGTGAGTTAATCGCGCTAGAGGTGATATTGTTATAATAGTTGTTGAATATATGGCCTAGACCAAATCTAAACAACGGAACACGCGATATGATGTTTTCAAAGCGGTTATGGTGAAAGGTAATATGACGATTCTTGTTGCTGCTCGAGTCATCATCACTGTGACCATGGAGTGACGTTTTCCAGCTATCGTGAATATAGTTATATGAAATGGTAATGTTTTCAGCACCCGATTTAGAATCGATTAAACCATCATAATAATCTTGATCAACATTTAACGATGAATAGAGTTCGTTATGATCAATCCAGATATTCGCGGTAGGTTTATTTTCATCACCTTCAATCGAAATACCATCTTTACCGCCGGTAAGTACTTCATGGATTTTTAAGTTTTGGATAATGATGTTATTAGCACGACGAATAGCAATGCCGATACCACTTAGCTCACCACGATCTGCCACACCAATGATTGAGATATTATCCATATCTTTAATTTCGATAGAAGAATTATCGCCGCCACTGTTTGCATCAGTAATGACACCGTCGACATAAATAGTCACTGGAACACCTGATGATTTTGCTTGTGCTAAAGCCGATTTAAGCGCTGTGCCATTATCTACGGTCACGACTGTTCCACCTTCGCCACCGGTTAGGTTAAAATTATAACCAGCAAAACCCAGACTATTATTCACCGGTGTTATTGCAATTGGCTCATCTGGCAAGATTGGGATTGCTAGTGGTTCTGGTGTCCAACCTTGGCCATCATTAAAGCTTGCAAAAATAGCATTACGCTCAAGTAAGTTAACCACGTCGCTGTCTTGCATAATGTAACCGCCAACACGGGCACTTAAATCAAGGGCATTACCTGCTAAATCCATGCTGCCATACTCGCGCCAGCCACTGGTAGCCGTTGCAATTTCTGGATTTGGTGCAGGTTGACTGTTAACACCTTGCACAGCCCAACCTGAGGTTGCAATGTGGGTATCAAACTTATTATTGATAAGCGTTATGTTATCGAAATATGTGTCACTGCCACCACTGCGTGCAATATAGGTTGAATTATCTAACACATCATTGCCAATTGGTCCTGGGCCATGAGTAAAACTACTGTTTAAAAAGATAAAGCCAGGATCTGTTTGCACAGGTACGCGTGCTTGTAATACATAGCCTCCAGAGGTGTCTTTCGTTGGGTCATTGTCTTTAGAGTCACCTATAGTGCGTATTTCACTGCTTTCAAATAATGCGGTAACTGGGTAGCCCCAAATAAAGTCAACATTACCAGCAACTAAGCTGTTGTAGAACCAGCTATAACCTTTCAGTAATAGGGTATCTTGTTCGCTAATAAAGCTGGCATTATTAGCCACTAAACGACCATTACTATTAAAGTAAATTGTTTCAGCTTGGTTTGAATCAACCTTGTTACGCAAATGCGTGTTTTTCAATGTTAGGTTGTTGATCACTAACATATCCGCACCTTCAACTAAGAATACACCACGACCGCCACCCGGTGTGCCAGAACCTACAGGCGCACTGCCACCTGAGCCACCATTGAGTGTTTCGAAGTTTTCGTACTGAATAATAGTATTGTCTTGGCTTTGCCCTTGTATAGTTACGTTATTTTTATTACGTAAGAATAGCAGTTCATTATATACACCATCTTTGACTGAAATGGTGGTTTGCTCATCTTTAGCAAGATTTGCCATTGCAAAGTTAAGTGCACCTTGCACGGTTCTAAAGTCAGCTACACCGTCATCATCAACCAATAGTTGATTGCTTGCCGGCGTTGTCACTTTAGTGGTGAACGTCCATTGGCTATTATCACCGAGGCCAATAAAATCAGTACCGTTGAGTTGTGCGCCTAATACCACATCATCACCAATGACAACACGATAAGTATGGCCATATTCAAGCACATTATTATGCGGTTTAATGGTTAAGGTATTGCCTTCAATTGTGAGCGGGTAGTAGTACACAGAGCGGACTTTATCCTGGCCGGTGTAGCCTATCACATCGACATTTTTACCCACTTTGAGGGTATCAACTAGGGTGTTGTCGTTTTGCTTATAAATACGAACTTCACCTAAACTACCAAAGGTAGGGGCGTTATCAAAAGTAAGCGATAATTGGGTATCAACAAATTGGTTATCGCTAGCAATCGCTGGCATTACTTTAGCTGTTAAATCACCATAGTCAGCAGTTGGCATAACAAAGCCTTCTGCAACAGAGACTTTAATAGTACGGGTAATACTTGGGTCTGAATCCGATACAAATGTGATCGTTGCATCGCCTGCAGCAATCGGTGTAAGGGTGATCGTATTTGCATCGATTGTAACGCTCACCACTGCTTCATTGCTTGAAGTGACCGTGTAGGTGTCGGCTGTGATACCGTCGTTTTTAATCGCTGTAACGTTGATCAACAATGGATCCATACTGGTACTTGTGTCCCAATTAGGCTCTTTGTAATCAAGGGTTAACTGAATTGGCTTGATACTAGGGTCGCCCACTTTTACATCATCAATTTCAAACGAACGATTATTCGTAAACACACCAATTAAGCCACGCGCTGTATAGCTGGTATCAGTCGCAGAGCCCATTTTCTCACCATCTAAGTATACGGTAAGTTGATCATCAATCATCTCAAATCGAGTGGTGTACCAAACGCCGTCTTCTGTAGCGCCTTTTTCACCGAGTAAGATTGGTGATTTTGTTTGCACTGGACGCGCAATCGACCCTTCGCTACTAACGGCAACCTCCACTTGCGTACTGCTTGATGAGTTTTGCACATTTAAGCCACCGGCGTACCAATTACCGGAATTTAAATAGCGTGCCATCAAAAAGATCTGCTTATTGGCCGTGGTAGAGTTCTGGCGCGGGCGAATTTTCGCTTCAACAAAGTAGTTACCTGTCGAAGGCACGTTTGCCATAGCTTCTTCAGTGGCTAAAATTAGCTCGCCCCCAGCACCGCCTGCGGTGTATCGCATCATGTTATTACCCATGATATCAAGTACATCAAACTCACCCATTGGGGCTTCAGTGTTATCTGGCTTGGCTAAAATTTGCCAATTATTTAAATCACCATTGGCAAAGTCATCACAAAAATACAGTTCAGGTGCATCCGTGCAGCTAAATACAGATGGATCTTTAACATACTCAACTCTGAGGTTATTGATAACCACAGTGCCGCCTGTTTCGGTACGTAACTGTAAAAATGAGTTTTTAGTCGCAAGCTTTCCGGGTACTGTTAAAGTTTGACCAGCAGTAAGCGAGTTGATCAATTCATTATAAAAACGTGAGTCATTACCATGGATTGATTTAGAACTGCTTGATGAGTTGTTATCCACATAAATTTGGAATTTATTATCACCTTCAGGGTCACTTATACTGACAATATCCATCACCACTTGATAAGGACGAGACAAATCCAGCGCTCCACTGGTGGTGGTATCCGTTGCTGCTGTTTCAATACCTGGGGTGGTGTTACCTAATGTGAAACGACCTCCATTGAGTTCTAATCCAGTATCAATCACAGTGACTGAGCCGCCTGTTTTGCTAAACATGGGGATTTCATCGCCGTTTGCATCAATAATTTTTTGATGATCAACAGAGAAAATATCCGCAGTAAGTGCGGTAAAGTCAGTGGTAATTGGTAATTCTACTGTTGGGATCTCACCTTCCACAGGAGGATCAATCGGTGGTTCAACCGGTGGTTCAACATCTGGTACGTCGGTTGCCACTGTTTCAATGGTTAAGTTATCAATGACAATCATTGCCGCTGAATCAGTGCGTATTTGGAAATATGAATTTTTAATCTCAGGATTTAAAATACCGCGGGCATCGACATGAGTCAGATCAGGGCCAGTATTTACATCTTCGCCTGGAATGTAGGTATATGAAAACCGTTGACCTGCAGGGGTGTTGGTTTCGTTTATGTCTTTACCATAAAACTTTGAAGCACCACCATGCACTGAATTACTTTGACTGGCAGTATTATTATCAACATAAAGCGATAATCCACCAGCACTATTATGAGAAACAACATCAAAGCTAATGGTAAACCCTTCGCTTAAATTATAAATCCCCACACCTGAGCTATCAGTCGCTGTTGACTCTTTGCCGGGCAGGGTATTACCGATGGTAATACGGTCGCCTTCAAGAATTAGTTGGCCTGCTACATCGTCAATTTTTGCACTACCGCCACTTTTAAAATATAACGGGCCGCTGCCTTGCTCATCCGATAAGCTTTTATAGCTCGATGAGAAAAATGTTTCAGTGTCAGTATCAAACTCTTCAATTAAGGCTAAACCAGCTTGCTGAGCTAAATCGTTGAGTTTGATTAACTCTTCTTGAGCTTGTTGTTCGGAGAACACTAAAATATTGTTTTTAGCATCATCATTACTATCACAAGTAAGCACCAGTGTTGCCAATGCACTTGGATCGCTGGTGGCACAAACACTATAGGTATTATTAACCGTATTATGGGAACGAGAAATTATATACTCTGTGGTAGCTGATTCGCCTTCACCTGAGGTCAGTGCAAGTACGCGATTACCAAATAAAAACGAATAATTTCCTGTTACTGTTTCGCTACCATCCACTACTTGGCTGAATGTGCCACTAAGGTTTGCTTCATCAACGGGTGTTAATATCAACTGTGCAATACTTGCCTCACTGCCTTGTACTAATGGGTTATACAATGTTCCGCTAAAATCGGCAGTATTAAATGCTAAAGGTTGGGTGCTGTTGTATTGCTTAAAAATAAAATCAACAAAGTGCACAATCGCTTGATCAGCTGGAATTAAGGTATTATTAGCTGAGCCTGCATCAGCGAGCCACGCATTAACGTTTGCCTCAAACTCATCGCTACTAAAATAGTCCGTAATCGTTTGTCCTTCGGCTAAAGTCATAACGGCTGCTTGTGCTGCTTGCTCGCTGATGGTGATGCCATTGCTAGGATCACCATCAACATCTAGTGACTGTAATAAACGCAAACTATTAATAACAGCAGGATGAAACACGGTATCTGTCGAAAATAAAGCAAGTGGAGTTAATACATTGGCGGCAGAGACCGTAGGGAAGGTAAGTGCACCAATTGAGAAATCGATAGCTTCACCTCTAAAGTAATCGAATTGTCCATTTGCGTTTGTTACACCATTGCTTATTGATGGGCTGTTGTAGGTTAAACCAGCAACAGGGCTGTCAACAAATACCCCTTGCATTGGTGGTAACGGGGCTTCTTTGACATTGATAGAACTATCTTCACCGCAGCCTGCTAAGATCGCGGTGATCAGCAAACACGATGGTATTTTTATTGTATTATTCATGCATCCCTCCAAGGATGAAAGCGCGTCATTAACGCGTTAATTGTGTGTGAAATTAACGTTTTTCATTATTAGTAGCTGTTAATAAAATTTATAATTCATACCTAACTGGAACGTACGACCATAATCTTCACGTTGATAGAGGATTTCACCACCGGATAAATCATTACCTTTGAAATAACGTAAATCTGCTTCATCGGTTAAGTTAATCGCGTCAAAATACACGCTGAGGCTTTTCGTAAAATCATATTTCACTTTCATATCAAAGGTTAAGATATCGTCTTGGTATATATCAGCCCATGACTTACAGGTATGTGGGTCTGATACAGAAGCTGATACTGGACAAGAGCCAACCTCTTCAAGGATATCTGAGCGGTAATTACTAATTAGGCGTAACGAGAAAGTCTCATCTTCCCAACCAACAGCAATGTTACCGGTGATATCTGCTTGGCCTGGTAGCTGCATTTTGTCTTGACGAATAGTGGCGTCGAGTTCGGCTTCACTTTTTACAAAGGTCATATTACTTTGCCAAAATAAGCCATTTTCGAAGAACTGATTGTAACTAAGCTCAATCCCGTAGACTGTGGCTTTATCACCATTGAGGGTGATATCAACCTGATTTAGAGCAAGATCTTGAGGAATTGCAAAATCAGATACTTGGTTTACAGGTAAAGTAAGCGGGAGCTCATCTATGCTCATTTGAATACCGGTGACATCGACGATGAAGTTATCAATATTTTTGTAAAATACTGCAGCTTCCATAAATAACTCTTTTGATGGATACCAGCCAAACGAAGCGTCAAAGTTATCCGAAGTCATTGCCACCAAATTTGGGTTACCTACTTGTAACGCATTGTCTGGCCCTAAAATATAGCCTTGTAAATCAATTGCGCTTTGTCCATCTGGTGAGTTGTAGCATTCATTAGTCGTTGGATCACATAAACTAATATCACTATCAAAACGCGCATAACCACGGGCTTGCTTAAACGAAGGGCGGGTATAACTAGTCCACAGTGATGTACGAACCAACATTTCAGGATTTGGTTCGTAGCGTATATGCATACTTGGGAAAAATTCACTGTAGGTAATGGATGCCTCAGGTAAAGGTACCGAAATATCTAAGGTGTGATCACCGCCAAAATTCCAATCATCATTTGATAATGACATATAACCGGTTGATGAAAATTCGGTATGTGCATAGCGTACACCGGTAATAACACTGACCTGCTCTGATAGCTGCAGCTCAGTCATAATATAAGCTGCGTAGGTATCTTCGTATAAGGTATAGTCTTCTTTGGTGCTGTCAATTGACACCTCGCCACCGGTGGCACTGTCGCGCGTAATTTTAGTTGAGTCAACTATGTACTCAAGGTCTTCGTTGCTAACAAAAGGATAGGTAAATAAGCCACCCTCAGGAACCGCAAAGTTATAATCAGTAACATTTGAGTTGCCGACTGTAATACAGGTTTCATCCGTTCCACAATCGAGAGGATTTATTGCATAGCTCCAGCGATCTTTATCACGGAAGTGTTCGCGTTCGTTATAAGTGCCACCAATTTTAATGAAATTCAGGTACTCAAAATCAAAGTCTTTTTGTAAGTTTAGCTTGATACTGGTGACTTCGTCTGTTCGGACACTGTCTTCCATAAATAAGTTGTCGTATTCCATATTTGATAAATCGCTGATATCACCATCGGCTTCACCGGCAAAAACATCATTATCTGGATCTAACGCAAAACCACCTAGGGCAGCAGCTTCTTCAGGAGTTAGCACTTTCGCAACAATATTATTTTTACTACCTTGACCGTAGACAATATTTTCGCGCTCACGAAATTGCACGCGGCGATCACCCACTGATTTATCATCTGTTTTAGAATACGCGTATTCATAATCTACACGTAAAGTATCGGTAATATAGTTTTCACCACCGATGCTGTAATTGGTTGTAGTCGTTTCACCTTCTTGAATGAAAAATTGGTTGTAAATATCGATATCAGACAGCGCAAACTCTTTTGTATCAGTATTTACATAGATAATTTCATCTGCTTGGTCGCCGTTATAAAAGTTATAAAACTCTCTTTGTGCGACGTCATTATCGGTGTAATTTGAGTAGTTACCTCGTATGTAATAAAAACTGTCTGCGGTTGGCTTAAACTCAACATTTAAAGTTGCGGTGGTACGTGTTCGATCAGCAATTTCACGGCGGTTTTCGAGTTGCGCGGGGATCAAAATTTCTGGGGCGACACTGAGTTCTTCTTCGCTTAGACCAATTCCCCCTTGTAAAAAGTTTAATTCGCGGGTGCTATGATGGCGTACTTCATCTACTTGGGTTTTTCTGTCTTCATAGGATAGAGCAAAACCAACCCCTATTTTCTCATCTAAAAATAGTTGTGTACCATCAATGCTAAATTTAGGCGATTGCTCTTCGCGTAATTCACTGTATGAATTTTGTAGCTTCATTTTTAATGTGTTTTTACCACGATCATAGGCAGAGATGGCTTTTACGTTGACTGCACCACCAATTGAATTGAGGTTCATATCTGGGGTAAGGGTTTTAAATACTTCAATGGCTCCTAATGAATCACTGGTGATGCCATCAAGGCCAATTTTACGGTCATCACCTGCGCCAGACAGTTCTGCACCATTCATGCTCACTGATACGAATTTAGGGCCTAAACCACGCACGGCAATGTATTTTCCTTCACCTTCACTGCGTTCAAGTGTCACACCTGGAATTCGACGAAGTGATTCTGCAACATTTTGGTCAACAAAGTTTCCCATGTCATCCGTGGCAATCACTGAGCTAAATGCTTTTGCATCGCGCTCCATAGCACGTGCTTTTAAATCTGCTTGATAAACGCCTGTTACAGCAATGATTTCAATATCATCTTCAGCTTCTACGTTTTTTTTATCTGCTGTTATTTCGGCGTTTGTTGTTGGTTTGTCACTTTCTACCTTTGGCTGTACAGGATCAGCTGTTTGCGCATAAAGTGGCATAGCTACCATTAATGCTGCTGCGATCGTGCTTAATCTCATGCTCTTCATCTTTGTTCCTTTTCCAGGCTTTTAATTGTGTGTGCAAGATATGGGATTCCCGTTGATTCAAATTCCAACTTGCCACCGGTGGCAGAATGGAATAACATGAAGTTAACACTGTATTAATGAAACTGTCAATTTACATATTGACAATTTTTTATTTTAACCAGCATTAAAAACGAAATAGCCAAGGAACATTATGCAAGTTCTGAAGAATAATAATTTAAACTATCTCAATATCGTATTACTAAGCATCATTATTGTGTTAACGGTTTTTGTTTCGACTAATTTATACGCTTCACAAGTTAACACACCATTGGCTTTTCCAACGGCAAAAGGGTTTGGTAAGTACGCAACTGGGGGCATTAATGGCACGCTTTATAGAGTCACTACATTAGAAGATAATTTAGATAAACCGCAACCAGGCAGCCTTCGCTATGCAATTGTGCAAAAGCATCCTCGCACTGTCGTATTTGCGGTATCGGGTGTGATCAAATTGGCAGGGGAACTTAAAATCTCACATGGAAATATAACCATCGCAGGGCAAAGTTCGCCAGGTGGGATTGCCATTGTTGGTGCACCTGTGACGGTTTCATCCGCAGATAATGTGATTATTCGCTACTTACGCTTTCGCTTAGGTACATTTGGTTATGCTGATGATTCATTAACGGTGCGTAACAGTGAGAATGTCATTATTGATCATTGTTCATTGAGTTGGTCAGTGGATGAAACCGCGAGCTTTTATAATAACCGTAACTTTACGTTACAAGATTCAATTATTTCACATAGTTTAAGCCATTCAATTCACCCTAAAGGCGATCATGGCTATGGTGGCATTTGGGGCGGGGCAAATGCGAGCTTTATTAATAATATAATTGCCAATCATGCCAGTAGAACGCCTAGGCTCAATGGTCATAGACTTAAATCACCGTATGCACAAGATGAAGAGTTTGTTGAGCTTATCAATAATATTATTTTTAACTGGGGACATAATAATGTTTATGGATCAGAAAATGGTCGTTTTAACTTGATCAACAATTATTATAAACCAGGTAAAGCAAGTAAGATCATGCAGTTTGCTGATATTTGGTATTCCCCAGAGATCAAAGAAAATCAGGCATATATTATGGGAAATGTACTTGAGAATAACCCACAACTGACTGAGCATAATTATTTAGGTGTAAATTATCGCAAAGCAGTCAAAGCAAAACGCACTATCAGTGATGAAAATAGCCAGTGGTTAAGTGATAAACCAATCATTACATCACCCATGCAAACAACCATGGTTTATGTTAGTGCAAAGCAAGCATTTAGTGATGCCATTAAAGGGCAACATATAGGAGCAAGTCGTAATGCACATGGCTATTTCCATGACAGTATTGATACGCTTGTTTATCAACAGCTCGCTGATAGTGTCGCGATAAAGAAAAATGGTTTGATTGATCATGAGTTTGAGCTAATTGGTAATTGGGATGCATATAAACAGGAATTTACAGGGGTTCCTGCAATCGTTGATGCTAATGAAGATGGTGTTGCGGATGATTGGTTCAAACAGCATCAGCTGCAATTAAAAAATGCAACTACAGCGCAGGTTTTGCAGCAGTACTTAAATTCGCTTAGCGACTAACAAAGAAAGCCTTGATGACTTAAAATAACCATTAACTCATCAAGGCTTTAATTTTAACAACAATAATGATCAACGAGTTTTAGCAAATTGTGCTGTTAAAAAGTCATCAATAACACTGGTTGTAGGCGTTAACCACGGCTGGAATAACCAAAATGAATGCGGCGCATCATCAAACTGGTAAACTTCACTGGGTATATGCAACTGTTGCAACTTTTGTATTGCGCTGTCTCTACCTGCACGAAAGCGTGGCACTGAGCTATTAATGAAAAGTGTTGCAGGCGCTTTTTTATCAATATAGAAAATAGGCGATGCGTCGTGCCAACGCTGTGGGATAGTTTCATACCTACCCCCCAACCACTTGCTGGCTGATGTGACGGCCTTGGCTGGGTTGTTTTCAAAAGGCAGTGCTTCAGGGGACGTGAAGTCACTTAAGCCATCTATATTGATCAGCGCTTGGACCTTAAATCGCTTGGAGTTAGTGTCGCTGCTATCAACAATTCCGCCTCTGTAGGCTAACAGCGCGGCTAATTGGCCACCTGCAGAGCCGCCCGATAAAGCAATCTTAGTGCTGTCTATATTATACTGAGCAGCATTATTTTTAAGCCAATGAAACGCATCAACTAAATCCTCAACTGCTGCAGGATAAGGCGCTTCCTTGCTGAGACGGTAACTGGGCGCGGCAACAACATAACCACGTTCTACCAGCGCAATTGCAAGTGCTGTCATTAATGCGGGGGTACCTGATTGCCAGCCACCACCGTGGATCAACATAATCAAAGGCGCCGTTTGTGTTTGCTGTGTTTGCTGATAAATATCTAAAGTCTGTGCACTGGTTTTAGTTTGTTTGTAAACCAGTGCTTTATGAGCGATTACAGAGTCAGGAAGTGTCGTTGCGGGCACCTGCATGTGTGGATAGTGTTTGATTAGTTTTTTATAAGTATTTTCAACGGTGTAATCAGCTGCTATGCATGGCTGAACACAGAGCAATAATACGGCAAAAAAGTTCAACGTTTGATGTTTTAGCATATTCATTTAATCCAAAGTGTCGTAACGGGCATAGTCAAAATCGGCATAGCTGCTAGCGCCGGGAGTTTGCGACAGGCTAAATAAGCCTAACTTAGCACCTACCCAGCGGCCTTTTTTAGCTTGGAAGTGTTCACCAATAATTTGAAACTCAGCACTTGCAGCGGTTCTATAACTAAAAATGGCTGTGGCGCCTGGTTGTAGAACGACTTTTAGTTCAAGATAGGGTTGTGTCAGTGGTTGTTGCTCTACGATACTTTCTGTACAGCCTTTTCTCGCATTAAAACAGTGCACATAGACTAGCTGTTGTTCGCCAGTAGAAGATGTTTTGATACCAATCCATGCATAGTCTTCACCAAATAAAATTAGTCCTGAGGAACTAGCAGAGGTTGTTTGGTTGACCTGCAATGTGGTTGTAAAAGCAAACTGTTCTGCAGGGATCTTTTGCAGTAACAATGAAGGCGTTGACCATAAATTAGTATTGTTTTGTGCTGTAATTTGCTGCGAGTGTAAGCGTAAAAAGCCGGGGTTGTCTGTCAGTGAATACCAGCTGTTACTTGGATTTGCATTCCATTGCCATAATAAGCTTAGCTCAGCGCTGTTGAATTCATCATTGTTCACTATGCTGGTGGGTTGTGGGTTAATTTTGCTTCTAGGTTTAGTGTGCTGTAAAACCGGTTGCCCAGTTCCATTACCATTTTTATCTATGCCTATGATTGGCCAATCATTGTCCCAGCGCAGAGGTTGTAAATGGGTGATTCGACCATACGCTTGTTTGCTTTGAAAGTGAATAAACCAGTCCTCATCAAATTGGGTGTGAACCCACGCACCTTGATGAGGACCGTTGATCACTGAATTACCTTGCGCCATTACTACTTTGGCTTCATAGGGACCGGTAATTTTTTTTGCTCTAAATACCGATTGCCAACCTAAATCTACCCCACCTGCAGGCGCAAAAATATAGTAGTAACCGTTACGTTTATAAAATTTAGGACCTTCAATGGTGCGATATCCAGGGTGATTTTTACCATCGACAATGTGTGTAAATTTATCACTGACCCAACTTGCGTCATCTTTCATTTCACGCAGCGTTAGTACATTATTAAAGCCAGCACGACTTTTTGCCCATGCATGTATTAAGTAGGTTTTACCATTGTCGTCCCATAAAGGTGCCGGGTCGATTAATCCTTTACCCGCTAAAATAAGCTGTGGGGTTGACCAAGTTCCAGCAGGATCATCTGTTGTGGTTACATAAATACCAAAATCAGGATCAGGGTAAAAAATCCAAAATTTATTATCATGAAAACGGATTGTTGGTGCCCATACGCCGTTGCCATGTTGTACTTTTGCAAAGTGGGCTTGTGGCAGCTGTATTGGCAGCGCATAATTTATTAACTGCCAATTGACTAAATCGGTAGAGTGTAAAATAGGCAAGCCAGGTGCAGAGTTGAAGCTAGATGCTGTCATGTAATAATCGCCATTAACAGCTACTACATCCGGGTCGGAATAATCGGCATGCAAGATTGGGTTTTTATATTCGCCATTACCTAGATCTGCTTGCCACGGGCTTTGAGTGTGTGTTGACGATAGTAATTGCGACTCTTTTGCATAACCTAGGCTGCTACTTAAGCAAACGAGAAAAAGTGCTAAATAGAAATAGTATTTGTTGCTTAGCATCGGTTATTTCTCCATTTCTAAACTAGCAAGAATAAAAGGGCCGACTGCTTTAGGATCGTTCGCGCGTACATTTTCACTGATGTAATAAGCAAAGCTGCCATCTCGATATGGTTTACCGCCAAGTCCTGCTACTTCACATACTTGTTGGATTGATAAGGTGTTATCTGCTTCACGTTTGATAAAGTTGCTAACTACAGCATTAAAGGTATTTTTTGCAATCACTTGGTAGCTATCAGACAAGTAACCTTGATTAACAGCTCTTGCAATCGCATAGCTGAGCATAGCACTGCCAGAGGATTCTAAATAATTACCGTCTAATTCACCTTTATCTGTAACTTGATACCATACAGCGGAGTCAGAACGCAGCTTTAACATGTTATCTATCAATGTATTAAAGCGCTGTGATAGCCACGCTTTTTTAGGGTGATCATTCGGTAGTTGATCTAATACATCAACCATTGCCATGGCGTACCAACCGATAGAGCGCGACCAATGATTAGGTGATTGTCCGGTTTTTTTATCAGCCCAACGCTGTTGTTTAGATTCATCCCAGCCATGTACAGGTAGAGAGGTGTCACTGCGATAAGTATGTTGTTCAATTAATTCAAACTGTTTTATAACATCATCATACTGATCGACTGTCCCAAAGCGGCGGATATATTCGGCATAAAAGGGCGCTGCCATATATAAACCATCAAGCCACATTTGCGAGGTATAGCGTTTTTTATGCCAAAAGCCACCATCAATTGTGCGAGGTTGTAATTTGAACTGTGCATATAAAGTATCGAGGGCAAGACGATATTTACGATCTTTTGTTTCATCAAACATAAAAAACAGTAACTTGCCGGCATTGAGCATATCGAGATTATATTTGCTCATTACGTAGGTTTTAATACTGCCATCTTCCATTACTAACGCGTCTACATATTCTTTAATGTAATTGAAATAGCGTTGTTCTGGTTGATGCTGATAGAGCTTGGCAAATGACAGTAACACTAAGCCATGGGTGTAATCCCAGCGCGGTTCAGTGCGCCAATCAATGGTGTAGGCCTGTGGATTACGGATCATCTCAGAGTTAGCCATTTGCACGGCATAGCTCAGTGAGTTGTTATTATTTTGCGCAGACACATTCATTATTGAGCAGAATAAGCAGCAGAGCAAAAATGAAAAAATATTTTTATTTACGCTGTTTTTATTGATTTTGATTATACGCATCATAAATCCTTATGAGCTTAGTGTGCTGATGTTGTTGAAGGGAAGTGAGTTTTGGCCGGTAAGCAAAATGCGATGGACTTTGCTTTCCGGCTGAATAATCTATGGCTGTTTAGTTGTTACCAGCTAGAAGCTTAGCTACTTCAAGGCTTGCTAGAATGAAGGGACCATTTCCTTTAGGATCATTTTTGCTGACCGGCTCGCTCATATAATAGTGATAACTACCATCACGACCAAAGCCAAGGCCTGCAACATAGCATTGGTTTGTCATACTTACCGTGCCATCGCTATGTACTAATGTAAATTGGTTAAGTAAACCTTGATACGCTGCAAGGGCAGTGTCTTGATAATCAGCATCGATATAGCCATTATTAAGTGCTTTGGCATAAAAGTAAGCAAACATGGCTGTTGAAGTTGATTCTTGGTAGTTACCTAAAGCCGTTGGTTTGTCTAAAACTTGCCACCATGTGCCGGTATCAGTATCTTGAACTTTGGCAATATCCGTGGCCAACTCTTTTACCATGGCGAGTAAGGTATCGCGTTGCTCTGTGTTTTTTGCTGGGATGTAATCGAGTACATCAACCACTGACATAGCGAGCCACCCCATACCACGGCCCCAAAATTCTGCAGAAACACCCGTTTGTTTATTTGCCCATGCTTGCTGTTTAGATTCATCCCAACCGTGATAGTACAACCCTGTTTTTGGATCGCGTAGTGCTTCACGAGTGAGCTTAAATTCGTTTACAACCTCGGCGAAGGTTTCTTGTTGCTGATGGCCCGTTTCAAATAAGCTACCGTACTGGGCTAAAAACGGCATACCCATATAAACGCCATCTAGCCACACTTGATGTTGATATTTGTTTTTGTGCCAAAATGCGCCTTGTGATGTACGTGGCTGTAACTGTAATTGTGCACGTAAAGCTTTTGCGGCAGATAAATATTGTTGCTGCTGGGTATCTTGGTATAGCTGGATAAGATTACGCCCAGGCGGAATGTTATCAATGTTAAAATTGCTTTGTTTATAGGCGGTGATTTTGCCTTGTTGATCAATAAAGCTACCAGTAACTTGGGCAATCACATTCTTATAAGTTTGATCATCAGTTGCCATCCCTAATTGGTAGTAAGCATATGGCTGTAAGCCGATAATGTCGTATTCAAACTTTGGGCTGCGCTTACGGTTCACATCCCAGCCATTGGCATGATAGCCTAGTGCTTTTCTTTTCAGCTCTGAATCGGCAAGGGCGCGGGCCCATTCAAGGGCTATTTTATCATTAAGCGGTTGCGTCGTTTTTTTTGCTGTAACTGTGGTATGCAAAGTAATGCGTGGTTTAATTGTCAATCTTTCAGCTTGTTGATCAAGGTACTCAATAAAGCTTTCTTTATCGTTGATACCACTTTCAGGTTGCCAAACAGAGGCAAAATAGTAATCAGTATGCTGTGTACTTTGTCCTTTAGGTTTGAGTACTGCAAGGTAGTTATTTTTGTCTTGGCGCACGTCAATGACATCACCTTTTTTAAAGAAAACCGCCATACCTAAAGCTGATTTATCTAAGCTTTGATTCCCCCAACTGGCAATATAGCTATAGCCATAATTACTCATTGCATCCAGATCACCTTGAATAAACTCAGTATCTGGGTGTTTGACCACACCGGCTACTAAATTAGGCAAATCTTTATCAGTGTTCAGTTCTACATGTGCCAAACGTGAGCCGCCGTGCATACTAATATTGGCTATTAAATCTTGCTGTTGATAGCTGTTTTGCCAGCCTTGATACTCAATTTGTATACTGGCGCGTAAATCGCCATTTTCAATAATCCGCGCTGTACGTTTGCTAACATCAGATACATGTTCCAGCTCATCATTATTACCCATCAAACCAAATCCGCCAGCACCTAAAGACTTACCCACTTTAAGGATATCCATGCCCCAGTCTTGTTTGTCATGATACGAAGAATAACCATCAAGGCCGACAGTATGTAGCACAGGTTGTGTTGTTAATTTGCCGAAAATATCAAAACCATTACGCCAATCTAGATAAAAGCGGTAACCGACTTTATCCGACTCAATACCTGGGCCTTCATAACGGATCCAATTTGAATGATCGGTGTAATAATCTGGTGGTGTTAACTCATCAACATTTTTAAATTCACCGCCTACATACTCTTTTTTACCTGTGCCAACTTGGTGTTTTGGCGGACGAGAATGAGGCTGCCATTGACCACCTTGTTTATGGGCAAGATCAGCTTGAACACGTTTTGTTTGTGCTGTGATTGATGGGCTACTTTGCTGTGTAATGGTGACTTCAATCGGTTTATCATTTAAATCGACAATAAAATACACACCATCAAGTTCACCGTCTGAATCAATATCTACTGCTTGGCTTGGTAATACTTGCTGCGCTGTTTTTACAGTTAAAGCAGCAGTTTGGCTAAGACCTAAATCGTAATAGCTAAGATAGATAGGCTCGTCAGGGCGTTTAAACGAAGATGGATTAACAATGTCCACTTTAGCAACTAATGCGCTTCCAAGGGAGTTAGTTTCGCTCGCTTGCAGTGGTGTTTTAAGATCTGCATGTTCTTGGCATGCAATCAATAATAGGCTAGAGCTTAGAGCTGTTCCCATCAAAATGCGCTTTGATAACAGTGATGTTTTTAAAGTCATTGTGTGTCCTCAATGGTTGAGCCACTTAAATTAAGTGGCTCTATTATTGTTATTTATCGAGATTGTATGCTTTTTTCACTAGCCCATAGGTTAGTTGATAAGCCAGAGTCTGGGCAGTACTTTCGCTAATTTGATGATTTGCTACAAGCTCTGCTAAATAGCGACAATCAACGCGGCGTGCAACATCATGACGAGCTGGAATTGATAAAAATGCGCGGGTGTCATCATTAAAGCCAACCGTGTTATAAAAACCAGCTGTTTCAGTTGTTTGCTGTCTAAAACGAAGCATACCGGCGGGGCTGTCATGGAACCACCAAGCAGGACCTAACTTGAGGCTAGGGTAGTGACCCGCTAGTGGCGCAAGCTCTCGACTATAGGTCGTTTCATCTAATGTAAATAGGATGATTTTAAGATCCGGGTGATTTCCGTATTTACTCAATAGTGGTTTGAGTGCATTAACGTATTCAGTTTGGCTTGGAATATCACAGCCTTTATCACGGCCAAATTGATCAAATAACGCTTGGTTATGATTACGATGCGCGCCAGGGTGAATTTGCATCACTAAACCATCTTTAATGCTCATACCGGCAAGCTCAGTGAGCATTTGGCCACGGAATAATTCTTGCTCTTGCTCTGTTGAATGGCCTGTTCGACATTTTTCAAATAATGCTTCACATTCTGCGGTAGGTAAGTCAGCAGTTAATGCAGTAGGGTGGCCATGATCGGTTGCTGTTGCACGTCCTTCAATACGAAAGTAATCACGACGTATTTGAATTGCCGCTAAATAACCTTGCCAAGTCGTTGTATCTTGGTCGGTTATCTCACCAAGTTTAATTACGTTGTCGATAAAATCTTCACGGCTAGCATCAACCACATCATCAGGTCTAAAGGTGGTGATCACACGTTTTTCCATTGCAGAGCCTGCAATTGCGCGGTGGTGCGGGAGCTGATCAAGTGCACCTTCTGTTGTGGCAATTAGTTCAATATTAAAGCGGTCCATCAGTGCATGAGGCTTGAACTCGGGTGTTGCTAACGCAGCTGTAATTTTTTGATAATAGTGCTGACCATTTTCCGAGCAAAGTTTTTCAGTAAACCCAAACACATCACTAAATACCGCATCTAACCAATAGCCACTTGGCGTTCCGGCATACAGGTGATAGTTATCAGCAAAGATTTGCCATACTTTTTCAGGATCAGCTGCTTTTGAACGAGCCATATCGCCTTGCAGCCCATGCTCAGGTACTCCTAAATCAGTCATTGGGATACCTTGACTGTAGAGCATTCTAAACACGTAGTGATCGGGTTTTATAAATAGCTCAGTAGCATTGCCAAAGTTTTCATTTTCATTAAACCAACGTGGATCAGTGTGACCGTGCGGACTAACTATCGGTAAGTCTTTAATTGATTCATATAACTTTCTAGCGATAGCAACGACGCTAGGATCGCTTGAAAATAAACGATCTGGGTGCAATTCTAAAGGTTCGATATTGCTCGGCATTGAAGATTCCTTAACTGTTCTGCTTGTTTATTGCCACCGGTGGCATGTAAAGGTAAATTACACTGACAACGTATGGCAGTCAATATGTTAATTAGTTGTTGTTTAGTACCTGAAGGCAGGCTTGCGTGATTTTGTCATAGTCTTTACTTTGTACCCATTGTGGTTGTGCAACCCAGGTTCCACCCACAGCCATCACATTATTAAGTGCTAAATAGTCTTTAAAGTTTTGTTCATTAATGCCACCTGTTGGGCAAAAGCGAATATCAGCAAATACGCTGCTGACTGCTTTTAAAAACTGCTCGCCACCACACAAAGAGGCAGGAAATAATTTTTGCTCAGTAAAGCCATATTCTTTAGCAAGTAAAATATCGGCGGTGTTTGAAACACCCGGCACAACGGGCACAGAAGATTGACTAAGGGCATCGAGTAATCGTGGTGATACCGCAGGAGTAACAATAAAATCACTGCCGGCGGCAAGACTTTTTGCAAGTAATGCTTGATCAGTAATCGTGCCGGCACCAACGCATAAATCGGGTAGTGCTTTTTTAATCGCGATTAATGCGTCAAGGGAAGCTGGCGTTCGCAGCACAACTTCCACTAAATGAATGCCAGCCTTGTGCATTGCAGTGGCAATAGCCACACCTTCTTCACTACTGTTTGCTTGGATGATAGGCAATATAGGTTGGTTGCCTAATAATGTTGAAAACACGGTCATACAATTTTCCTATTAATACTTATTATTTTTGTAATTGAGCCATAGTTAACGGCTGTTTGTTTAAAGTGACATTGGTTAAGCTCATGTTATTCACATTAGCAACAATAGAATCATCACCCACTTGGTCAAAATGACAGTCGATAAAATGGATATCGTTCATTGGTGCGCGTGCAAAGCCATTGAGGTAAAAAGCCTTACTCAACACATTTTTACAATGTAGGTTTTCAATTTGAATATCACGAACTGTTGGGTCGAACTGTCCCGCATCGCCTTCTTCATAAAAAAAGTTGATCACAACAGCATTTTTAACCGTGCCAACTTCGATGTTACGTATGCGAATATGCTCGATCAAACCGCCACGTACTGAGTTAGTTTTGATACGAATAGCGCGCTCTAGGTGGGGGCTGTCCATGGTGCAGTTTTGCACAAAGACATTATTTACACCGCCAGATATCTCACTGCCGATCACAACACCACCATGGCCTTCTTTCATATGGCAGTTTTCAATAACAATGTTTTGCGATGCTACCCCAACACGGCGACCATCAGCATTTCGGCCCGATTTGATCGCGATACAATCATCACCGGTATCAAAGACACAGTTTTTAATGTGCACGTGGTCACAACTTTCTGGATCACAGCCGTCTGAATTAGGACCATGGCTTGAAAAATTGACGTTATCAACCGTAACACTTTGGCATAAAACCGGGTTCACTAACCAAAAAGGTGAGTTTTTAATTGTTACGCCTTCGATTAAAATATTTTTACATTTATACGGTTGAATAAAAGGAGGGCGTAAATAGGCACCAGTACTGTATATACGTTGGCTGACAGGCACACCAGCTTCGGCATCAACCATTAACTGATCACGTGCTTCACGCTGGTGCAATACTTTACCTTGGCTATCTTTAATTAAATCCCAATGACCTTCCTTGTGTGGTCCCTTCCAAGGCCACCATGTTTGGTTATCACCATTTCCTTGCAGTGTTCCTTTACCTGTGATGGCAATGTTTTCTTGTTCATAAGCATAAATCAGTGGTGAGTAGCCCATCATTTCTAAGCCTTCCCAGCGAGTAAATACCTCTGGTAAGTAATGATTAGGATCAGTGCTGAAACTTAATATTGCCTTATCAGCCAAGTGTAAATTTACGTTAGAAAGTAAATGAATGGCACCGGTCAAGTAGGTACCATCCGGAATATAGACCTGACCACCTCCTTGTGCGTGGCAGGCTTCAATGGCGCTTTTAATTGCTTGCGTACAATCATATTGTCCATTTTCTTTTGCACCAAAGTCTTTAATATTAAATTGTTTAGCAGGGAAGGTCGGTACTACAATCGCTGATTTGATTAGTGCAGCCATTTGCCAATCGTCTGCGCTAATAGGCGCTTCAAAAACATTGAGCAAAGGCGCTGACTGACAGCCCATTAAAGTTGCTGTTACCAAAGTGCTAGAAGCTAATGCTTTGAGAAAATAGCGTCGTTGATTATTCATCTTGTATCCTGCTGCTGTAATTGGAATTATTATAATAAGCTAACATTAGCAGTTATTGCCACCGGTGGCAATGGTGTTTTATTACTAAGTTTAAGTTTTAAAAGACTTATTTTTTGAAAAAGTTATTTAAAATTAGTAACTAATAAAATAATCGACAGTAAAAACCATCGATTATGCACGGGGAGAGTATTTTATTGCAGACATAGCCCAGTAGACGAGGCTATGTGTTGATTAAGTTTAGAAAGTGCCCCTTACACCCACTAAGAATTGGCGACCCGATGACAGGTTTTCGTAAGGGCGTGGCGTGTAAATATCATTCCACATATCTTGTTTTTCATCTGTTAAATTAACGGCTTCAAATGAAACACTCATTTTCTCTGTTAACTTGTAGCGGGCAGAGAAATTAAGCTTCGCCTTTGCATCATAACCACGCACAAAGGTTGATTCATCTTTATATTCGTCTAAATATTGTTTGTTATAGCCGCTTCGGTAGTTATAAGAAAAACGAGCCGACCAATCGTCTACTTGATAGTACAAGGTTATGTTGTATGTGTTCTTTGATGTTTCTTCTTCTACTAAGTTAAGTTGCGTGCCGTAAAATGGGTCTTCTATATCACGTGTATAATCAATATAGGTGTAGTTAGTTTGTAAACCTAAGGCATTAAATGGTTCAGGTAAGAAGGTAAAAGGCTGTTGATAAATAAATTCTGCGCCCCACATGCCTTCAGCATCGGTATTGACAAGTTGCGATACTTGCCAAGTCACAGTGCTAGGATCTGTGTCGCCAAGGTCGATACCAAGTCTATCAAGTTCGGCTTGTGATAAAACCTGCTCAGAGCTTGCTTTTGTTAAACCCGAAATATTTTTATAAAACAGTGATGTTGCAAGCAGTGACTCTTCAGCAAAATACCATTCCAAACCTAGATCGTATTGTTTCGCTTTATAAGGCTTGAGTGACGGGCCTGCACCCATCTTAATTGTCGCTGATGGATCATCAATACTCGGCGTATTAATACTGATTGAAGAACGCAAATCAGATAGTTTTGGGCGAGTAATTGCGTGTGAATAACTAAAGCGACCGACTAAGTCCTCAGTGATATCGTAAGCAAGGTTTAATGATGGCAGCCATTCATCTCCTTCACTCACAGACTCACGCCAACCATAACCTGCAGCATAGTTTGCACCGTCGCCACGTCCCGCAGTGAAACCATCTTTGTAAATATGATCTAAATTTACGATACGACTGGTGTTTTTGTTATCAACATAACGCACACCAACATTACCACGTAGCTCTTTATCAAATATGTAGTTTCTGAAATCTAACTGGACAAATGCTGTAGCAACTTCTTCTTTAATATAATAAGTGCGTCTAAAATCTTCTTTGGCTTGAAAAAAGTCTGCCCCAGCAAAGGCGTTGTACATGGCATTATAATCAGGTGCTAACCAAGTACTACTGTTAAGCGTTGATGAACCAGGAATTGAAGCGTTGTTACCAAAACTTACACCTTGTTTATCTAAAGTGGTATTGAACAAGCTGCCATCAATTTGGGCTGCATCTAGCGATATAACACGCTCTTCTGCTATTGCGCCTGATGTTTTGTTTGTTTCTTTATTGATGTCTTTCCAGTTATTTAAATTATAGTGTTGTTCTGTTTCAAAACTACGCTGACCCACACCAAACTTAACCGTATATTCATCGTTAATCTCGTATGTAAAATCAACTCTAATAGTTTTGTTTTCACTTTCAATTGTTTGCGAGCGATTACGTACTAAACCAGCGGTGTAATTACTTGGATCTGTCATCACCGACGCTATTTCATCTTTACTATAATTCCCGCCAGGTGGCTGACCTGCTGCAAATGCAAATGATGGCATATTAGTGTTTAATTCACCGCTACCAATCGCTTGTCCGCCTGGGTTATTAATTAATGATAATGGGTCTATATTACTATCAAAACTATAGGCCACGGTAGATTGATTACTATCTAGGGCAAAGGTGGTCATATTCGGAATGTCTAAATCTGATTTACCCTGGCCTATCAGGAAGTTCATTTTAAAACGATCGTTAATAAACCAATTTCCAGTAAAGCTAACTTGGTCAAATGCTGATTCAGATGTATCTTTGCGTGTTTCTGAACGGATAATGGCGTTTGAATATGCACCTGCGACTATGGTGTTGTTGGCATCGACATAAATGTTTTCAGGGACGATATCTTTTTGATCTCGTAATAATACTTCGTAGTGATATTCTTCAGAATCATTATCCAAGCTTGCATGCAACACATCTAAGTTGAATGAGAGATCATCAGTAGGCGCATATTGAAAAGCAATTGTTGCACCAAGACGTTTTTGTTGTTTTGAATACAATGAATAGCGAGGAATACGCGGTAAATATAATCCATCTAAATTTTCATTGGTGTAATTCCCGTTTGGCATTAGTAATGTTTTCGGTGCTACGGTAAGATAATTTGAGCCGCCTTGACCAACAGGTAAACCATCTTCGACAAAACTGGGATTGTTTACAGTCCAACGTCCAGTTGAAGAACCTTCACTTTGTACTGTGCCATCAGAGTATGCAATAGAGGCAAGTACACCAAACTTATTATCCCAGTTATTACTGAGCATAAAAGAAGCACGAGGCGATACATCCTCATCAACATCACTATAACGAGCATTGACATTGTAAGCGCCTTTAAAGCCATCATATTGAAATGGACGCGCCGTTTGTAAGTTTACATTCCCTGAAATGCCGCCGTCTTCAAGTTCAGCAGAAACGGTTTTATTAATATCTATTTGGGTAAACAGTTCAGATGCGAATACGTTAAAATCAAAAGCACGAGAGGTATTAGAACCACCAGCCGCATCAGTAGCAGCACCAGCAGATGCTGATTCCATGCCATTAATTGTGGTTTTAACGTAACGAGAACCTAAACCGCGAATGGTAATTTGACGACCTTCACCCGCATCCTCCTCAATAGAGATACCAGGTACGCGTGAAAGAGAATCTGCCACATTTAAGTCAGGAAATTTACCAATATCTTCTGCAATGATGGTTTCACGGGTGCCTACGGCTTCACGCTTAGACATTAAAGCGGCATTGATACTACCGCGAAAACCTTTTACTTCGATCACTTCAAGTTGATCATCAGCAACAGCTTCATCTTGAGGGGCTGCATATGCTAAGCCACTGGTCAATGCGCCACTGAGTATTAAATTGGTCATTAACTTACTAAGTTTAAAATTGTGTGTGCTGGTTGTCATAGTGGTTCCACGTTCTACTTATTGTTATTAAGTTAACATGACTTAAAAGAGAGTGTTTGTCATGTCCTTGTTCTGATTTTTATTGCACCTAACCTCATAATCCATAATGGGAAAAACAACGAGAAAGCAAGTAGCAAAGTGTTTTAAGAAATGGCTTGCTACCGGTGGCACAAAATGAAAAATATAGCGTTATTGATGCGAAGTCAAATGAAAAACATAACATTATTCATCATTAATTTACATTTAGAACAGCATACGAATACCATTCAAGTGCAACATTATCTATAAGTACTATGATTTAACTGATTATTTGCCACCGGTGGCATTGTATTTTAATTATAAATAATGGATGCGCTACTTTAGTCGTATAAAAACAATATAAGAATATTTTTGTTAGTATGTGAGTAATTTTTGATTATCAATTAACAAAGGCAATTAACATTGAGTTGTTGGTATTGTGCGTAAAAAAACAGCTTAATTAAAATGTTAATTAAGCTGTTTTCCTTAGGGGAGTTTAAAATTTAAATACTGTTTTACAAGTTGTAGCGTATTCCTAAAAAGAACTGTCGGCCGGTATGATTATATTCACGCGGTAAATCTAAACTGCCATCACCTGTTGTATATAGGCGTTCATACTCATCGGTAAGGTTAATAGCTTCAAATGTTACAGTGACATTTTCATTAATATTATAAAAAGCAGATAGGTCAAAATGTGTTGGACCAGATGTCGCTTCTTCGGCATTACCATTGTTACCCGTGTAATCTGTGATGTAATTGTCGCGTTTATTTACTGAGGCACGAGCGCCATAGTTTTCTTCTTCATAATACAGGGTAAAGTTATAAGAATTTTTAGAAAGGCCGGTAATTTCACCTGCAGAGACATACGTATAGTTAGACACTAACCCCATATTTTTTAACAACCCAGGTAGGAATGAAAAAGGTTGCTGATAAATAAGTTCAAGGCCTTTGATCACAGTACCTTGTCCATTTACAGGGACGAAATGTGTGTAAGGGGTAGTTCTAGGATCGAGCGCACTTGATGGATCATATTGCGGATCATTATCAATAAAGGGTAAATAAGCAGGATCGACGAGTTTTTCTTCACTATCACTTTTTATAAAAGAGCCAATGTCTTTGTAAAACGCTGTTGCTGCTAATAGCGACTCTTCTGCAAAGTACCATTCAACACCAACGTCTGTATTGGTAGAGGTGAAAGGGTCTAAGAATGGGTTACCCGCACTAACAGTGCCGTTTAAATAAGAAAACGATGGATTACCAGGATTGAGTGAACTCAAACTCGGGCGGGTCATGGTTTGAGATAAACCCAGCCTTACAATCACATCATCGGTTGCATCAAGGGCTAAATTTAGCACCGGTAAAACATTGTCATAGCTATTGTCGATTGATACCGCATCAGTTTGAATAAAACCTGTTGATGTGGTTTCAGTTTTTACATAGCGAACACCTGCATTGGTGCGTAGTAGCATATCGGAAATTTCATATTCAAAATTAGTTTCCACATAGGCAGCCATTGTTTCTTCTTCAACTTTCCAGCTTTGTGCACTGCGTGGCACCCACTCTTTAACTAAAAGCTGTGAATTTATTGCATCAAAATCAGCCACTATAAAGGGTGATAACGTGCCGTCATAACCGGTGCCAAAATCATCGTAGGGCATTAACTGAGAAAATCCAGCTGCAGAATCTTGATCAGGAAAACCGTTTATTTGTGATTCATCGTAACTAACCGTTCTGTCGTTATAGGCTATACCGCCTTTGATATTCATCATATCCATCTCGTATGATAAATCAATTTTAGCGGTGTCATTTTCGCGCAGTACATCGGTTGCACGTAAGCGCCCATCGGCTAAATCAAAAGAGTTGGCATCTAGAGTATCGTAATCGTAATTCATCACAGCGGTATTATTGCTGGTGCCAAAATCCATCGATACTCTATGAGGTGTGTTATTAGTCATGTTATAACGATACTGCTCAGAGCGAGCATCCGATTCAGCAGTGCCCACCATAGCGTCTAATCGAAGGTAATCAGATAAATGATATTTAGCTGAGAATACGTATTGTTGAAATTTTGTTTTTGAAATCTGCTGACGGCTTTCTACTCGAGATTTAACGCCGTTAAATGTCGCTGCTTGGATCTGTTTGCCATTGTCAGCCACGGTAATCGATTCAGGGGTAATTTCGCTGAATGTGTTTCTAAACATCTCGAAAAAGTTGTACATAGTACGATCATTATCGAGGGTTGAATGTAATGTATCTAGCGTAAGGACCAGATCATCGTTAGGAGCATATTGTAATGAACCGGTAAAGCCTAAACGGTCTTGTTCATTACCAAAAAAATCAGGGCGAGGCAGACGTGGCGTATATAAGCAGTTCACAGCATCGACTGTTTGACCTTCGAACTCACACTCCCCAGTATTGGGTGTGCCAATAACTTCTGTACTAGAGGTGTCAGCATAAATACCGCCACCATCGAGTACGGGGGTGGCCCAGCGCACAGTCCCAAAGCCTTCTTGGCGCACGGTGCGTTCAGATTTTGCGACAGAGAATAAAGCCCCGATTGTATCATCAGCAAATGTGTTGCTGATCATAAATACCATCCGTGGGTCGACTTCTTCAGTGAGGTCGTTATAACCGGCTTGCGCAGACGCTGCAACATGAAAGCCTGTTGTGTCAAACGGACGTGCAGAATACATATCAACAGTCCCGGCTATACCACCTTCTTCAGTTGCGGCCGTGGGCGTTTTTTGGATATCAACACGATTAAATAGTTCGGATGCAAATATATTAAAGTCAAATGCACGGCCACCATTTACGCCGCCACCAGAGTCGGTGCCATCGGTACTAGCAGGTACTTCCATACCGTTTAAGGTAGTACGTGTAAATGCAGGACCTAAACCACGTAAGGTAATTTGCCGTCCTTCACCACCTTCACGAGAAATAGCTACCCCAGGAATACGTTGTAATGATTCGGCGATATTCAGATCAGGGAATTTACCAATATCTTCAGCCGCGATAGATTCAGTGGTATTTACTTCAAAACGTTTAGTTGCTAACGATTTATTTAATGATGATCTAAATCCAGTTACTTGAATTAACTCAATGTCATTTTGGGCTTTAGTATCTGTTTGTGGCTGTTCATCGGCTGCGATTGCATACGATGTTGTGCCCAGTAGTAAGGCACTAACAATGCAGTTAAGTGGCTTGAGAACGAACTTATTTGCAGTCTTCATTGTGTGTTCCTTTTTTATGCTGTTGATTTGAGCTTTTATTTTTATTACTTTATTTAGCCAGTCAAATATAAGTCTATGATTAAATGTCATAAAACTATGATTTGAATCGATAGCAATATCAGCTAAATACAAATGCTACCGGTGGCATAGGAGTCAAGCTATATCTAAAAAAGCATATTGTCAAACCTAATAAATTACATTTTTTATGTTTTATTTACATTTATTTGGCAGTAAATGCACATTAAGTCTTGGTTTAATTTTATTCAGCACCATGATTTAACTTGTTATTTGCCACCGGTGGCAGTTGATGGTATGTTTATAACGACAACCACAATTAAGTAAAATTATTTTTTCACTCAATTACAAAAGATAATTTTATAAAGAGCTAAACTGATTTTTTAAAAACAATAAAGAGCGAGTAGAATGGGAAAATTAATAGCAGCAATATTTATCATGGTGAGTTTTTCAAGTATGTCAGCAACTACTAAAGTTCAGCTTTTTATGGCAGGGGATTCAACCATGTCAATTAAAGAAGTGAAGGATTACCCTGAAACAGGTTGGGGAATGCCCTTTAGTATCTTTTTTAATGACAGCATCGACGTTAAAAATCGTGCTAAAAATGGTCGTAGTACACGCACCTTTATCAGTGAAGGCTTGTGGGCGGGCATTATAAATGAACTTAATAAAGATGATTTTGTGATCATTCAATTTGGTCATAACGATCAGTCAAAACAGAAAGTAGACCGCTACACTACACCAGAGCAATATAAGCAAAACCTAGTTAATTTTATTGCTGAAGTAAGAGCAAAGCAGGCACAGCCATTACTGATGACCCCGGTAACGCGTCGTTATTTTGATGAAAAAGGTCAGATCAAGGACACCCATCCTATTTACGCTGATATAGTAAGAGATGTAGCTAAACAGACAGGGGTCGATTTTATTGACATGGAACGGGTGACCCAACAGTATTTTCAAAAGCTTGGTGGGATCAACTCACGCCTACGTTTTATGCATATAGCACCTAACTTACATCCAAATTACCCTATGGGCGTAGAAGACAATACCCATTTCAATGAACTTGGTGCTCGAGAAGTTGCTCAATTAGTATTAATAGAAATGAAAAAAATAAATCACCCACTCGTTAAACAATTACGCATACCTGATCCAAAACATTTAAAATAAAAATAATATTTATAAATCATATTGTTATGTTTGATACAGCTAATAACGTGTGTAGTTTATTTAGTGTATTGTAATTGCATTGAATGAGTTTAAGTGCATTTAATGCAATAATCACTCTGCACTTAGCTTAATCGACAGGATCAATTGAGTAGTTAAAATCAATGATTGAATTAACCACCCAGCAGACCCATTAATGTAATGATGGTTAAATTATTTTGACTATCTTTATCACTTATTAAAGGCAATGAGGAGTACGCATGTCTGGGTTATCTGCAATACCGTTTTCTTTACTTGAGCTTAGCCCAATGAAAGAAGATGCCACCGTCTCAAGTACTCTTGCAAATAGTGTCGCTTATGCACAAAAAGCTGATGAACTCGGTTTTAACCGATTTTGGATGGCTGAACATCATAATATGCCGGGAATTGTCTGCGCGGCAACCTCTGTATTAATTGGCCACATAGCAGGGCAAACTAAAACTATACGAGTAGGTGCTGGTGGCGTTATGTTACCAAATCACCCGCCACTGATTGTTGCAGAGCAATACGGCACGTTAGAGAGTTTATACCCTGGGCGTATTGATTTAGGTTTAGGTCGCGCACCAGGTAGCGATCATATAACCAGTCGTGCTCTGCGCCGAGATGAACGACGCGCTGAAAACTTTGCCGATGAAGTCACTGAACTGCAAACTTTATTGGGCCCTTACGATGGTAGTCACCCTGTTCGCGCTATTCCTGGCGAGAATACCAATGTACCTATTTGGTTACTTGGTTCCAGTTTATATAGTGCGCAACTAGCAGCTAAAAAAGGCCTCCCTTATGTGTTTGCTGGCCACTTTGCACCGCGTTTTGTTTATGATGCAATCGCTTTATACCGCCGTGAATTTCAACCTTCTGATGTGTTAGACAAACCTTATGTAATGCTTGGCTTACCGATTGTTGCAGCAGATAGCGATGAACATGCACAGTTTTTAGCAACCACGTCAAAACAGCGTATCTTAGCACTGTTACGTGGTGATCCTTTATGGCTAAAAGCTCCCGTTAAAAGCATGGCTGGATTATGGAATGAGCAAGAGCAGGCTCAAGTTGAAAACTTTTTAGGATTATCTGTGGTAGGGAGTCCTGTGACCATTGCTCATAAGCTAAATATGATAGTCAAAGAGCTTGGTGTCGATGAATTCATTTTTACCAATGATCTTTACCAAAGTAGCGACCGTCATCACGCGTTGGAGATTTTACGGTCAATAAAAGCATAACCACTGAAAATTAAGCTAAGGTACACTTAACTCCCGTTACAATACAGAAACTAGCTAATACACAAAGTTTACTAGTTTCTGAACTCTACTTAAAAGTGCAAAACACAGCACTAATCTTATTTAAGCTTGCGTTCTGTTTTTATAATCAATTCGATTTATATAATCAATTTTAACGTTTGATTTAAACACATTAAAATGAAGGTATAAACCAGTAAATTAATTACAAAGGAAGGCATATTTTGAAACCTCAAGACCCCAAAATCACAAATACTTTCGATAAAACAGCATTGATCGCGGAAGGTGGTGGGCAACGAGGGATCTTCACCGCAGGTGTACTCGATGCATGGCTTGAACATGAATATGACCCATTCGATTTATTTATTGGTACTTCAGCAGGTTCACAAAACCTTACTAGCTATTTAGCTCGCCAAAAAGGGTATGCCAAACGCTTAATAAGAGGGCTTTCGCGTCACAAACGATTTTTTCAATTAGGCCGTGGTTTAGTAGGTAAACATATAGTCGATTTAGACTGGTACTTTGATAAAACTACCGAAGTTAACAGAGCACTTGATTTTAAAACTGCAAAAGCCAGTTTGGGTGAACGGGAGTTACTTATTACCGCCACTAATGCCCGTGATCGAAAACCTTATTTTTTATCACCAACCGGTGAAGGCCAGCAATGGCGAGATCTTTTAAAAGCGTCAAGTGCACTGCCATTTTTATATAAACAAGGTGTAAAACTCACGCCATGGTTAAATGCATTAGCTGCTAATGAAATAGATAAAACCGACGTACACGCTGAGTCAGACTTTTACCTAGATGGTGGCCTTGCTGCGCCACTACCAGTGCGCGAGGCCTACAATCGTGGTGCACGTAAAATTGTGGTGATCCGCACAGTTGATCAAGACTTTCAAGCGCAGTCGGCATGGGTAAACAAGTTAAAAGCGTTTGTTTGTGCATCAGGATATTGCCCAAAAACCTTAGATTACTTATTACAACACGAACAAGCGTATGAGGATGAGTTAGCATTTATTGCCAATCCTCCTAAAGATGTAGAAATAATACAAATTTTTGCAAACCAAAAGCTTTCGAGCAAATTACTTGGTAGTTCAACCAATGATCTACGTCGTGATTATAAATTAGGTTTATTGGCAGGTAATAACTATTTTACTGAGCAATACCCAGCAAACAATACCCATCCTGTTGCTGTAGCTAACTAATTAGTATTGATAAATTTATTCCGATCAGTTGTATGTGAGTTGGATAAGTATCCGGTGTTGTTAGTTTGTAATTAATAAGCGAGTCATAAATGGCTCGCATTAACGATCCGAGGCCTGCATTTATAATTACTGATCGCTGCGCCAATTAAAACAAATGCCAATGCAATTAAAACTGACCATGAAAAATGTATTTGTTGAGCCATAACCAGTAACACGGTAGAAAGTAACGGTGTTAAAAAACTCAAAGAGGCAAGTAACGTTTTATTACCTCTTTTTAAAGCGATGTCCCATAAGTAAAATGCGCCACCGACAGGTCCTAACCCTAACAAAAAAATACCTACAGTCTGCGTTAATGAAAAACGTGTGACTGTTTGTTCAAAATATATATGTGCCAATAAGGCCAAAATAGCTACATAAAGAGAAAGCCAACCAATATCATCAACGTGATTATCAAAGCGAGTCATGAACAATGAATAACTCGACCATAATAGCGCACAACTCGCAGCAAATAGGTAGCCTAAAAAGTACTGGCTATTGATAGTAAAACCACTGCCATCACTAATTAAAAACACGATCCCTATAAAACCAACCAGCCCGCCTATAATCGCATTTATTTTGTTTTCAGACCGCGCGACAAAAACACCCAATAACAATGGCCATAAATATACAATCAGGCTAATTTCGATCAATGGTGCATATTTAAGTGCCATAAAATAACAAAAATGAAAACCAAATAAACCAACTATGCCAATAATTGTTTGCGCCTTACCAAGTGTAGGCAGAGTTAACAAAGGCTGCTTGGTAACAAGCCGTTTAATAAACAGCAATAAGAACGACACAAAGAAGCACATAAATAGTAATTGAAAAGCCGGTAATGCTTTAGTTAAATTACCTAACAATGCTAATGCGCCCCATAAAAAAATAGCTAATACGCCGAAAATTGTAGACATAGCAAACATTTAATTAAAAATTAATTGATAAAGGTAGTTTATCAATTTTACTATCTAACACTGTGCTTAAAAGGCGATATTGTTGACGCTAAAGCTGCTTTTTTAAGTCTCGTGGGGATTGTTTGAAGTAGCAAGTGAAGGCGCGACTAAAAGCTGATGGGTCGTTATAACCAACCTGTTCACCAATTACTGCTATAGGTAAATCAGAGTAACAAAGTAAGGAACGCGCATGTTCCATTCTTAATTGCGTGTGATGTTTAACCGGGCTGGTGTGCATACATTGCTTAAAAACCGCTTTGAATTGAGTAACACTTAAACATGCAACCGCAGCCATATCATTCAATGTATAGTCTATCGATAAATCTTTTTTTATTAATAACAAAACGTTATTTATCCGCGGATCAATAGTCGCATTGGTAGTTTGTTGCCTGAGTAACACCAAAAATAAATTAAAACATAACGCTGCTTCATCTATGTTAGTTACACCTTGCAACTGCTTTTGGGTAAAACTTAGATAGCTCATTAATTTATCGTCAATACTAAAACAGGGGGCATTCATCGTCGTTAAGTTATTAGGGAGCTCTAATAAATCGGCCACTATAAAACGCGCATTTTCATCTGATTTAAACGCATGTAGAGTATTTTTAGGGATCACAACACATTGACCAACACCAACAGGCGCCGCGAAATTATTCATTTCAAGTTCTATATAGCCACTAAGTGGTAAAACAAGTTGGTGATAGTGATGCTGGTGGCTGTGGATTTTTCGTGTGTAGTATCGAATCGATAAGCTATTCATCTATTAAATTTAATAATTGCTATGACAAACAATCATGAAGGGAATTGTAGGGTGTTGTAAATAACTTTTTGTTATTTTAATACACTCAATACTTGCTAATTTATATCAGCAAGATAAAGTATTGTTAACTAAATATTCTTAAATTCAGCATATGTATTCTATTGCAGGTTGAAAAATAATAACAAGGGCAAACATGTTTGATTTAATCGTAGGCAGTATAAATAACCTGCTTTGGGGTGAAGGACAAATACTGATCTACATTTTACTGTTTACAGGTATTTGGTTTTCAGTACGCTTAAAACTGATTCAAATTTTAAAATTTAAACACATGTTAAGCCTTCTCAAAGGCAGTAGCAAATGCAATAAAAACGACATTAGTTCGTTTCAAGCACTGTGCACAGGATTAAGTGCGCGGGTTGGAACTGGTAATTTAGCCGGTGTTGCTGTTGCGATATCATTAGGTGGCAGTGGCGCCATATTTTGGATGTGGGTGATTGCCATACTGGGCATGGCGACTGGTTTTGCAGAAAGCGTACTTGGCCAAGTGTATAAAGTACGCGATAGCCAAGGCGAATTTAGAGGTGGCCCCGCTTATTATATTCAACAAGGAATAGGCAGTCGTAGTCTCGCTATCGCGTTTGCGTTGTGTTTGTTCTTAGGTTATGGCTTTACTTTTAGCGCGATGCAAACCAACACCATTACTGATGCGCTTAATTTCGCTTTTGAAATTCCAACCTTATATTCAGGCATAGTCATAACCCTACTTGCAGGCTCTATTATACTCGGTGGCTTTAAAGCTATTGCCCGCTTTGCTGAGCGAGTAGTGCCGGTGATGGGCATTGTATTTGTACTGGCAGCTGTGATTATTACCTTGATTAACTTCACCCAAGTGCCTGCTATGTTGAAGGATATATTCTTATCTGCTTTTGGGCTGCAAGAAGCCGGTGCAGGCGCAATGGGCGCGGCAATCAAAAACGGTATTCAACGTGGTTTATATTCTAATGAGGCCGGTGCAGGTAGTGTGCCGCATGCATCAGCAAGTGCGTCGCCTATTCCAAATCACCCAGTAACGCAAGGGTATATTCAAATGCTCGGGGTGTTTTTTGATACTATAGTGTTGTGTAGTTGTACCGCTGTGATTATCTTATTGGCTGATATTGATATCAGTGGTGAGATGGCAGGCATTCGCTTAACACAAGCGGCAATGACCGCACATTTAGCACAAGGGGGCGTGTACTTTGTAGCAGCAGCCATTACTTTATTTGCCTTTACCTCGGTAGTGGCTAATTACGCTTACGCCGAAAGTAACCTACATTTATTTAAGCTCGATAATAAAGTAGGGCGCGGCATTTACACATTTTTATATCTATCAATGATGATGTGGGGGGCGTCTGCCACATTAAAAGAAGTATGGGATTTAGCCGATATTGCCTTAGGGTTAATGACAGTGGTTAACGTTATCGCTATTATACTGTTAACGCCGACTATTTTGTCTGTCACCAGCGATTACCACGCACAAAGAGACAAAGGTTTAGAGCCCGAATTTAAAGTAAAAGATGTAAAAGTACAGGGCAAATGCGAAGACGGCATTTGGGACTAATTCAGCATACTTAACTATAAAAAGCGGTTTTATGGCAACATGAAGCTGCTTTTTTCTTTGCATAAGTATTCACTTTTAGTGTTGTAAAAATAACTAAAGCAACCAAAATAAAAGGCACAATTTTTTAGATGATCGAGATTCACGCAGGGAAAACAGCGGCTAAAATTATTAACGAACAGGGCTTTAAACCTGAACTTTTCACCTCTTTTTTAGGTGCAAGTGGCGGTCCTAAATGGTTTACATTATTTGGCTTAGATAGATATATTTTTGGCGAATTTTTTAAAAACCGTACCCAACCACTTAATTTAATCGGCTCATCTGCTGGCGCTTTTCGCTCTGCATGTTTTTCACAAAACGATCCCGTTGCAGCCATTGAACGCTTAGCAAAATCGTATTCGCAAACCCGATATTCTAGTAATAAACCCACTCCTAATGAAATTACCACTAAAGCCCGCGCACTACTCGAAGATGTGTTTGGCGATAACGGTGTCACCGAAATTATAAATAACCCCGTATTTAAAGCGCATTTTATCGTCGCAAAATCTAACGGGTTAATTGCCAGTGAACATAAATTAATACAGCTTTTGGGTTTATCAAAAAGTTATCTGTTTAATCGCGTTAATCGTAAATTATTAGGCGGGCAATATGAGCGTTTTATTTTTGGCGCACCGAATAGTAATTTAAGTATTACTGACAGCTACAATTTTAAAACTCAAAATATCGCACTCACACAAACAAATTTAAAAGATGCCTTACTGGCATCCGGATCAATACCGCTAGTAATGCAAGGTATAAAAAATATTGCCGGCGCGCCTACAGGTATGTATCGCGATGGTGGTATTGTTGATTACCACTTTGATTTTAAAATTAACAATCCTGGACTTATTCTATATCCACATTTCAATTCAGATCCAAAAGCAGGGTGGTTTGATAAAAGCTTAAAACGTAAAGTCGCCGCTGAAAATTACGATAACGTGGTTATGATCACACCCTCTAAAAAATTCATCGCCAGCTTACCTTACGGAAAAATCCCCGACAGAAACGACTTTACAGATCTCGATGCGGATACCCGGATTAAATATTGGAACACCGTGTTTAGTGAAACTGAAAAATTAGCCGATGATTTTGATAAAAAACTCAATAGTGAAAATGTTGAGCTGAAAATAATTGAATGATCTAATCTATCAAGTAATGTAGCTTTATGGCTGATAGTTAACAACGCAAAAATTACGGTACGTAATATAAAGAAAAGGGCGAAAGCCCTCTTTTATTAGTAATTAAGTTAACTGTCAGGTGTGACAGTTTGACTTTTTGTGATACATAGGGACAAGCCTTAATTAAGTTTTATTTACTTCAATAGCTATTCCAACGATAAACATTAAAAGAGCAATAATTATATAAATAATAAGAGGGCCTTGATTACCATTCTTAGACTCTGCTGCTATATGTGCATGAAAGGCTTTTCTACTTTGCCTTCTAGTATGCTGAGTAGAGCGGTTAGGCTCTTTAGATTCAATTGTTCCTGTAGTAACATACTCTTTGGCAATTGAAAGTGTAGGTAAAGGCCCAAAATCATTATTACCATCTTCTTGGAGAACATACCAACTAGAGCCACTTTTGACTATAAACCTACCGTCTGAAACGGAATATTTACCTGATTCTATTCGCGTTACTTTATTCATTAACTCACCTTTTATATTTAAGTTAATTTTGTCCTTTAGGATCTCTTACTAGTAATTCTAAGTAATTGGCCATGTCGCTCTTAATGAGATTTATCTTATATTTTGTTATGCGATTTTAGTATTTTATACATAATTTAGGACTCTCTTAATGACCATATATATCTGTGTGATAATTATACATCAGAAAGATTAGTGTTTCCTCAAGGCGTGTTTATAATGTTGTCATGATAATGGGCCAGTTGGAGGTAGCCCAGATACATAATTGAGATTTGGTTTGGCCGACGCGTTTGAAAATTATAGCCATTAACTAATAACCTATAAATTACGTTATGTTAAATTATCTGAAATAAATTAAAGTGGGCGTAATCATACGAACTAGCCCACTTTTAGAAGGGTTTTGAGGTCTTAATTTAGCTCAGAATCTACCCAGAATTTAGTGCCTTTTAGTACGGCTTGTAATGCAAGGCCATTTTCGGTTAATGAATAAACAGTTACTTGATCTGCAATGGCTTCGGCAACAAGTGCACCGCCTTTATCTTGGTATTTTGCCGCTGCATCGGCATTGCCACCGAAGGCCCAACCATTTTCAATAAAACGATTTAACGCAGCTTGATTATGAAAAACCATTACAACGTTAAAGTCTTTAACACCTAAACCAAGTCCTAAACCAGCTTCACCCATATTCATATAAGTGGATTTACCCGTCAAATTATTTTTAACCACACCATAGCCGCCACCAAAGCTGGCTAAAACAACATTGACATTAGCATTATCAAATACTGCATAACCAGCGGCATTTTTAATTTGCTCTTTAACATCTGGTTTTTCTTTGTATAATTTACTGAGTGTATCTGCTCGCATATTTTGCACTAGATTACGCTTTTCAGTTGGAGAAGCACTACCTGTTGTAGCACAACCAGACAGGACTAATGTAAGTGCAACTAAACTTAAAACTATTAACTTTTTCATATGCCTTCCTTAAACCAGCAACATTGCCTTGTTATTATCTGATTAGCTTAACAATATAATCATTCACTAAGTCCAATACTAGACAGTATCGGACTTTAAAGTTAAACTGTAACTACTTTATTTTATTAGAAATAACTATATTATGCTTGTTGCTTTGGTCGATACATTAAAACAATTACGGTATCAAATTGCCCATCTTGAAGATGATACAATGCAATCAGAATACCCAGAACTTGCCACCTTTATACAGCAAGTTGGCTTGACTGTCGCTGAATCTAAGCAAGAATTAGTATTTTTGTATCAATTTTTATATGTTTATGGTCGAAAATCAGAAGCGACCTATAATCGTTTTCGGAACGAACTCGAACGCTTTTACCTATGGTCTTGGTTAGTCGCAGAAAAATCAGTATTTGAATTAAAACGTGAAGACATAGAAGCCTATGTCGATTTTATGGTCGAACCCGATAAAAGCTGGGCGATGACTTCAGTGCAATGGCGCTATAAAGATGAGCAAGGGATCCGTAGATTAAACGAAAATTGGCGCCCTTTTATGCTCAAAGAATCTATTGCTAGCCAACAAACATTAGCGGCCATGTTTACTGCTTTAAATGTATTTTACAAGTTTGCTATTTTAGAAGAAAAAACCTTTGCTAACTTTGTACCGGTTGTAAAAAAGAATAGCCCTTATTTAGTTGTGCAATCACAAATAAAAATTCCTGATACCTTGAGTGATATTCAATGGGAATATGTATTTGGTGTCACACGTGATAAGTGTGAGCAACAACCTGATCTTGAAAGAAATTTATTTACCTTAGCGTGTTTAAAAGGTCTTTATTTACGGATCTCTGAACTATCAGAGCGACCACAATGGTCGCCTGTTATGTCTCATTTTTGGCAAGATAATGATGGCTTTTGGTTTTTAAGAATTATGGGCAAAGGAAATAAATTACGCGATGTCACACTCAGTGAAGATTTTGTAACTTATTTAAAACGTTATAGGTTGTACCGAGGTTTACCAGCCCTGCCCCGCGTTGATGAATCTGATCCATTGGTGCATAAAATTCGTGGTCAAGGCGGAATGACCGTTCGACAAATTCGTCGCTTAGTTCAACAAAGTTTTGATTTAGCCAAACAATCTTTACTTGATGATGGCTTTACTGATGATGCCGAGCAACTAGAATCGGCAACAGCGCATTGGCTCAGACATACTGGTGCTACGCATGATGCACAAACTCGCCCTTTAAAACATTTATCAGAAGATTTAGGACATGCAAAAATTGCCACCACCGATCAAATATATATTCAGACAAATATCAAAGAACGAGCAAAATCTGGACTTAAAAGGAAAATCTAAATGGAATATGTTGTATTAGCTGCAGTGGGTTTAGCCTTTTTAATTTATTCATTATCTATGCATCAATTAGAGCGAGCTGAAATTACCGGACCTATGTTTTTTGTTATTATCGGTGCGTTGATCGGGTTTATGCTACCAAGTAAAACGGCATATTTAACCAGAGACTTAGATCACTTATTACCTTTAATAGAATTAACACTGAGCATATTTTTATTTACTGATGCGGCAAAAACCAAACTGATGGTTTTAAAACACAGTTTTCAATACCCTAGCCTATTACTTTTTATTGCTTTACCACTTACCTTGTTTGCTGGAATTATTATTGCGAGTTTAATGTTTACCCAGCTGACACTTATTCAAGCTGCACTAGTTGCAATAATATTAACGCCGACGGATGCAGCGCTGAGTAAAGGATTATTAAATAGCAGCGCGGTGCCTGAAAAAATTCGTGAAGGGATCAATACTGAAAGTGGTTTAAACGATGGTTTATGTGTGCCAATATTTTTAGTCTTGATGTTGTTAGCAAAAGAGCCTGCATCTACATTTTCGGTTTTTGATACAGTCATAGTTTTTGCGCGTGAATTAGGTGTGGCTATTCTGGTTGCAGTTGCTGCAATGGGATTGATCATTCCCGCGATTAAATTTGCCATGCAACGTCATTATTTTTCAAATAATAGTAGCCCATTTTTAGTGGTTGGTATGGCAATGGCCATTTTTTCAATCGCACAAAGTTTGCATAGCAGTGGTTTTATTGCGGTGTTTGTTGCTGGATTAATTTTTGATAGATTTACCGATCAGGCTTTGCGCTTAAAACTCGTTGAAGATAGTGAACACATCGCGGACTTTACTGGTTTGTTGATCTGGTGTTTATTTGGTTTTGTGTGCAGCTATTTAGTTTTGCCAGAATTATCATGGCCACTTGCTGTATTTGCACTACTGAGTACAACGCTTATTCGAATTATCCCTGTGATGTTGTCATTGCAATTTACTAAATTAAAAATGAAAGAACGTTTTACTTTTGCTTGGTTTGGCCCGAGAGGCTTAGCCTCTATTGTATTTACTTTAATGGTGATCGATAGCGGCATCGAAAATAAATACCTTATAGCTACGATTGCTATGACAACTATTTTATTTAGTGTTTTTATTCATGGTATGAGCACCAAGCCTATTGCTGATAGTTATTTAAAATAAAAAATCACGCTATAAATAATGCCGCATTCCTTTTTAAAAGCGTGCGGCATTTTTATATTAAATGTTATTGCTTAGCTTATCTGCTAGTAGTTCTATTGGGTGTTTTGGTTTGAATTTTTCATAGCGTTTAACTTGGCTACGACAAGAAAAACCGGTTGCTAATAATTGCTCAGGTTTATTTTTCTCTACAACACCTTGCCAACTCATTTCATATAATGCTCGAGAGTTTTTCTGGTTTTGCGCTTCATGGCCATATGTACCTGCCATACCGCAACACCCTGTTGCTGTTGTATTAAGTTTTAGGCCTAAGTCAGTAAAAATTGTTTGCCATACATTCGCCGCTTTTGGTAATGCGGTTGTTTCAGTACAATGACTTAATAACGTAAATGTTATATTGCTATCAACTTTGTTAGCTAATGATTTAAAAGATTGTGTTGCTAACCATTCATGAGCAAGTAGCACTTCAAATTCACCACGTTCATCAGCTAAAATAGAATTATATTCATCCCGATAACACATTACTAATGATGCATCTAAACCTACAAGTGGTGCATTTATTTCAGATAATGAATTTAAAAATGTTGCTGCATTTTTTGCTGTGATCTTAAATTCATTTAAAAAACCTTTAACGTGTTGCGGTTTTCCATTTGGCTTAAACGGTAACAGTATTGCCTTCTTGCCTAGTGCGGAAATTATTTTTATAAAACTTTCTACCAGCTCAGCTTCATAAAAACTGGTAAACGGATCTTGCACAATTAGTACATACTCACTTTGTTGCTCGGGAGATAAGCCTGAAAGTTGTGCAAAATTAAATTCGTGTGTTTTATTAATCCGTTTTGTTAAACGTGGTGAACTGAGTACGGGTGTATCAACATAGCCAACAGATTTTTTTATTAATGAGCTGACTAATTTAGTTTTTACAATTGGGTTTATTACATTTGAAAATTTGGCCATTAATGGTGCACTGGCTTCAATATTACCGACTAGATAATCTTTGAGTGGGCGCGCGTAGTAACTGTGATAATAATTTAAAAAACGTGATCTAAAAGTCGGTACATCAACTTTTATTGGGCACGCTGTGGTACATGCTTTACACGCTAAACACTCATCCATTGAGGCTTTAACTTCATGAGAAAAATCATATACGCCTTTCTTTTTATCGCGGCTATGTTGAAAACGTTCCCACCAGGTGATCACTTCACCTTTGTTAAGTTCTTTTTCAACCTCAATTAAATCAATCTCTTTTGCCTCTTGTAATCGTAACCATTCGCGCATTAAACTTGCGCGACCTTTAGGTGAATTACGACGATCACCGGTTACTTTATATGATGGGCACATAGGAGAGTTTTCATCATAGTTAAAGCAAATACCATTACCATTGCATGTCATTGCATTATTAAAACTAGTTTTAACATCAACCGAAATTTGTCTGTCGAACCACGCACGCTTTTGACCGTCAACACTAACTAGTGAGTCCTTACTTTCAATCGGAGTACATATTTTTCCGGGATTAATCCTATTGTTAGGATCAAAAGCTGATTTTATAAGTCGTAATTGCTTAAATAAATGCTCACCAAAAAACTCAGGGCCATATTCACTTCTATACCCTTTGCCGTGCTCGCCCCACATTAAACCACCGTATTTAGCTGTGAGTTTAACAACTTCATCAGAGATCACTCGCAGTAATTTTTCTTGTTCGGGATCACACATATCAAGTGCCGGTCGTACATGTAAAACCCCTGCATCAACATGACCAAACATGCCATATTGTAAATTATGGCTATCGAGCAAAGCTCTAAATTCAACAATATAATCTGCAAGATTCTCAGGTGGTACGGCGGTGTCTTCAGCAAACGCCAAAGGTTTTTGTGCGCCTTTAACATTACCTAACAAGCCAACTGATTTCTTACGCATGGCATAAATTTTTAAAATATCAGCCTTACTGCTGGTAAGTTGATAACCAATTACGCCATTTTTTTGTTGTGCAACGCAATCATCGAGTAATGCACATAGCGATTCAACTTTGTCTTTTATGTCATCAGGCGATACAGCATTAAACTCAACCATGTTAAGCCCTTGCATATCCTTATTTGGCACATCGGTTATTAAGTCCGATACTGAATGCCAAATTATATCTTCACGTGCAAGATTTAAAACTTTGCTGTCAACGGTTTCAACTGAGGTAGCACGAGCATCGACCAAAAACGGTGAATGCCGCAGTGCCGAATCAAAGCTATCATACTTGATGTTGATTAAGGTTTTGAATTCAGCAATAGGTGTGATGTTTAATTTAGCCTCAGTAACAATACCAAGCGAACCTTCTGAGCCTGTTATTAGCCTACTCATATCAAAGGTTTGTAAGTCATCACTTAGCACATGTTCTAAGTCATATCCGGTTAAAAAGCGATTTAAACGTGGAAACTTGGCTAAAATTGCATCACGCTCAGACAAACAAATATCAAGCACTGTTGCGTACAGTTTACCGATTGTAGTGTTTTGTTCAGCAATTAGTTTGGCTTTATCAATGTCTATTGGTGTCGTTGACATTTGTGTGCCATCGACTAAATAAGTGGTAAGTCCTAAAACATGATCGCTAGTTTTACCATACACCAGTGAGCCTTGTCCTGATGCATCGGTATTAACCATTCCGCCGATTGTTGCGCGATTACTCGTTGATAAATCAGGTGCAAAGAAAAATCCATAAGGGCGTAAAAAATCATTTAGTTGATCTTTAATCACGCCCGTTTGCACTCTAACCCAACCTTCTTCAGGATTAATTTCGAGGATTTCTCGCATATAACGTGATAAATCGACTACGATCCCGGGAGTTAATGATTGACCGTTGGTGCCTGTACCACCGCCGCGAGGTCCAAAAGTCAGCGATAGATAAGGGTCTTGTGCAGCAGTTTGCAGGGCAATTTGAATATCTTTTTCAGTTTTAGGAAAAATAACACTTTGCGGTAACTGCTGGTAAATACTGTTATCAGTTGATGCAGTTATACGAGTGGCATAACTTGCATCAGTGTCGCCAGTAAACCCTTGTTTAATTATAGTTTTTAAGTAACTTGCGACTAAATCGGTCGCGGCATCTTGTTGGCTAATAGTTGCTATCATGACGGTAGTAAATTAAGGCATTTGTTCGATTATATCATGCTAAAGAGCAATAGAAATTGAAGATTTTACAGTTTGTAACACTCTTTTTATCATAAAAAGACTGTGATTACTTATACTCATAGTAGATGCTTAATTGCGAGGGAATTGAAATGAAAAAATGTGTATTAGTTTTAGCCGGTAGTTTATTTATGTTGCTGGGATTATTTTTTGCTATTGTACCAGGCCCTTCTTTGATCTTTTTTATTGCAGGGCTTATGTGTTTCTCTTTTTATTACCCTAAAGCACGCCATTATTTAGCAATTTGCCAAAAAGCGCTGACAAAATCCTGCGCGTTCTTAGATAAGAAGTTAGCCCGATAAAAGTTATAAATAGGCTATAACATATTGAGTAAACAAAAATGCCAGCAATAACGCTGGCATTTTTTATACTTTACGATTATTTTGCTAATTTTTTAGCAAGGTATAACCAAGTTTCAAGTACTGTATCTGGGTTTAGTGAAACAGAATCAATTCCCTGCTCTACTAACCACGCAGCAAAGTCTTCATGATCTGATGGACCTTGACCACAAATACCAACATACTTTCCTTTTGCTTTGGCAGTTTGAATTGCCATAGAAAGTAGTTTTTTGATTGCAGGGTTACGCTCATCAAATAAATGGGCAATTAATCCTGAGTCACGGTCTAAACCAAGTGTAAGTTGCGTTAAATCGTTTGAACCGATTGAAAAGCCATCAAAATGTTCTAAAAATTCATCAGCAAGTAATGCATTTGATGGAAGTTCACACATCATGATTACTTTTAAGCCATTTTCGCCACGTTTAAGACCATGCTCTTCAAGTAATTCAATAACACGTTTACCTTCTTCAAGGGTACGTACAAATGGGATCATGATTTCAATGTTGGCCATATCCATGTCGTTACGAACACGTTTGATTGCTTCACACTCTAGTGCGAAACAGTCACGGAAATCTTCCGAAATATAACGTGCTGCGCCACGGAAACCAATCATTGGGTTTTCTTCTTCAGGCTCGTATTGTTGTCCGCCAACTAAGTTGGCATATTCATTTGATTTAAAATCAGACATACGAACAATTACACGCTCTGGTGCAAATGCACAGCCTAAGGTCGAAATACCTTCAACTAATTTAGCAATATAGAATTCAACCGGTGATTCGTAACCGGCAATCATCTGTGTGATTTCAGCTTTTAACTCATCTGTTTGAGCATCAAAATTTAGCAATGCTTTAGGATGCACACCAATCATACGGTTGATAATAAATTCAACGCGAGCAAGACCAACACCTGAGTGTGGTAAGCGTGCAAAATCAAATGCACGATCTGGGTTACCAACGTTCATCATGATTTTCATTGGTAGTTCAGGCATTTTATCGACACGTGAAGTGAGGATTTCAAAATCTAAAATACCTTCATAAATAAAGCCAGTGTCGCCTTCAGCACACGATACGGTTACTTCTTGGCCTGCTTTAATTAGGTCAGTTGCATTGCCACAGCCTACAACTGCTGGAATACCTAACTCACGGGCAATGATTGCCGCGTGACATGTACGACCACCACGATTAGTTACAATCGCTGCAGCACGTTTCATGATAGGTTCCCAATCTGGATCAGTCATGTCGGTTACTAAAATGTCACCTTGTTGAACTTGATCCATTTCTTTAATCGAATCAAGTACACGAACAACACCTGAGCCAATTTTATGACCGATGGCACGTCCTTCAACGACAACAGCACTGCTGCCATTTAGTTGAAAACGCTCCATAACATTCGTATCTTCGTTTGAACGAACTGTTTCAGGGCGAGCTTGTACAATGTATAGCTTGCCGTCATTACCGTCTTTTGCCCACTCGATATCCATCGCGCGGCCATAATGTTTTTCGATGATCACAGCTTGCTTTGCAAGCTCTTGAACTTCGGCATCGGTAATTGAGAATTTATTTGAAAGGGCTGCATCTACATCTACGATTTCTACTTGTTTACCATGCGCTTGATCGGCAGAGTAAATCATTTGAATCGCTTTTGAGCCAATATTACGGCGCACTACAGATGGCTTACCTTTAGCAAGTGTTGGTTTATGAACATAAAATTCATCAGGGTTTACTGCGCCCTGTACAACCATTTCACCTAGACCATAACTTGAGGTGATAAACACGACATCTTCGAAACCTGATTCAGTATCAATACTGAACATAACGCCAGACGATGACTTATCAGAACGTACCATGCGTTGAATACCCGCAGATAATGCTACGCCGCGATGATCATAACCCTGGTGAACACGGTATGAAATGGCACGGTCATTGAAAAGCGATGCGAACACATGCTTGATGGCGACCATTACTGAGTCGATACCACGTACATTTAGGAAGGTTTCTTGCTGACCTGCGAATGATGCATCAGGCATATCTTCAGCTGTTGCTGATGAACGTACTGCGAATGAAACATCGTCTGCTGCATTGCCGTGGAGTTGGCTGTATGCGTCGCGAATGGCTTGGTCTAAATTAGGTTGGAATGGGGTGTCGATAATCCACTGACGAATATCAGCGCCGACTTTTGCTAGTGTATTTACATCTTCCACGTCCAGTGTGTCTAAAATGTCGTGGATCTTTGCATTTAGTCCTGATTGCTCAAGAAACTCATTAAATGCGTCTGCGGTAGTAGCAAAACCACCTGGGACTTGTACACCAGCGTTTGCTAGGTTAGAAATCATTTCGCCGAGTGAGGCATTTTTGCCGCCAACACGAGGAACATCTTGCATACCAAGCTCTTGATACCAGAGAACGTATTCTTGCACGGATCTTTCTCCAAAAAAACAAATTGTAGTAATAACTGTGAGAGTTAAGAAAGAAAACCTTCTAAAAAGGTCACCTTCATTCTACACTGGCAATAGACCTTACGTAAACCGTAGGGTGGCTATTTTAACTATTAAACGTAATAAAAAGGTTAATATGAGAACTGCATTTTATATTTCTGACGGTACTGCTATTACTTCTGAAGTATTTGGCCACGCCACTTTGTCATTATTTCCCGTTGAATTTAATCATAAAACTATCCCTTTTGTTGAAACTGAAAAAAAAGCGAACGAAATAAAAGCATTGATCAATGCAACGGCACAACGCGAAGGCGAAAAACCTTTGGTTTTTTTTACTTTTGTTAATCACAATTTAAGTGAAATTATTCGCTCATCGAACGCCGTTACTTATGATTTCTTAACTACATTTAGTGAGAAAATTGAGCAAGAACTGAAAGTAGCGCCGGTGCCTAAAATTCATCGTACTCACTCAATGCATGAAAAAAGTTATGACTTCAGAATTGATGCCGTGAACTATGCGCTTACGAATGATGACGGCGCTAATATAAGTAACTATGCTGAAGCCGATATAATTTTGGTCGGCGTAAGCCGAAGTGGTAAAACGCCAACTAGTTTATATTTAGCGCTACAGTATGGTATTAAAGCAGCTAACTACCCTATCACTGAAGAAGATTTAGATTCGGGTAACTTACCACAGTGCTTAGTAGCCTATAAGCATAAGCTGTTTGGTTTAACGATTGATCCAGTCAGGTTGGCTGATATTCGCCAACGCCGTATGGCTAATTCAAAATACGCTTCACTTAAGCAATGTCGAATCGAAGTACGCGAAGTTGAAATGCTGTATAAAAAACATAAGCTGGCGTATTTAAATTCGACCCATCATTCTGTAGAAGAAATTTCCGCTAAGATCATTTCTGATACTAACCTTGAGCGACGAAAGTACTAACTTCAATATTTTTAATTTTAGTTACACTAGGTATAAAAATGATATCGGACATTAAAAAAGCCGCATCTGCGGCTTTTGATTTTTTGGACTAACTCTACTTACGTGCGTCTTTTAATAAATCTGCAACTAAGAAGCCAAGTTCTAATACCTGATCAGCATTTAAACGTGGGTCACACTGTGTGCGATAACGCTGTGCTAGATCGTCATCAGATAATCCGTAAGCACCACCAGTACACTCTGTAACATGTTGGCCAGTCATTTCTAAATGAACACCACCTGCATACGAGCCCTCAGCTTTATGAACTGCGAAGAACTGGCTGATCTCACGCAAAATATTGTCAAAGCTTCGGGTTTTATACCCTGATGTCGCTTTTTCAGTATTCCCGTGCATTGGATCAGAACTCCAAATTACTTTACGGCCTTCTTGTTGAACGCGACGTACTAAGGCCGGCAACTTTTCAGGAAGTACATCAGCACCCATACGTGTAATTAATGTTAAGCGCCCTGGGATGTTATCTGGATTAAGCGCATCAATTAAACGAATTAAGTCGTCAGGATCCATTCCTGGGCCAACTTTTACCCCAATTGGATTTTTAATACCTTTAAAGAATTCGATATGTGCATGATCAAGTTGGCGAGTACGTTCACCAATCCAAACAAAATGTGCTGAGCAGTCATACCAATCGCCAGATAGATGATCACGGCGAGTAAGCGCTTCTTCATACCCCAGTAATAACGCTTCATGAGAGGTGTATAAATCAGTCTCTTTAAGGCTTGGTGCAATTGTTGAGTTAATACCGCACACTTCCATAAACTCAAGCGCATCTTGAATCTTATCCGCAAGTTGTTGGTATTTTTCTTTAAGTGGGTTTGCTGCAACAAAACCCATGTTCCAGCGATTTACCTGATGTAAATCTGCAAGTCCACCTTGTGCAAATGCGCGTAATAAATTTAATGTTGCTGCACTGTGATGATAAGCCGTCATTAAGCGTTGTGGATCGGGAATACGCGCTTGTTCAGTAAACTCAAAATTATTTACGATATCACCACGGTATGAAGGTAAAGATACCCCATCAATGGTTTCTAAATCTGCTGAGCGTGGTTTAGCATATTGCCCTGCCATGCGCGCAATCTTAACTACAGGGCATTTACCGCCATAAGTTAGTACGACTGCCATCTGTAATATTGTTTTAAATGTGTCACGAATATTAGCGGCATTAAAGTCACTAAATGATTCAGCACAATCACCACCTTGAAGTAAGAAGGCACGGCCTTCACAAACGTCTTCTAGTTGTTTAAATAAACTACGGGTCTCTTCTGCGAAGACCAGTGGCGGTGCACTCTTTAATTGGCCTTCAACAGTTTTCAGCGCTTCTTGATCTGGATACTGTGGCTGCTGAAGTATTGGGAGCTCTCTCCAGCTATTTGGGTTCCACGACTGCATATTAATTTCCTCATTCCTACATTTACCTGATAGATGAAAATTAACGTATGCAGTGCCCCTGTTCAAGGACTATATTCGCTAATTATCAATTATTTAGTTATGAGATAAATATTATTGATGATTTGCACTGTTCTGCCACCTTTTTATTTTTTAAAATATGCACAGGGTATTGTTTAACTTATTAATATAAAACATAAAATTAAATAATACAGCGAGACCTTAGTAAATAAAATAAGTGCCTACTCTACAACTGATAATAAGAACACATCATACTTAAATTGCAATGCTATGTAACCTTAACTTTACAGATGAAATTAGATTATTTTTTATATCAAATGGCTGAAGTTTAAAATATGTGCTAGGGGTGCTGAGTAATAAAGAGGTATACCTAAATTAAATGAAATTCAGTTCGTCTGATGTTGCTTGTAACTACCTTGTTTGATTCATGTTGGCACGTATCTCAAATTACTGATAGTTGTCAATTCTAGCCTGAATGACACTGCAATTAAATTAAGGCAATAGTATGTAATTGTAAAATTCGAGCGCTGGTTTGACTCCAACTCCTATACATCTTATTGGCCTATTTCTCAGCGTTCATACAACATTTTTATAATGCCTGGCTTAAACTAGATAGGTTTAGCAGCTTGTTATCACTGTAGTTCAGCTCTTTAACTATATCGACGATTACTTAAGCTTCATGGTTATAAAGTCTGTAAGCGCAGTTTATTTTCGTGCTCACAGCCATAAACTTACTCACTGCAACTGCACGACTGATAATTTGTAAGCTGTTTCAAATTAGATAATCCCCTGAAGCAAAATTGAAATAGTGTGCCTATGAGTAATTTATAGAATTGGTCACATCAATAAGCTCCCGTAAATTATTGCATTGATATACCAGTATCCATTGGCAACTGAAAACTACAATAGAGTTAGTCCTCACCCTTCAACTACACAACTTATACTTGAGGTAAATACTTCTATCGGATCGGAGATTATGCAATTGCAGCAACATGATGTACTTAATCATCAGCTCAAAGGCAATAATTAAACATACTTATTTAGAGATGATCGAACTTTTAAGTTAGAAAAACTATCAACCTATCCGTTATAAGGTCCTTACCAAGGACAAAGAACACATCATACTTCATTTGATTTAAAGTATATACTTAACATCAAGTAAAGTTAAACGATAAATAAACAGGTGATTGTGCGCTGCTTTGTTTTTAGTTTAACTGCGGCTATGGTAGACTATTATCATCTATATTGTATGATGTGTTCTTATGGTAACTAAAGTACAAATTCGCAGTCAGTTCGATTTACTTAGTGATTTAACTAATCACTTTATTGATGATTTAATGCAATGCGATTATTCAAAGGCTGATTATTATCAATTGCCTGATATTGATAGTAACGATGAAAAGATAGTCCCTCAATCGATCAATGTTACGAAAATTACAGGTGCTACGGGCCAAAAGTTGATTTTAAATTCATTTAACGATATCTATAAAAAATCAGGCTTAAGTAGTCGTGTTTTAAAACGTCACCCTGGGTTACTGGTAATAAAAAATGCGGATCAAAAACAACTTGTTGCTCGAATTCAACAATTAAATAAAGCTAAAGCTGCATTTAAAGAATGTATTCTAGCCATTGATAATAATGATGCTCGCTTTGAAGCGGTTCATAATGCGATACCAAATTTAATAACACTCGCCGCGTACCGTAAAATTCATTTTGAAGTAAACTCCCCTTTTTCAGTTCGTTTTACCTGGATGCACAAACACGCGACTAAAACACTGACAAAAAAGATGGCACTAGCCATGCTCGAAAAATCAGCCAGTTATTCCAATCCTAGAATGATAGATCAACTCAGTTGGCAAACACTCGTTGCTCAAGAACAATTACGTGTCGCTAGTTTAGGAGATAAAGATAAGTTACGAATAAGACGCCCCACCCGCGTTAGCCCACAAGTAAATGTGAGATACACCGCGCAAAATCGTTATCATGTTAGTGCCGCACTACCTTTTATTTTGATAAACCCTGAACCGGATGTAAAACTAGGTACGTTATCAGATTATCAAAAACCACAAAGCCATCCGCGTAAACGAGAGTATGATTTTCTTGTTGATAGATTATATTTGGAACAAGTTGATAAATAATTATGTTAAAAAGGCCGCTATATAGCGGCCTTAGTCAGAATAAGCTTAAGCGGTAAGTTAATCTTTGACTATTTCTTCAATTTTATCTTCGTCGATTAAAACTGCATTTTCAACTATGCGTTTACCACCTTGAATTTCAATACGTTTGTTATGCTTATTCAAAGTAAGTATTTCATCACAAAACTGATCTGAAGGATGCATCTCGTATGTATAATCTACAATGTTACCAGTTTTATCATCTTTAACATTCGTAATGCTATATTCTGAAATAGCACCTTTTTCGATAAGATCTTTCATCGTAGTGGTCATATCACGACGCAATGCTTTTAATTTATTTTCAGTGATATCGTCAGTTGAATAGATTGAGCCATATTTTTCCATGATAGATAACAATCTAAAATGATATGTTTTTCCTGGTGCCGCATAGCGCCAAAGATGATAAAGACGCAACATCATCCAGCGAGATAATCCGCGCTTTAATTCTTGCGCACTATTGAAATAGTAACCTTTGTATTCGAGGTTATCGATCATGTTATGGACAAACGCATTCAAGCACGCAACACATTTAACATTACCGCCCTGCCCTTTTTTACCACTAAAGTGCAAAGAAGAAAGAAAGTTCATATTTGATTCGTAAAATGAATCATCAATATTGGTATTTTTAGTATCTGTCGCTGAATACTTAAACGATAGCTTAGAACCTTGCAGTGCTTCTAATGCTTCTTTGATTTGTGGGTAAGGCATTGATTGCCCAACAGCTTTAAGTTCTTGCGCTAATTCGTTCATCGAAAAAACCACGGCATATTGAATACCGGACTTAAAATTGATTTTAACAATTTTACCTTTAGAAGCTAAACGGATTAATGCACGTTCTACTTTTTCTTCACGATCTGATGGCCAAACTAAATATTCAACATCTTCACCGTCTTTACGGGTACTTACTACCGCTGGAGTAATTTTAATTTCACCATCATACAAAATGCCATCCACTTTTTCGGATATTTTTCGAGTAATAATGGTTTTTTTAGGTGCTTCTTCGAGTGGTAATTTTTTATGGCCTGAGCGAACAAAACGTCCCCACAAATCATAATGATTAAAAGTATTCGAATAGGCCCTTAGTCCATGCGCTGCATTTTCTAATGAAACCCGCACATCTTTATTGTCTGTAAATAATGCGAGGCTTTCGTTATCTATTGCACTTTCCACCCCGTGGATCTGACCCCGTAATGTATCGGGTAAGTTATCTACCGAGATGTTGACCTTTCGGTTCATTGTTCTTATTTCCAATTTTATTGCGACAGCTAATAACAACACATTAAACAGAAAAAGTTAAATGTTTAAGTTAGTACAAAACTGATCTGGGATTAAAATATATGTTCAGATCACTATTTTACTAAGTAACCTTAATGATCTTGATTTTCAGATCAGTTTTTTACTAACACTACGGTTATAAGTCTAAATTTTACTAACTCACGCGTATTTTTGTCCGTGTATTTTTGTTTTTTAACCAAAAATACACGACATAAATCTAATTTTTACTAATGCCTGTGGATAATCATCGAATCAGTTAGCATAGATCTGATCTATACCTACTACAGATCAGATCTATACTAATTGAACAGCCTATTTATCCCGATTGTAAGTGGATAAGTTCTTAATTATCTTAGTAAAAAACTGATCTCAACAGCGGTTTTTGTGCGTAAACCTGTGTTCAAACTGTGCATAACTTAAGTATCTGATTCAGAGTTAGTAAAATTACGATCTGTCAGTTACTAAAGATCTGATCTTAACCAAGTATAAACCTGATCCACTTTTTTTACTATTATTTATATATATCAGAAACTTAGATGTCTATTTTATGCCCTTAACCTTTACTACCTTATATATTTAACCACCTTTAAACTTCTTTATTTATACTAAGCAATTTTAAAATTACAAATTAATTCTAAATGTCTTGTTATTAAAAGCCATGTCGTCATAAATAGTTGTTTACAGTCAATTGAATGGACATTATACTTAATACCTAACTTTGAGGAATAAAGTATGTCAATTCATAATAATGCGCTATCCACCTATCGGCTTTTAAAAGCAACTGCAGAAGTCGCAGAAAAATCATTAGCAGGACGTATTCAGCATTATCGTGCCCACTTAAAATCTGAAGAAAAAGAGCTTCGAACTTACACTCAAAAAGCAGCAGCAGATCTGTTAGGCTGTAACAATCGTACCTTAAAACGCCGCCATGACAATGGTGATTTTGATGAGCTAAACATCAAACGCGGTGCAAACGGCCATTACGCTTACACTTTGGTAAATATATTTGCTATGGCAGATATAATGGATATTCAGCCAGATCACCGCAATGTTGACGATAAATTACAAGTTATTGTTATCAACTCTCTAAAAGGCGGCTGTGGTAAAACAACCAGTATGGTAAATATTGCTGCAGCCCTAGCTACGACTAATATTAAACGTTACCGTATTGGTATTATTGATTTAGATCCGCAAGGGTCATCATCAAGTTTTTTCCCACCCAGTGAACCTGAACCGATCACGGTCGGTGATTTAATGCGAGATTGCATTGATTTAGATCCAGATGAAACTTGGCAGCAACTTGTTACAAATGCTTTTTTGCCTACGCATATCCCAAATATACGCATTTTGCCTTCTGGTATGGATGACTTTTACTTTGAACATGAAACTGCAACGTTGCTAAAAGATAGTTCAAGTTATGAAAAAACCCGTCATTACCATAAACTATTAGAAAAAGTTATTGATCCGGTCAAGGATCAATTCGATATCATTTTAATTGATACAGCTCCATCTCTTAACTTCATGTTTTATAATGCTTTAATGGCATCTACGGCAATGCTGATACCGGTACATCCTGAAGCCGTTGATTTCGATGCTAATAACAAATATTTAAAACGTTTAGGCGAGATCTATCATACCGTTGCATCTTTAGGTCATGAAGGCTGGGACTTTATGCAATTTTTAGTAACTAATTACGTAAAAGGCAATCATTCACAGCGTGACATCGTTAAAGATGTACGCAGTGCATTTGGTCGTCAGGTAATGAGTTACCCAATTAACCACAGCTCGGCAATTACAGCGAGCTCTTCGTCATTCAATACTATTTTTGATCAAAAAACATCTGACAGTTTAGCAAGTAGAGAATCACTGATCAGAGCTCAAGAAAATATAAAAGATGTTGTTGATGAATTAGAAATGCTGATCCGTTCAAACTGGCAATCAACACAATCTCAATTGAATGAAACTAAGTAAGGTAGTTAACAAAAAATGGCTAAAAAACGTAAAAATGACACCAGCTTAGATCCTTTTGCTACTTCAATTGGTAATAGTAATCTTGATGAATTACTAGAACAAGCAAACGCAGGCGATGTGATCAAAATGCCTGCACCAAGTGATCCTAATCGTCAGATCACACTTGTTTGCAAAGTGATCCCGCATGCTGAAATAGAAAGTACCACCAAGGTGTACGCAAAAAATCGTCGTGTTCAAGTGTTACTCAATGAAAAGTCTGTCGCTGATATACTCCCTGCAATAGCCGAGGATGGTCGTAACCAACACCCCGCCCTATGTTGGGACAAAGGTGATAAAACACTGGTATTAGCCGGCTCACGTCGTCGTATGGCATGTATAATTGGCAATGCTGACTACATGGTTCTTAGTTCGAGTGATTTTACAGATTTAGATGCTAAGATTTTAGCGGTATCGTCAGACCAATATATTGCGCCGAGCCTCTGGGAACTTGGCCAAGCATATCAACAAACAAAAGATGAATTAGTTGCACAGGGAAAAAAAGGCTCTTATCGTGAAGTAGCCGCCATTGAAGGTGTATCGCATACAGCTATTGCTGATGCAATTAAAGCCTTTGAGAAGCTTCCTGCTGCCGTACTTGCCCTTTATCCAACAGCGAATCATGTTGGCCGTGAAGTAGCTAAAAAACTGATTGCAGCAAAAGAACGTGATGAGCATAGTTTTAATCAGCAAGTAAATCATTTGACACACGATAATAGCTTAGAAGATATAATTGGTGATGATAAGCGTGCAATGACGATCACTAAATTACTTACCGCTGAGCCACCGTCAGCTCAACGTCGAGAAGCACTACTAGAAAATAATTATATCAGCTTGCAACGTAATTTAAAAAGTGGTGATTTATCAATCAAAATTGATAATAAAGTGATGACTGACAAGCGCTTAGAACAGCTAACTAAGTTATTAAATGCATTTAACTAGTTAATAAAAATCTGATCTGAAGGCTTTTTTTGTTAGTAAAATTCTGATCCCAAACTGTGTTTTGTTAGTAAAATAATGATCTAAAATATCAATAAACCTTACTATTGAGCTCATAGATCATTTTTTTACTAACTGATTAGCTATATTTTTCACTCTTACCGCTATTTTTTTATACCTTAGTAAAAATGTGATCTGTAAACGCGCTTAATAATTAACAATATGTTTATAACTTGTGGGTTTGTTGTTGGTTAATTGTGTTTAACTATTAAATTCAGCTGTTTTTGTATTGAGATCATTTTTTTACTAACTTATCAGCTCCAACCAGTCTTTTTAATCATTTTAATGCTTTAGCTCGACGCCGATAAATCATATACTGGTAAAATTATTTTTATTTTTTACTGCCCTGAGCAATATGTCTGCTAACTTATCTAAGAATGACCTACTCGCTATTTTTGAAGAGATCAAGCAAGAGCAAGCGACTCAATTTCCTTTATCTGAGCGATTTATAAAACAGCTGTTTAAGCCTCCTGTGCTCAGTAAAGCAAAAGAGTACGTAGCAAATGGTCAAATTAATTGGTTAGAGCATAATCATGATTTCTCTGTCATTGATGCCTCGGTGTTTGGAAATCAAGGCAGTACTTTTACCCAACATATAGAGATAAAGAAGTTAGCCAATGGTTTTACAGTTGATCGACACTGTTCATGTAATGCCAAAACTAACTGTCGCCACTTGGCTGCTGTATTGTTAAAGCTGAAGATTGATCATTCAGGTGATTACGGCCAAGACTATATAATTAATGATTGGTTTGAAGAGCTAACAACACTTAAGCAAAACCAGTCAGCACAAGCTAAAAATGTACTTTTATTTGTGCTTGATGTAGAAAACAATCGGGTTATTTTAACACCAAAAATTGCCGCTTTCTCTGCAGAACATCAGTATACCCTCGGTAGAAACCTTACTGATCAGCAGCTTAATAGTTTTGTAACACCATCCGATTTACTCGAAACTGATTTTCGTTTATACAGTTGGATCCGTTCTCAAAATGCACTTGGTAATTTAGAGCTTAGAGGGCAATGGGGATTTAACGCATTGCAGCAGTTGATTGCTTCTCAGCGTTTGTTTTTTGGGCGCTCTCGTCAGTCGATTAAAGCAGATAGTGCTGAAGATCTGAGTTTTTCGTGGTCACACAAAAAAGATCTTATTCAATTAAATGTAAGTTTAACGGGTAAACAATCTTGGTTCTTACTTAAAACCACACCACCGACTTATCTTGATACAGAGTCACTACGCATAGGCCGTTTACGTACGCCACTAAGTGGTGAAGAAGTTGCTCATATCAAAGCGATCCCAGCCATTCATACTGCTAATTTTGATCGTGTCTATAAGCAATTAGCTGCAAATTTTGGTGACGGTGTAATACCTCATTACCAATCATCTGAACGTAAAAAAATAAAACGGGTAGCAGATACTTGTGCTGTTGTGGATGTTAGTAATAGCAATAACCAATTAAAGCTTACGCTTACCTTTAACTATCAAGATGGTAATTACGCTCCAAACTCAGCACCAGCAAATATTCTCAATGCATCGCTTGAAAATACCGTTATCACAGAGCTCACAAATTTAGGCTTTGAACTATGTAAAGGGGCTTTACAAAATGAGTTTGTTTTCAATAAACAATCAGTTATTCATCAGCATTGGTTTAAATACGAGGTTTTGCCTAAACTTCGTCAGCGTGGTTGGAAGGTAACTGATAAAAAACTAGTGATAAAAAAATCAATCACTAATGTCAGCTTGGATGTTAAACGTGGTAAAGGTCATCAAATTGTTAGTAAAATAATGATCTCAAACGCTAAAGCTGCCACCGTATTAGCAAACGATAATTCAGAATTTCAATCACTTAATCGTCAAAGCGAACTTTTTTATTATTATGCAAATGGTAAACAGTTTGGAGTAATAACAAAACCAGCTTTTGATACGCTTACTGATTTTAAAGATCGTTTTGAGTTTATAAAAACACGCGATGAATTACTTATACCTTTATCATTTTTAGTACATTTAATGAAGATGAGCTGTTTTGCGGTTAACTTAGTCGACGACAGCTTAGAGTCTTATTTAGCTGAGCTAGATGCACCAGCTACTGCTACTACAGTGTTACATGGCTTGAATGCGGGCGTGCGGCTTCGCGAGTATCAACAGCAAGGCGTTCAATGGCTACAGTTCTTAAAACGCCATCAGTTAGGCGGAATCCTCGCCGACGACATGGGATTAGGCAAAACCTTACAAGTTATTGCATTTTTAGCTAACGCACGGCAACGAGAGCAAGCAGGCCCAACGCTAATTGTCTGCCCAACGAGCTTGGTAAGTAATTGGCAAAATGAAATGGCTAAATTCGCCAGTAGTATTAAAGTGACGACCCTATTTGGTAGCGCGCGGATTGAGCAATTACAACATTTAGCTCAGGCAGATTGCATTCTTACTACTTATCCATTACTCAAGCGAGATATCGCTTACTACTCGCCGTTGTATTTTGAGAATATTATTCTTGATGAAGCGCAGTATATAAAGAATGACAGTGCGCAAGTATCTCGTTTAGTTAAGCGTTTAAATGCTCAATTTAACTTATGTTTAAGTGGTACACCGATTGAAAACAATTTATTTGAATTGAAATCATTGTTAGATTTTGCAATGCCTTCCTTGCTTGGTTCACAGGCTCATTTTAAACAGCATTTTCAGACTCCGATTGAGCGTGACGCTGATAGTGATCGTGCTAAAGAGCTTAAATCACTGATCTTGCCTTTTATTTTACGTCGAACTAAAGCTGAAGTAGCACAAGAGCTACCACCGAAAACAGAGTTGATCAAAGAGTTTGAATTCGAAGCACAGCAAAAAGATATTTATCAAAGCATTACTGATTCTCTAGAAGAGAAAATGGTCGACCTGTTTGCTTCCCAAGGCGCGCAAAAGAGCAAATTAGCCTTTTTAGAGGCGTTATTAAAGTTACGACAAATATGTTGTCACCCGCGTTTGATTGACGAACACACCTCAGCTAGAAGTGCAAAACTTGACTGGTTGAGTAGCCATTTACCAGTAATGTTAAGTGAAGGTCGTAATATTATTATTTTTAGCCAATTTACTTCTGCATTAGATATTATTGCGCAGCAGCTAGCATCACTGGAGATCAATTACAGCTTGCTTACGGGGCAAACGCGTCATCGCGATAAAGTGATCGAAGAATTTACCAGTGGTCAAACGTCGGTATTTTTAATTAGTTTAAAAGCTGGCGGTACAGGGCTTAATCTTACTCAGGCGGACACTGTGATCCATTTTGATCCTTGGTGGAATCCAGCAGTAGAAAAACAAGCGACAGATCGTGCTTATCGAATCGGTCAAACAAATCCTGTTTTTGTTTATAAACTGATAATGGCGAATTCAATTGAGCAAAAAGTATTTAAAATGCAACAACATAAGCAAGCGCTTGTTGATGCATTATTTACTGAAAAATCAATGAGTTTTACAAAATTTGATGAACAACAAATGCTTTCTTTGATAAAAAGTTAGCATTATTTCAAATTAGCCTGATTTATTTTGAACTAAATTAGCGTGAGGGCGTCTACTTCTTTGCTTGTTGTTAAATTGCAGTTTACACAAGCATCATTGTTGATTTCCCCCTATTTGGTTACTAGTTTTAGTAATGATTGAGCCAGCCCATTTTGAGCTGGCTTTTTTTATGCCTGCTATTTGGCTCATGCAATATTATTTTATCAATTTTAAATTTATTTTGAACTAAAGTAGTTTGAGGGCGTCTACTCTTTTGCTTGTTGTTGAATTGCAGTTTACGCAAGCATCATGTTGATTTCCCTATTTGGTTACTAATTTTAGTAATGATTGAGCCAGCCCATTTTGAGCTGGCTTTTTTTATGTCTGCTATTTGGCGCATGCAGTATTATTTTCATCAATTTTAAATTTATTTTGAACTAAAGTGGTTTGAGGGCGTCTACTCTTTTGCTTGTTGTTGAATTGCAGTTTACGCAAGCATCATGTTGATTTCCCTATTTGGTTACTAATTTTAGTAATGATTGAGCCAGCCCATTTTGAGCTGGCTTTTTT
>NZ_JACJFK010000004.1:0-101314 GCF_014164535.1 Pseudoalteromonas sp. SG41-2 | reverse complement strand
TATGCCTGTTATTTGGCGCATGCAGTATTATTTTATCAATTTTAAATTTATTTTGAACTAAAGTACCCTGAGGGCGTCTACTCTTTTGCTTGTTGTTGAATTGCAGTTTAAGCAAGCATCATGTTGATTTCCCTATTTGGTTACTAATTTTAGTAATGATTGAGCCAGCCCATTTTGAGCTGGCTTCTTTTATGTCTGCTATTTGGCGCATGCAGTATTATTTTATCAATTTTAAATTTATTTTGAACTAAAGTACCTTGGGGGCGTCTACTATTATGCTTGTTGTTGAATTGCAGTCAACGCAGGCATCATGTTGATTCCCTAGTTTTAGTTACTTATTTTAGTAATATTAGGCCAGCTCACCTAGAGCTGGCTTTTTTTATATTTCATTCTTTTACTTATCCCTTTAATAAACAATTGCTGTAATAGTACGTAATGTTTATTTTGCCTTTTTGTTTCTAAAATACTGTTATCTGGCCGCAATTGTTTGCGGATTAATCCATGAATACATTAAATGTTAATTTTTTGTTTTATTTTGATTTGGTTGTGTCTATTATAGAGAATTGGTTGTAATATCAATAGTTAGACACATACCTCATCATTCGATAAAAGGTAGTGAAAATGGCTTATTTAATTAATAAACATACAAGTGAATATTGTTTTTTATATGCGCATCATAGTTTTGGGCGCTTTCAATATTCTGTAGATACACTTGTCAACGATCTGAGTGTGTCGAAAATACACACTATTATTGAGTGGTTGAATGGTAAGTGGTATATCCGTGACTTAAGCCTGAATGGTACTTGGTTAAATCATAAGCGTTTGGTGAAGGATGACTCTGAAGAACTAAGTATTGGCGATAAAATTTATTTTGCCGGTAATTCAGAGGTCACTTATGTGGTTAAAGATCTCAGTGCTCCTACAGACCAATTAATCAAGTTAGATGACGAGCAAAGTCAAACAGCCGAGACAATTAAGCTTAATCATTACCACCTATTGCCTGAGCAGCAACCTGATAGCGTGGTTGTTTTTGAGCAAAGTAGCGGCCAATGGTTGTTAGAATCATTACACGATGATGAGTTTACGATACGAGAAGTCTTAGAAGATCATAGTATTATTACCTTAGGTGGTGAACAATGGATGTTTCTTTCTAGTCATCTGGAAGTTGCAACCCAGATGAGCTCCGTACCACAATTGTATATTAGTGATTTAGACTTTATTTTTAACCTAAGTTTGGATGAAGAAACATCAGAATTAAAAGTTCAACATCACAATAATAATAAAGATTTTGATTTGCATGTTCGCTGCCATCACTACTTAACCTTAAATTTAGCGCGCTATAGAGCTTTAGATGCTAAAAAAGGAGTATTACCAGCTAACCAAGGTTGGGTAAATACGGAGCAATTAGTGAAAGATTTAGGTGTCGACATGCGCTATTTAAATATACAGATACATCGTGCTCGCAAGCAGTTTTCAGAAGTTTTAGTAAATGTTCATGATGCTGAAAATATCATCGAAAGACAATTGCGAAAAGTACGGTTTGCTGGCGCATCCTTTATGATTTATAAAGGGTGTGAATTAGAGAGTACCTCGGATGTCGTTAGAGCATGAAACAGTATTAAAATTTAATAAAGTCATCACTAACTATAAATTAATTAAACTACTTAACCAAGGAGGTATGGGAAGTGTGTATCTTGCAGAGGATACACGTTTAAAGCGCTATGTTGCGATTAAATTATTAAAGCCTACTGAGCACTCAATAGAACATAGCGACCCCTTGGTTGAAGCGCAGCTGCTTGCTCGTTTAAATCACCCTAATATTGTACAAATACATGATGTAATTTTATATGAGCAGCAAATTTGTATTGTAATGGAGTACTTAAAAGGCAAAACATTACAGCAGTTTCAACATCAGCACGTCACCACACTCTCCGAAAAGCTTAATTTATTAGCACAACTGTGTGCTGGTCTAACCCATGCCCATAGTCAAGATGTTATGCATTGTGATTTAAAGCCTAGCAATATTTTAATTGATAAAAATGAATTAAAAATCACTGATTTTGGTATTGCAACATTACAAAATAAGCCGCTTAGTGAGCAACGTGATGAATCCAGTTGTGGCAGTGCTAGTGCGATGTCGCCTGAGCAGCTTAATAAACAGCCGTTAGATTTTCGCAGTGATTTATTTTCTTTTGGTATGCTGGCCTATATGTTTATTAGTGGCCGTCATCCATTTGGTGAAGGATCTGCGCAAACGATTGCTAATAATATTGCCAACGGTAAAGCGTGTAATGCACATGAGATCATTCCCAAGTTACCTAATGAATTATGTGATTTACTAAATCAATTATTACAACGAAAAAAAGACCGCCGCCCTGTTGATGCTCAAAGTGTAGAGCGTAAGTTACAAGCCGTTATTATAGCTATTAAACAGCAAGAAATTTTGGCGCAAGACACAGTTCCACTAGAGCAACTCGCATTACAAAAAAAATCGCCTAAAAAGGCTGTTTTTTTAGGGACTTTGCTTTGTATTGCCGTGGCTGCAACAGGCTTAATGTATAAGCTGCAAGTACATAAACCAGCAGAGCACTATGTTGCATTTTTACCTCCGGTGGTAAAATCAGCCGCACTGTTATCCGCAGATACAAATATGCTCAAAGCCACAATTGATGATGCTATTAGGCAAAGTATTATTAATAGTAAGCAGTTAAATCTTATTTCGCAGGATGAGGTTGCGCTCATTTTACAAAGCGGCAATGCTAAACTTACTTTTACAGATAAGTTACATAAATTAAAGCAAGCAACGGGTGCACAAGAAGTGGTGACCGCTGAGCTTAATTGCATGCAACCGCAATGCTATTTAACGTTAGTTCGGCTCGAGGCGCCAAATTGGACGGTAAAAGCGCGTAAGCAATGGCCCATTGTAATTGATAGTTATAATCAGATGTACCATTTAAGCAGTCAGCAATTAACAGCGCTTTTCCCTGATTTTGATAGTAAATATATTGCAATGGCGCAGCTTAGTGACAAAGAACAAATAGAACATATTGAGCTTTATCAAAAAGTGCAGCAAGTTGGTGATTACACTGATCAATTATTTATGCGTATTAAAGAGGCTATAGAACAAACCCCGCAGTTATATGCCAACTATGAGTTATTACGTGAAGTCGCCCTGAGTTTATATCAGCAATCACAGCAAGCAGAGTATTTAAATATTGCCAGTAAATTACTTTTTAACTCACCAACTGCGTATCAAAACACCCCTGCATTTGCTACAAATGCAATGCTAATCGCGGTTGCTAGGCAAGATTGGTTAACTGCGAAGCAGTATTTAGCTAAAGCTGAACAAGTTGGAGCAAGTTCTACCGCTCTTTATGAACTTAAAGGTTTATTATATTTACAACAAGATCAGTTGCCTGAAGCACAGCAGGCGTTTGAACTTGCATTAAAAATACGAGCAAATCCAATAATAAAGCAAAATTTAGCGCAAGTATTATGGTGGCAAGGTCAAATTGAAGAGGCAAAGCAGCTGCTTAATGAAGTTATAAGCTTAAGTTCTCAAAACTATATGGCAAATCAATTACTGGCAGATATAGCCCTAACAGAAGGTGATTTAGCCATTGCTATAAAGCAATATAAACAGGCAATTGAGATTAAACCTGATAGCATAGATTTAAGTAACTTAAGTATTGCTTATTCGTTACAAGGAGAGTTTTCGCAAGCATTAATAGTTGCCCAACAGGCGGTTGATATAAACCCAGAGCATATCAGCTTTCGCCTTAACCTAGCTGATATTGAAAAGGTTTTAGGACTTAGTGAGTCATATCCAGCTAATTATTTAAAGGTAGTTGAGCTGGCGCAAGATCAACACACCCTTGATAGTTATTTAGAAGTCGCACAAGCATACAGCCAACTCGGCGAAGCTAAACTTGCCTTGCAAGCACTCAATAAAGCAATAAGTATTGCGTCAGATCATAATGAATATGTGTTCACTGCAGCGCTTGTATATAGTGTGATTGGTGAATATCAGTCAGCGTTAATGTATATAGAAAAGTCATTAATGATAGGCTATCACCCTATGTGGTTTAATTTACCCTGGTTTAAACCTTGGTGCCAAAAAGAAGAGTTTATTGCGTTAATGCAACAATATGACTCTTCTTTTCGTTGTGCTAGTGCTTTATATTAGTATGTAGCACCAGGCCTACGAACAACAATTTTAGGATCTTGTGACATATAAATTTTGCCAGAAGGCACATGTTTAGCTGTATACCTAAACGAAATAGGTAAATACTCAGTTTCTTTGCCTTCGGTTACTTCAACAACTTTTTCAAGATTGTCTTTATCTACACCGTTAAATTCATAGGTCGGCTCTACTTGAGCAATTCTTAAAACTAAAGTGTCGTCATCAGTGATCTCGGTAGATATATTATATTGGCAATTGCTATCTGCACCACAATATTCAACACCATTCCCATAAAATTCCCAATCGGCAGCCACTGACGGATCTAGGCTGATAATAAGTTCTACGTATTGTCTTTTTTCAGTGCTTATGAGATCGTTTTTTCCTGCATTATTAAACAAAACACTCAGCGACTCAGTCGGATTTGTTTCGTTATTAAAAAATGTTAACCAATTTTCTTGTGTATGAGGTAAAACAGTCAACGTTTTAACGGAAAAGTAGTTATCTGCTTTACATTGCACTTCAATATTTGGGGTTTTGATATCGTTCATTTTTTCAGTCCTTGTATTGTTGTATAAGTAAAACCACTTGTTGGTTTTTATTATTGTTCTGAGTGTAGAATAAAATTGTTTATATAACTAATTAAGATGGGTCTTTTGTAATGCTCTGTAATGATTTTTAGAGTCATAAAAAAGTAAAAAAACCTATCGTGGTATTTTTAGATTGGCTATCATGAAGTGTCTTTTGGTTAATTAAAGTTTATTTATGTATATACAGTTACTTACAAACATTGATTGGGTAAGTGTTGGGATTGGTTTTAGTGTTGGCGCGGTGCTTTTTAGTGTTATTTATGCAAGTCGTGGTAAGCGACTAACAGCAGAGCTAAGTGAGCAGCAGCAACAACTAGCTTTATTGCAAACACAGTCCAATGAAAAACAGCAGCAATATACTGCCTTGATAGATGAACACGATTTACTTAAGCAAAGCCACCAAGAACAACGCGACGAAACTCAGCACTATAAAACCCGCTTCACTGAGCAAGAAAAGCAAAGCCAGCAATACAACCATTATTGGCGCAAGGCTGAAGCTGATTTAACAACACTACGAAGCGAATACAATGCCCGTGATGTTGAGCTCAATAATATGCGCACTATGCTTGAGCAAAAGCAAAGCCATTTTGAGCAACAGTTACAACATATTAAAGAAAGCAAAGAGCAACTTAAAAAAGAATTTGAAAACCTTGCTAATCAAATACTCGAAGAAAAATCGCAAAAATTTAAAGTCCTTAATCAAGAAAGTATTGAGCAGCTGTTAAAACCTGTCCAAGGTGAGTTAAAAGGCTTCAGGGATAAATTGGAATCAATTCATGTTGAAGATCTAAAACAACGTGAAGCTCTGAAAATAGAGTTATTACATCTACAAGCGAAAAGCCAAGCAATCACTGAGCAAGCAGACAGGCTCAGTAACGCATTACAAGGGCAAAAGAAAACCCAAGGTAATTGGGGCGAACTCATGCTTGAAAACGTGTTAGACAGCGCAGGACTGCGCGCTGGTACTGATTATAAACGCGAGGTATCGTTTAATACCGAAGAAGGCCGCCTGCGCCCTGACGTGGTGGTGTATTTGCCTCAAGGTCGGCATTTAGTGATTGACGCTAAAACTTCGCTAAACGCTTACACTCGCTACGTAAATGCAGATAATGAACTGGAGTCTCAACAAGCAATTAGAGAGCATGTTGAGGCTGTAAAAGCGCGTATTAATGAGCTGGCGAGTAAATCATATGATCGCTTACCAGGGCTTAACTCTCCTGAAGTGGTGGTGATGTTTGTGCCGATAGAATCAGCTTTTGTTGAAGCTCTTAAGTATCAAAGTGATATTTATCAACAAGCGATAGAAAAGAACATTCTGGTTGCCACCCCCACTACCCTCTTAACCAGCTTAAATATTGTGAAACAGTTATGGCGTTTTGAAGAGCAGACTAAATATTCAAAAGAGTTGTCTAATCGCGCGGAGCGTTTTTATAGCAAGCTCAACGGCTTTTTAACCAGCATGGAAGGTGTTGGTAAACAGTTAGATAAAGCCAAAGAAAGCTACGATAAAGCGTTTTCGCAGTTATATCGCGGTAAAGGCAACCTAATAAAACAAGCCTCAGAATTTAAAGAGCTTGGTGTATCAGTACAAAAAGAACTACCCGCCGAAACGTTAGAGCGGGCGCAATTAGAGCTAGACGAATAAGGAAATTGTATGCAGATCATACGTGGTAAAGAATTCACCGCAGCAAAGGCATGGGGAGCTAAAAATATTGCCAATATGAATGGCATCACTACCCGTTTACATTGGACTGATAAACCCTATAAATGGCATATTAATGATGGCGAAGAAGTCTTTGTGGTGCTTGATGGAGTCGTTGAAATGTTTTACAAACAAGATAGCGAGACGCACTCAACTGTACTGCAAAGTGGTGACATTTTTTATGCCTCAATAGGCACTGAGCACGTAGCCCACCCTATGGGTGAAGCGCGTATTTTAGTGATTGAAACGCAAGGTAGTGTTTAAGCTGCTAAAGTTTGATATTTAATTGCTGGGCTTTTTAGACCAGCTTGTATAACCTTTACGGCAGCTAGCCAGCTAGAATCGAATTGGATCAACAAATAATTATGAAAGATTTTATAAATAAAGGAATTGTTAAGCTAAAATCGACATCTAATAAAATGTTTGATGAATTCAATAAAGGCTATGTATTTGCAAAAGAAATGATTGATGGTCTGCCTTTTTTATGTCATTTGAACGATTTGGTACGCAAACCCCCACGTCATTTGATGAAAAGCATTATTTTGTAATTCCTTTTGCACTATCTGAACATCAATTCGCTTTACACACCATGCGTTATTTACCAAACGGCGTACCTGAGATTAATAACTTACCTAAGCGGCGTATTTTTCATTTTCCTAATGAGCATGCTGAGGCCGGACTTCGCCATTACATGCTAAATAGCGCTGATGCAATTATGCGTGATCAAGCTTTGGGGCAAACTAATTCATTACAGTCGCTTGCTAATGATATTGATGCCTTAGATAAAAAACTCACCTACGGAATGCTTTTGGTGGGCGGCTTAGCGGCTATTGCAAATCCATTGTTAGGAGCCAGTATTGCGGCCAAAGCTATGCTGCCAAGCATCACTGGCCTACTGAATAAATACGGTGTGCGTGCCTCTGCCGATAAATTGTCTCAATATCAACTTGAAAAAGAAATCAAAGCAGCCCAAAGCAATATAATTGCAGAGTTTGAGGCCGCAAATACGCTACAGTTGATCAACCCTATTTTACAAGAGTTAGAGTTAACTCTTAGAACGACTGAAGCTGAGCATGATCCTATCAGTTCTTTTAATTTAGCAGATGGCTCACTATCAGAGTTTAATGACGACAAATGGCGTGAGTTAACAGAAGTTGCTATCTGCCATGTTTATAAAGATGTTTATGATGATCCCTCATTACATAAACAAGCAAATTTAGATGCAAAAGACTTAAGATGGTTAAAGTTAATGTTTGATGCAGAGCAAGCTAAGGAAAACACATTATGAACATTGCTATTTATATTTACGATGATGCCGAAGTGCTGGATTTTTCAGGCCCATTTGAAGTGTTTAGCACGGCAAAGCGTTTAGCAGACAATAATTGGCAGGTATTTTTTGTGGCAGAGCATGCCGGGCCGATAATTGCCCGTGCAGGTTTTAGTGTAAACCCCCATTACAGTTTTGCTGATCACCCCGCGATTGATTTACTCATTGTTGTCGGTGGTATACATACACATGAGCTTGAAAAACCAGCCGTAATAAACTGGATCCGAGAAACCGCTGGTGCTACTGCTAAAGTTGCCTCAGTGTGTACAGGCGCTTTTTTACTGGCCAAAGCGGGTTTACTCGATGGCTTAACGGTGACTACGCATTGGGAAGATCTTGCGGATCTCGCTAATATGTTCCCTCGGTTAAATGTGATCAGCAATAAGCGCTGGGTATCACAAGGTAAATTCACCACTTCAGCGGGTATTTCTGCAGGAATTGATATGAGCTTGCAATTAGTTACTGAGCTGGGGAGCTCTGAGCTTGCAGAGCTTACGGCAAAACAAATGCAGTACCAGTGGCACAAAAACATTTAACTGTTCGGTAACTGTTCACTGATAAAGTTATGCATATAATCTTTAAGACAAACCGCTTTTTTACTAAGTAAACGACCACTTGGCCAAATGGCATAAATTTCTCGCGGCAGGCTTTGCCATAGTGGCAATACTCTAACTAACTCTTTTGTTTGTAGCTCATTTATAATTTCAAAGCGCGGTAACAAACCGATACCTTGATGATCCGCAACTTGATATTTTACAAAGCCAGTATCGTTATAAATGCTTTTAAAGCGGCACATGTGTGTGTAAGTAGCACATGATTGCGTGTTCGTTAATAGCCATTTATTTCTAAGTGTTGTACCAATTAAACGGTGATGTTTTAAATCGTTCGGTTCAACAAGTTTTGCTGCATTTGTTAGGTACTCAGGTGATGCGACTAAGATAGAGTCGGCTTCTGCGAGCTTTTTTTGCTGTAATAACGAATCAGCTTGAGGGCCGATCCTGAGCGCTAAATCAGCTTGGTTTTTAATAATATCGTCAAGTTGATTACTTAAAATCAGCTCCAACTGAATATCAGGGTATTTCTTGCAAAACGACAACCACATCGGCTTTAAAAAACCATGACAGATATTCAGTGGCGCGAGCACTTTTAGCTTACCACTAAGTTGTTCTTTTTGTTGATTAAGTTGATAACGAGTTTGTTCAAATTGCTCAACTAAGTTGGCATAACTTTGATAGTACACCTGTCCTTGTTGTGTGAGTGTGCATTGGCGTGCAGAGCGATGCAGCAGTTTTTGCCCAAGGCGAGATTCAAGGCGCTGTAAACGCCGCGTAACTGTTGCCGCAGGCAGCGATAAATACTCCCCCGCTTGAGACAATCCTCCTTGTTGTACTATGTGCACAAACAGCACTATATCATCTAGCATGATTCCACTTTTGCAATTTAAGTTTGATTAAAGCTTTATATTTAACATTTTAGTAAGTCTATATCATTGCTTTTAGGTTTTCTTGTTAAAGAGTATTTTTATGGAACACAGTATTAATTGGGTAGCTGTTATTGTTATCGGTGTAGGCGCAACAGCAGTGCTTGATAGTTGGTCGCTATTACTTGCGAAAGTGTTTGGCGTGCCATCTTTAAACTTTTGTATGGTCGGTCGCTGGATAAGCTTGATGCGAAGTGGTCAATTTAAACATACAGCAATAAACAAAGCGCCATCGCAAAAAGGCGAATGCGCAATCGGTTGGTTTATCCATTATGTAATAGGCGTTATTTTTAGTTTTACTTTTTTATTGGTTATGTCAAATGACTGGCTAGTATCCCCCCGCCTAATACCCGCCCTTATATTTGGTTTAGCCACAGTATGTACGCCTTTTTTTATTATGCAACCTGCGCTTGGGCTGGGTATTGCTGCGAGTAAAACGCCAAGACCAGCGTCGGCCAGAGTTAAAAGCTGTGTATCACATTGTGTATTTGGTGCAGGAATTTATATCAGCTCGCTTGTTTTATTGCTATTTTGAGGAGCTACTATGTCTGCTGATTATTGGTTAAATCGTTGGAAAAACAATGATATTGGTTTTCATGAAAGCCGAGTAAATCCATACTTAGATCGTTATTTTACTAACTTGAAAATTCCTCAAAATGGCCGAGTTTTCGTGCCTTTATGTGGTAAAACAAACGACATTGCATGGCTACTCGAGCAGAATATACAGGTTGTGGGCGTTGAGCTCTGTGAAAGCGCCATTAAACACCTATTTGGCTCTTTAAATGTTACACCTACAGTAACGGTGCACGACAAGTTTAAACTGTATAGTGCGGATAATTTGGCTATTTGGGTGGGAGATATTTTTGCACTAACCGCCAACTTACTTGGATCTGTTGATGTTATATATGATCGCGGATCATTAGTAGCCCTGCCTTTTACACTACGTAAAAAATATAGCAGGCATGTAGTGATGATCACACAAAAAGCACCACAGCTACTTATTTGTTGTGTATATGATCAGTCTAAACGCGATGGCACACCATACAGTATTAGCGCTCAAGAGGTATTTGATCACTATCACCATGCTTATTCGCTACAATTAATTAGATGTGAAGCTATTGCGAATGGAGTTAAAGGCGTTGTACCGGCAAATATAGTTGTTTGGCAGTTAAACAAAAAAGATTAAACTTTATGTTGTATATTGCATGTAATGTTTGGGGTCAATGGATGAATGCTTGCGATGAACGTTCTGATCTTATATGCAAACTTTGCTAAAGTATCTGTAGTTAACCTTGCTCAGTTTTACGAGCGAATCATTTTGTCACTTCCTCAACCATTTGAACAAATACAATAACTAATAACAGCACTTTTAGGATCATATAATGAATATAATCAAAACCTCAGGGCTTGTCCTGTCGGTATTGGCTGGGCTGTCGCTATCAGGCTGTTCGGTAACACACAACGTCACGGCTACAACAACGATGACACAAATTAGCAATCCACTGTCGCTTGAACAAATCTATAAAGATAAATATTTCAAGGCACAGCGTAGCACTTACTTTAAATGGCTTGATGATGGCACCGGTTATACAGTACTTGAAGAGCGTGAAAGCGAAAAAGATAAAAAAGACGACGCTGAAAATGCCAATGCAGATGACGAAAAAGAGCACGGCGTAAAAGGCAACGACATTGTGTTTTACAATGCCGATGGTACTGGCCGCAAAGTTCTAGTTGAGTTTGAAAAACTACTGCCTGAGGGCGCAGATGAGTCATTTGCAATCGAAAGCTACCAGTGGTCAAAAGATGGCAAATGGTTGATGGTATTTACCAACAGTGAGCAAGTGTGGCGCTCTCGTAGTCGCGGGGATTTTTGGTTACTCAATCTTGAGACCAATCAATTACAGCAATTAGGTGGCGCAGATGTTGAACCAACTAAATTAATGTTTGCTAAGTTCTCACCAGATAGCTCAAAAGTGGCTTACGTGCGCGATAACAACATTTATATGCAAGCGGTTGGCAGCAACAAAGTAACAGCGCTTACAACCGATGGTAGCGCTAAAATCGTTAATGGTAACTTTGATTGGGTTTACGAAGAAGAATTCAGCATTGCTGATGGCTTTCGTTGGAGCCCAGATAACAAATCAATCGCCTATTGGCAGCTAGATACCAGCGGCGTTAAGTTTTTCACCATGATCAATAACACCGACGAGCTCTATCCTACCTTAAAAGAGTTTCCTTACCCAAAAGCCGGTGAACCTAACTCGGCAGTACGCGTGGGGGTTGTTAGCGTTGCTGATAAGAAAACCCGCTGGGCCAAACTTGAAGGCGATAACCGCGACCGCTATATTCCTCGTATTAGCTGGGCAGGCACCGGTAAGGAATTAATGATCCAAGACTTAAACCGCCCGCAAAACCACAACAAGGTTTGGCTGTTCGATTGGCAAAAACAGCAATTGACCAAAATTTTAGAAGATAAAGACGATGCTTTTATCGAGTGGTTTTACAAAGCCAACTGGTCAAAAGATGGTAAGTTCTTTATTTGGCACAGCGAGCGCGACGGCTGGCGTCACCTTTATCGTGTATCTCGCGATGGTAAAACCATTATCGATTTAACCCCAGGTGATTACGATATTGTTGATATGCTGGCGCTAAACGAAGATAAAAACGTGATGTATTTTACCGCTTCGCCAGACAATGCAGGTCAACGTTATTTATTTAGTACGTCTTTGGATGGTAGTAGTAAACCTGTACGCGTAACGCCTGCTGAATTTCAAGGTTCAAACAGCTATTACATGTCTAAAGATACCTCATGGGCAATGCACACTTACTCACAATTTGGCACGCCGCCAATTAAAGAGATCATTAAAGTAAGCGATCACAGTAATGTTAAAACCTTAGTTGAAAATAAAGAGCTGAAAGAAAAACTCGCTGAGCAAAGCTTACCAAGCCACGAGTTCTTTAAAGTAAATGCGCAGGATGGCACTGAGCTTGACGGCTACATTATGTTCCCTAAAAACATGGATAACAGTAAAAAATACCCAATTATTTTTTACGTGTATGGCGAACCATGGGGCTCAACAGTGCAAGACCGCTTTGAAGGCGACAGCTACTTGTATAAATCACTATTAACGCAAAAAGGCTTTATTGTGGCATCGGTTGATAATCGTGGTACACGCGCACCAAAAGGCCGTGATTGGCGTAAATCGATTTATAAAAAAATCGGCTCAATCACAGTACAAGACCAAGTTGATGCGCTTGATGCCATGGCTAAACGCTGGGATGTAATAGACACCGACCGTGTTGGTGTATGGGGTCACTCAGGCGGCGGCAGCTCAACCCTTAACTTATTGTTCCGCCATGGTGATAAATTTAAAGTCGGTATTGCCTCAGCGCCGGTGCCAGACATTCGCTTGTACGACACTATCTACCAAGAGCGTTATGCAGGTAATCCAAAGACCGATCCTGAGAGTTACGACAATACTTCGCCAATTAACTTTGCCAAAAACCTAACCGGTAAGCTATTGCTTATTCATGGTACAGGGGATGATAACGTTCATTACCAAGGCTCAGAGCGTTTAATTAACGAGCTTGTTAAGTACAACAAACAGTTTGAGTTTTTCTCATATCCAAATCGCTCACATAGCTTACGAGAAGGCAAAGGCACTACCTTGCACTATCACACCATGATGGCCGATTTTTTTGAAAAGAACTTACTAAATAAGTAATTACATTAAAAAAAGTTAAAGGCTAAAAAGCCACACGTTAACCATTGTTTGCGTGTGGCTTTTTTAATCAAAATGTAACGGGGGTTTACAGCTAAGGTAAAGCTTTTGACCAGTAGAGAGTTAATTTGAAGCAGTGTTAGTGAGCCCTTTAACTTTTTAGATTTCGTTTTTTAATGATTTTATTTTGCACTGGCTAAGTATTTCATCAACAGTATTTGCTATTACATTAGTTGGCACCAATTCCTGTTGATTAGAAGCGTTTAGTGCATTTAATGAAAGAGTGAACATCTCCTCGTCGCTTGCTGCTGACCAAAAGCCTATTAATCTATAATGCTCATTAAACGTAGCTTTCCAAATTGATAGCTTTGCAGTACGTTGCTCCCAAATATAGTTTTTAGAATGTAATAAAGTCACCGTATAAAAAAGCTCCTCTTCCCACATTTTTTCATATCTTTTGTGTGAGTCTTCCACAATTTCAATCTTCGATGCTTCTTTCGCTGAGTTTTTAAATAAAATAGAGTCGTGCTCAGGTCTTATAACTCCTACTGTAACGGTTATTATTTTATGTTCATCTATAAGCTGAAAGTCATATTTGAGGTCATTATCATACTTTTTCTTATTAATTGTGACTGCTTGGCCCTCGATAGAGGATATTTCGCAAAACATACTCGACTGGCTACGCCCATGAGCACTCAATGAAATGAGCAATAAAATTAAACAAAAAAAACTATATTTTGAAATATTGTGTATCACTAAACGATCCTTTTAAATAATTAGTACAAAGAGTTAGAGCTTACATCTGTCTTAATTATTATCTAAAAACTAGACGGAAAGAATAGCATTAGATAAAACCTACGAGCAACGAGGCAAACCATCTGAATTGATGTTTCACTCAGATCAAGGAAGCCAATACGGCGCAAAGAGGTTTTAGCAAAAGTTATTGCGTTACCGGATAAAAAAGCATGAGCCGCCGAGGGAATTGTTGGGACAATGCGCCGATGGAGCGCCTATTTAGAAGTTTAAAAACAGAATGGGTTCCCTCATTGGGTTATAGTAATTATCAAGACGCTGAAAAAGATCTTAGCTTCTTGATGAATTATTATAATTGGCGCAGGCCACATAGCCATAATCACATGGTGTAGCAGAAGAAAAACTTAATTCACTGCTTGGAATTAGTTGACCACAACAAACACAATCTTACCGTGCGTATTTTTAACCAAATCGTAACGGGGTTTACAGTGGGTGCTTAAATCGCCGGTAGTGTTACTGTACTTTATTACCTGATATGGTGATTAAGCTGAGCGATAAAATCGCGTTTTAGTAACGATTTAAACAGGAGTCATTAATGGCAACTACACTGGCGTTTGATGTATACGGTACACTTATAAACACTCATGGCGTGGTGTCGTTACTTGAAAATATGGTTGGCGATAACGCACACGCATTTTCAACTACCTAGCGTGAAAAACAGCAAGAATACTCATTTAGATGGAGCTTAATGCAAAACTATATGCCTTTTTCTGTGTGTACTGAGCATGCGCTTGATTATGCCTGTTTACTGCACAATGCCCGAAAAGACTTGGCAAGATCTTCAAACGTCGATATTGTCGTAAGGGCTTATCAGACTGTTTGGAAGTCATAGTCGAATACACAATAAAGATACAGAGTAGATAGCCATACCCTGTACCTTTGAGCGTTTATTCCCATCTTTTTAAGTAGTACTCACCCGCATCGTTCTCGTCTGCATATAAATTTTCTTCATATTCAAAGGTTAACGGGTCGGCATCGACTACCTTATACACTTCCCAGTAAACATGCTTAGCATCTTTTGAAAAACGATCGGCTATTACAGTGAAAGTGTTTGGATCTGCACCCTCAACTACAACATTATAATAAAAAACCTGAGATCCTATACGGACAAATATTTTTTCATCTTCATCAAGAATAACCACATCTTCAGGTTCAACACCGACAAGTTTATTATTTCTGCTATACACTTCGTTATTGTAAGCATAAAAATTATTTGTAATGTCTTCAACATCATCAGTAGGAACCAGAATCACCCGCGTTGGGCTTAAGTGAAGAGAATTCCATTTCCACATCTTCTCAAGCTCGCTGGCATCAGACCGGCTCACTTCTGCCACCGTTCTATTGTCAACAATATAACCGTTGTAGTAAACGTGCTTACCATCTTTGGCAACAGAATCATTTAATACTTTAAATGTAGATGGATCACTTTCTGGAATGGGTGTATTAAAATAGTACGCTTGATTTTTATCTTTTCTGTAGTAAGGCGTAATCACCGTAAAGCCATCGGCTACCATGCCTTCAACAACCTCACCATGTGAATAAACATGCTGTCCGTCTACGGCATACTCATCATTAATAATTTTAAAACGACTGGCTTCGTTACTAATTATTTTTCCCTGATAAATTACCTGCTCACCATGACGAATATAACGCTCGTTCGCATTTTTAATCGCTTCAGGCATTGTTTTACGTGGAAATTTGTCATCGATGTAGTAATATAAATATTCTTTATCCATGGCGTATGAGCCCAACAAATAAGAGAACGAAGCGGCGTCTGCACCTTCTATCATTTGTCCATAACAAAAAACTTTGCCACCACTAACAAGATAACCAGATTCATCTTTACTTGTATTAATACCCGATGTTATCAACTGAATTGAATTAGGATCAGCACCCTCAACCCGTCTTCCGTTGTAATAAACACTATTATTATCTCTAGCGTAAGACTGACTAATCACACTGAACGTATCAGGGTCAGCTCCTTCTACTGGAGAGCCTCCAATTTGGAAAAAATTGCCATCTAAAACATAAACAACTTTACCGTCTTGTAGGTAATATTGATTGCTAATTTTACTATCAAAAGCAGTCGCGTTATGCGTGCTAGGATTATTAACATATAAGCCAATAATAAGAGCAATTAAGGCACCAACAAGGGGGATGACTAAAAATATAATTCCAATCCATATGAGTATTTTCATTTATCTTTCCATAGCTATTAAATATATCAGCGGATAAAATAACATATTTATAGCGCCATGTTTAACGGGCTGCTAATGATTAACACAAGATGAAGAGGGCGTTCATAATTCTATGCCATAACATAGTAGGCAATTTAAAAGATCATTTCGAAAGAATGAATAACCCCTAATTGCTTAGTGTGAACTTACATAGAAACCCAGGGGAGCAAATATTGACTTCAGACATAATATTTATTGACTGACCCTTTATCCTTATTTTGCCTATTAGACAAAGTCTAAAGCAATAAGATAAATCAGTAACCCCCTACTTTTAGCTATTACTTAATTTGATTTATAACTAGCATTTATAAATTCAACAGCCCTTCTACCCATTCTAAAACTAGGCGTGTATCTCGGGTTTGAAAACGCTGTTTATTGGGTATGTAATAACAAAACTCAGATTCAACTGCTTGAGTATTAAAGTTTTTAAGTAACTCGGTGTTTAATAATCGTTGTACTAGCGTGGTTGAACAAAATACCAGTCCTGAGCCTGCCATAGCTTCTTGAATGCCAAATAGCTCTTGGTCGAAGGTTTTAATAATAAACAAAGCAGGATCTAAGTTGTTTTGAGTAAGCCATTGTTTAATTGGAGGCTCACTTAGCGCGTTGTTTTTCCATTTTGTGGTATAGAGCGTAACAGGGCCATTTTGCCATGGGATATCGGCGGCTTTGTATGAGCCAAACAGGTTAAAATGTTCGGTTTTTATAATGTCATCTGCGTTTATATTGCGCTGCTGGCCAAAGCGAATGGGTAATGTGTGCAATTGTTTGTCAATGGCTTCACTGGTTGATATATCTACCTCAAGATTGGGCTGACTTTTTGATAATTCCTGCAATGCGGGTATTAAGCGCAGGGCGGCCAGTGACGAGGTGGTGGTTATTTTAACTGTTGCCCCTGTGGCTTGCACAGTTGCCAGTGCTTGGTCGATGCGGTTAAAGCCGTCACTTGTGGCCGCACTTAAATATTCACCAGTGGGAGTGAGAGTGATCTTTCTTACTTGGCGGTAAAATAAATCCACATTTAAACGGCTTTCAAGATTATTTATATGGTGTGAAATCGCTGTTGGCGTGAGTGAGAGTTCATCAGCGGCGGCTTTAAAGCTGCCTAAACGCGCTGCAGCTTCAAAGGCTTTAAGCGCTTGTAGTGATACTTGCATAAGTGATATTGGCAAATAATAAAATTGACTATAGATGAGTATAACTTATTTATAGCTGAGGTTAACTCGTTTGTGAAAAGCCTCTGTTAGTTGGATGATGACCGCACAATTACTAACAGGATAAACAGCATGACCACCCTACTACACATTGATGCAAGCATCAGAGCCGTTAAAAATGACAATCCAGATCACGATTCAATCTCTAAAAATATAGCTAAGCGTTTTATAGAGAGCGTTACTCAGCAGCAAAGCATAGATGAGTATATTTATCGTGATGTAGGTGTGAATCCGCCGCCTTTTATTACCCAAGACTGGATAGGTGCGGTATTTACTCCTGATGATAAAAAGACTAATGAGCAAAAGCAGTTACTGGCGTTGTCAGACTTACTCATTGCAGAAATTGCTGGTGCTGACATTATTGTGATTTCCTCGCCTATGTATAACTATGGTATGCCAGCGCAGCTGAAAGCCTGGTTTGATCTAGTTGTTAGGATCAACAAAACTTTTGATTTTGATCTGGCCCGTGGAAACTTTCCGCTGCTGCCTTTACTTGGCGGTAAGACTTTGGTTGTGATCACCTCAAGCGGTGAGTTTGGTTTTGAGCAAGGTGGTATTCGTGAGCATATGAGCCATTTAGTGCCGCACTTACGTACGTTGAGCAAATATTTAGGCGTGAGCACAATTCATGAAATTGCCTGTGAGTATCAAGAGTTTGCCGATACTCGTCATCAACAATCACTAGAAAATGCTTACAGTCGAGCTAAAGAGCTTGCGCTGCATCTCAGTTATGTTGCTGCTTGAAAGCTCTTATTTAACGGCTTCCTGAAACTGCGCTAAGTCTAGCTTTGTTACGGCTATGTCTTCTTTGTTAACTGCGTAGCTTATAAATAAGCTTTTTTGCCAAAGATAACTTTTTGGGTAGCTGTAACCAATGCGTTTGTATTTACCTTGATACTGCATGGTCGGTAGAGTTTGTTGGTCACGAAAAGTCATAACCACGTTGTTTGCTTTATTGATAAACCAGCTAGGCTCTAGCTCATCGCTAACATATTTACTAAAAGGCCGGTTGTTAGGCTTTTAAATCCTGTTCAATAACGCCTTTTAGTGACGTGCCTGCTTTATTTAATACCGATTTAAACTCACCCCAATTTATGCCACCTTCACTTTGGCTATATAAAACATGTGTATTTGGGCCATCTTCGTCTTTTTTTGAGGATTGCATGAGGTAATTATCGTTATGTATCATTTCGATACTAGCAAGCCATTAACTCAGCGGCTACTGGGTTTGCATAAGCTAGCTTTAAACATTAGTTGCTTGTATTATTTTTACTCAAAACGTAATGGGGGTTTACAAAAGCGATCTTTGTTTACGTGTGGTAAATTCAAAAACTTATATTCTTAATGACAAGCTAACTACCACGCGGCGGCCAAATTCTTCAGCTTTGAGTAATGAACTGGCGCCGTCAGTTTTTGCTGTACGGGTGAGTGTTTCATTGGTGGCATTAAATAAATCTAAGCGCAGGCTGGCATTGGCTGAGTAAAACCAGCTAAAGCTTAAATCTGTGCTGGTGTAGCCTTCAACATAACTATTGGCATTATTACTAATGTCGTGTTGCTCCAAAAAGTCACTACGGTAATTAATATTAAATGCAGCTTGCCATTTATCATCACTGACCAAAAAGCGCAGGTTACCTGTCCAGTCAGAGACTCCTGCAACTTTTAAGTGATTGCCAGCTAAGGTGCTTACATCAGCTTTGTTTATATGGGTGATGCTTGCTGATAATTGGCTTTGTAAGAACCACTGGCTATATTGCGGTAATTGCCACTGGCTACTTGCTTGTAAGCCATTGACTTGAGCTTGGCCATCGTTAGTACGTTGCAAAGAGTTGTAATGCTGGCCTTGATAATTAAAGCTTGCTGCTTGCTCAACAATAAAGTTATTCATGTGGTGATTAAAGCCCAGCAATTGTGCGCTGACGCTTGGTTGTTGCCAGTTAACGGAGAGGGTACTAGTGTTGGCTATAACCGGTTGCAAATTGGGGTTACCAAGCTCTGCATAAGGTAGACCTCCTGAGTTTACATGCAGCTTTGGGTTTAAATCTGAGTAATTCGGCCGATTTAAAGAGCGGCTAAAGCCTGCCCGCCATTGCCAAAATTGCGAAGGCTGCCATTTTAAATTAACTGACGGTAACCAAGTGCTATCATTATTGCTGCTATTGATGGGCGCTAATTCCCCTGTTGTTGCATGCTGTGAGCCTTTTGTTTCACTTAATGTATTGCTGTATCGCAAGCCTGTACTTAACGTTACTTGCTCAAATTGCCACTTTGAAGAGATGTATCCTTCCTTTGATACAAACCTTACTTTGTAACTATTTAATCGGTCACTATCGCTCATTTCAGCGAACGATAAATCAATATCATAAAGTTGAAAAAGGTCACTTTTTGGGATTAGCCAAGGCTGTACATCTGCGTTGATAAACTCAGCTGAAAATTTATTAGTGATTGGTTCAAGCCAACGACCATCTAAATTAGGTAGTTGCTCTAAAGCCGAGGGCGATAAACTTATATCTTTGCGGGTGTAGTCATAATTTTGAGTTGAATGTAAAAAGCCGATATCCAGCGCTTGTAAGCCCCAATAATTTTCACGACTCCAATGACTATCAATGCCCCACTCGTCCACTTCATTAAGCACATTAATAGTGCGTTTGCTCATTTGATTAATATGTGAGTAGCTACTTACCAACCCTAGGTTGCCTGCAAAATTAAAGCTATCAACCGATTTATTTTGTAAAACTACGTTTGCCTGCATAGGCGAAATAGCCCCATGAACGCGAGAGATAGGTTCTTTGGTTTTACTGTTTGCTTTACTGCTACTGTAAAATGGCGAAAGCGTTAAGGGTAAATGCGCACTTGGTTGCCAGTTAGCATCAACTTGTATGGTTTGGTTGGCATAATATAAGTTGGATTCTTCACGGCTAGTTTTGGCATTTACATCGTTAAACACAAATTGGTTTAAGCTATTATTTTCATCGTTAACCTGTGCTTGAGCTGACTGACTTTGTGGGTTAATTGAAATACGGTGCTCATCAAACGAAAAGTCAGTATCTGATCTAAACCACAGAGTATTAAGCTTTAAACGCTCAGTAGCTTGCCAGGCTAAAGCGCCATAATATGTTGCGCGAGTGCGATCTTCGTTTTCTATGGTCAGTGCTAAGCCATCTGTAGGCACCAAGATGTTTTTATTAATATCAGGCCATTGGTAAGGCTGCGGTGCGCCGCCATTTTCTCCCCAGTGCCAGGTTTCAAACTGAAACTGACGTTGCAGACGGTTTTCATAGTTCATTTTTACCATCACAGCTAAGTCACCATCTGCTGTTTTGGCATTGCCTGTTAATCCAAAGCTTGGTTGAAGGTTTTGTTCACCTTCAAGCGCAGCGGTGGTGAGCATAACTTGTAGGTTATTGTCTTGATAAGCAAGGGGGTCATCGCTGAGCAAGTTAACTGTAGCGCCTACTGCACCACTAGGAAGGCTTGAATTTGTGGTTTTATACACCGCGATATTTGAAAATAACCCTGCGCTAAATATATCAAAGCGATGTTGTTGCCCATATTGGTTTGAATTTCGAACGTTTTCGGTATTTGCAAGGCGATGACCATTAAATAGCGTTAATTGATACTCAGCACCCAATCCCATCGCATTAATATTGAGGGCTTCACCGCGATCGCGGGTAATGCTTATGCCGGGTACTGCTTGTAGTGCCTCGGCAAGATTTTCAGCTGGCAGTTGATTGAGCATTGCGCCTATTGCTATTTCGCTTTGCCCTACATAGTTACTCTTTATTTGTTGGGCGTAGTTAATTGCTTGTTGGTAATTGTGGTTATAGGCATCACCATTGGATGGTGTAGGTAATGACTCGGTTACTGTTACTTCTTCAATCACCTGCGTATTGTTAGTTTCGAGTATTGATATTGCCGTTGCTGGTACTGATGTTGCGGTTTGAAAAATAACGATGCCAGAAGCGGTTTTTTGCCAGCTTAATTGCCTAGGAGTCAGCCATAAATCAAGAGTTTGCTCAAGTGTGGTTTGAGTTCTGGGCTCTGGGCTCAACGGTTATGCCTGCTAGTAATGAGGTGTTGTATATTATCGCAGTGGAAAACCGTTTAGATAGGTCAGTTAATTGCTCTATTAAACTGGCCGTTGCGGCATCTGCTGCAATAGAAAAAATCGAGAGTGCTACACATAAAAAACTGCTTATACGTAACATCTATGAACGGCCTTGCTACTTCATTAATAAAACGACAGTGTGCAGAATATAAATGAACAATTTATGACAATGCCACCAACTGCAAAAATATGCTCAAACTAGTTTGTTGGCGACAATACAATACTGTCGTCAAAGCGATTAACCTCAAGCTGGTTTAATTGCGCGATTAAAGATGCCGCGCCAACGACATCGGTTGTTTTAAAACGACCGCTGACTCGTAAGTTAGCATCCACATTACTCAGAACTAATGGTTTGTCGGTATAGCGATTAAGTTGAAAAATAGCATCATTAATGGTGACATTTTCTAAATCAAGCCAGCCAAGTTGCCAATCAGGCTGCTGTGCTTTAAATGTACTTACAATAATATGATTATTATGAACGCGAGCTCGCTGCCCTTTTACTAATTCTACTCGCTGTGCGTTATCTGGTGTGGTTACCGCCACCTTGCCATGAAACACATCAATTGTGGTTTCGCGTAGGGTTTTATCGATATTAAAAGCGGTGCCTAATACGCTTATTGTTGCGTTACCGGTATTGATGGTGAACGGGCGATGTTCATCACGTTTTACTGAAAAATAAGCTTCGCCTTTACTCAGGGTTGCTTGTCTGGCTTTATCGTTTTCATTAAATTGCAAATTAGTGTGTGTATTTAATGCAACTTCAGAGCCATCTGACAAAGTAATATCAGTGGCTTCAGTGGCAAAATACTGTTGTGCAGCAACGAGCGAAGAAGCTTCAGGGGTTACCTCTGAGCTTAATTGCATAACGCCAACCACGGCGACAATAATACTGGCTGCAAGCGCACTTCCCCACAACCAAAAAGGCTTTTCTTGGCTAGGTTCTGCCTGTGTTGGCTGATTCACTTGTGTTTGTGAGTCTAATTTTTGTAATGCTGCAATGAGTGCGGCATCTTGCCAAATCGCTTGCTTAAGTGGATCTTTATTTTCATCGTCATGTTTGGATGAGGTGACCATGTTATTTCTCTATCTATCTCTATTATTGATATAACGACTTAACGTTCATTAAGGGGACACTTAGTCGGCAATAAATTCGCTGATTGCGTCTTTGAGCATATCCATCGCGCGGGAAATATGCTTTTTTACCGCTTCTTCTGATAACCCTAAGCTTTGCGCTATTTGTTGGCGGCTTTCGCCATGTAACCGCCTTCGAGTAAACACATCACGACGTAGCGCAGGCATTTGTGTGAGTACCTGTTGATATAAACGCAGTCGTTGCTCATGGTCGAGTAAGTTTTCAAGGGAAAGCTCTGTACTTAATGGCTCATGCTCTAGGCACTCGGGATATTTACTTTGCTCTTTGTGATGGTCAATCACTAAATGATGTGCCATCCGATAACCATACGCTAGTGGGTTATCAATATGATCGGTACATTCTATTTTTAATGCTTTGAGCAACAATTTTTGAAATAAATCGTCCGCATCGGCTTGTTCACCAACCGCCCGACGAAAGAAACTTTTTAATGCATCTTGATTCGCAATAAAACATTTAACCAATGGTCGATGAGATTGACTTTGCTTGCTTGCAAGCGATAGAGGCGGTTGTGTTTGCGATATCATTTTATTGTATTTACAGCATTTTCCTTTAATTAGGCGCCATACTAGAGCAAAAAAGTGGATATTGATGTGATCATTTGATGACATTTTTATGAGCGCGCTGTCGCAAAACCGACATAAAAACTTCATCAAATAAATACGTCCCCTATTAAATTTTTGCACCGTCATTAGAAGCGAAATCAATTTAAAGTCGTAATACATACAACAGGACCAACATGATGACTAAGCGAATTTTTACTCTATCACCGTTAGCATTAGCACTTAGCTCGTTATTTGTAGCACCAAGCTATGCACAAGAAACTGAAAAAGAAGATCAAGCGATGGAGCAAATCGTCGTAACCGGTAGTTATATTAAAAGCTTAGAGCAAGCGATTGATTTAAAACGTAGTAATATTGGCTTTTCTGATTCGATAGTCGCTTCAGATATTGCGGATTTTCCTGAGCAAAACTTAGCCGAAGCGCTACAGCGTATGCCAGGGGTGACTATTGAGCGTAATAAGGGCTTAGGTCAAAAGGTGAATGTACGTAGTTTACCGAGTGAATTTACGTTCGTATCAATCAATAATCTTGCTACGGCATCGGGCAGTGGCGGACGTGATGTTGAATTTGATATGTTTGCCTCTGAAATTATTCAAAGTGTTACTGTAAAAAAATCATCAACGGCTGCGGATGAAGAAGGCGGTATTGCAGGTTCAGTCGCAATCACAACAGCAAGACCATTTGATTATGACGGCCGTAAGTTAGTGGCATCGGTCGAAGGGGCTTATAACGAAATATCAGAAAAATCAGATCCTAAACTAACCTTTTTAGCCAGTGATACATTTGGTGATTGGGGGGCACTTGCCTCGTTTGCATTCTCTCAACGGACTAATCGTACTGATAGTAATTCAGGGATCGATTTTCGCCCCCTTTCTCGATTTTTAGAAAAGAAAGGCTCATCGCAATGGCAATCTGACCAAGCTGCGGACGTATTAGAGCGTGATACCGGTATAACAATTAATGATCGCTTTGATAGTGATGAAACAAGCCGCGTGGTGTTTTTAAATAAAGTAGGCGATCGTTCATACTTAACAGAGCAAGAAAAATGGGGTGCAACACTATCATTACAATATAAACCTAGCAGCGAATTTAGCTTAACCTTTGATGGCTTACTGGGTAATTTTGATGATCATGAAGACGAATATGATGCATCCGCTTATGCCGCATCAAGTGTTAGCTCTTTAGAACGCATTAATCAATATGATAGCTCTACGCTAGGTGATTACGGTATCACTGTTCTAACCGACGTTGACTATGCGGCTACTCAACACGAATTTTTAAGTAAAGAAAACAGCAGTGATACTGACTATCAGCAATTTAGCATTGCGATGGACTGGTTAGTGGGTGAGTGGGATGTGTATGGTTTAATCGGCTACAGTGGCGCAGATAAAACAACCGAGACGACCAACTTAAAGCACACGGCTTATCGTGCAACACGTTCTCGTTATACCAGTACCGGCGCAGAAACTATCCCAAGTGATAACCCAGATACCTTTGATATGTATAACTCACCAGAGGCTTATTTATTTGATTATAACGAAGTAAACCTTGAGGCTATTTCTGATGATAAATACGCAGCGCAATTGGATTTTTCACGTCAGTTAAATTTAGAGTTTTTCCCTGCGTTAAGTAAAGTACAGTTTGGTGCTCGTTATACAGATAAGTCAAAACAACGCGACTACGGTACAAACCGCGTAACGGGCCCATCAGCGGGCGACTCGTCTTGGGTCGGCACGCGTACCCTTGCTGACAGCCAGCTTAGCAGTATTTCAGATCTTGTTAATGGTGGTGAGTACTTGTCTGAGGTGTCTTCTAAGCAAGGTTGGAGTCAAATTTCTAATCGTTATGCTCGTAACCAACTTAGATATGAAGGCTTTGGTGTTGATTTCGAACCAGACCAATATTATCAAGTAGAAGAAAAAACCACGGCTATTTATGCAATGGCTGATTTTGCTTTTGATATTGGCGATATGCCCGCAACCTTGAATACCGGTGTGCGTTATATTGATACTAAAGTTGATTCATCAGGTTATCACCAAGTACAAAATGATGATGGCTCAACATCTTATACGTCAACACCAGTCTCTAAAAGTGGTGGTTACACTGAAGTACTGCCAAGTATTAACTTTACCCTTGAGCTTAATAATGACTTAGTTTTACGTGCTGCGGCATCACAAACGCTTATGCGTCCATCATTAACGGATATCGCTTATAAACGTACAGTGAGCTTAAGTGAGTTTAAATATCGCGATGGTAACCCTGATTTAAAACCAACCTATGCTGATCAATGGGAACTGGGCTTGGAGTGGTATTTAGAAGATGGCGGCTTATTAGCGGTTTCTTACTTTGAAAAAGAAATTGAAGGCGTCGTACGTGAATCACTCACTGGTGTTGTTAATGGCGTAACTAAGTACAATGATAATGGTACTGTTGACGGTGTTTATGATTTTGATGTTTATCAAAAAGTGAATGCCGAAGGCTCGTATGATGTTAGTGGTGTTGAGTTTATTGCACAAATTCCATTTGCTCGTTTTAGTAGCATGTTAGAAGGTTTTGGTGTCAATGCTAACTACACGACATTAAATAACTCCTTAACGGGTGCATCTGACTTAGGTATCCCTACCCCGCCAGAGGGGCTTGCAGATGAAACCTACAACCTGACTTTTTATTATGAAAATGAAAGCTTTGATGCGCGTATTTCATATAACTATAAAGACAAATACGTAGAGTACATTGAGCGTGATATGTATCCAGTTTATCGTGATGCGTATGGTCAAACAGATGTCTCATTTGGTTACAGCATTAATGATTCAGTAAAATTCACATTAGAGGGCATTAATATTACCGATGAAGCGACTAAAGGATATACATTAGATCCAGCTTTCCCATCAATGTATGAGTTCTCTGGAAGACGCTTTGCATTAGGTGTTCGCGCAATATTTTAATATATTATAAAGCTAATAACCGGAAGCATTTTGCTTCCGGTTTTTTTGTTTAAAGTGTTCCAGTCACAGGATATTTAAAATGAAGTTTCTCATTTCATTGCTCATTTTTTTGAGCTGTACACCGCTTTTTGCTGCGCCGGCTACAAACACCCAAATAGCCTTTGTTCCCGACATTCACTTTCACGATATTTATGGGGACTTTTCTGATGCGGGGTTTGCGGGCATACCAGTCGATAAAGCAAAGGATGCGGTGAGCATCCGTAGCATGCAGGCGCAAATTCATTCAACTCGCTTATTTAATGAAAACTACTTTGCGTTAATCGCCACCCTTGATGATATTGCCGCTAAAGGCGTAAAGCTAGTTGCCCTGCCTGGGGATTTTACTGATGATGGCCAACCTGTGCATCTTAATGGTTTAAAAACGATACTAGACGATTATGCAAAAAAGTACGGTATGCGTTTTTTTGCTATTCCAGGTAATCATGATCCGGTTCGGCCATTTAAAACCGCCGGCGGAAAATCAGACTTTTTGGGTTCTAAAGGTCAGCAAATTGGTATTTATTCAACCGATCATCCTCGTTGTGAACATGTAGCTAAAGATAATCACTCATTAGTATGCAGCGATAAAATCGCGCATGCTGGTTATCAAGAGCTTGTAGAGATAATGGCACCGTTTGGTTTGCAGCCAGATAGCCGCGACTTACTCTGGGAAACGCCATTTGGTGAGCAGGTATCGCTGGTTGAACGTAGTTATTCGCAATGCGCGAAGAATAATAAAGCACGTTGTAAACAAGTCCCCGATACCAGCTACTTAGTAGAGCCTGTCACTGGGCTTTGGCTATTGGCAATTGATGCGAATGTGTATGTTCCTGAGTTTAAAAATGGCACGTTAGTGTTTCAAGGATCTGGCAATGCGGGTTATAACAAAGTATTGACTGAAAAACCTTATTTGATGAAATGGATCACCAATGTTGTTAAACGCGCGAAAGAGCAACATAAAACCTTAGTTGCGTTTAGTCATTTTCCGATGGGGGAGTTTTACGATGGCCAAACGCAGTCGATTAAATCTTTGTTTGGTGAGTCTGCATTTCAGCTAGCTCGAGAGCCTGAACTTAATACCCGTAAGTTGTTAGCAGAAACAGGTTTAAAGCTGCATATTGGTGGCCATATGCACATGAATGACACTGCAATTATTGAAACTGAGCATAATACATTATTTAATATACAAGCCCCTTCGATAGCGGCTTATCGGCCTGCTTACAAATTAGTTACTCTCAATAACCAACTCGCTAAAGTCGATACAATAACGATTGATGATGTGCCTCATTTTGATACGTTATTTAGCGCTTACCAAACAGAGCATGACTATTTACAAAAGAATGCGCCTGCACAAGTATGGGATAAACGTATTTTAACGGCTAAGAACTATCAAAGTTTTAGTAAGCAACACTTACAAGCATTGGCGAGGTGGCGATTTATCCCTCGTGAGTGGCCCGCGGACTTTCGCGATAAAGTACAGAAAATGTCGTTATTAGAGGTTATTTCCTTACTGAGTGATGACAGTGGGCTATCAAAAGTACAACAGCAACAATTGCAGACTAAAACAGTGCTGGATTTTATTGCTGATTTTTATTTAGTGCGTAATGCCGGCTCACTGGCTTTCACTGATATAAGTGAGTCCACACAACAGACTTACCAAACTATGAGAGAATTATTAAATAGCACGGCTGAATGTAAAAATAAATTGGCTAGAAAAAGTAATAATGACGGGACTCTTTGTCAGCTAAAAATAGCACTTACGCAAGCTTTCTCTATTTATAGTAATCTTAGCAATGCGCTACCTGATCAATGTCTAATCATTGATATGTCAAAAAAGACATCACTGCATGACTGCAAAGATAATTAAGTAATTCTGTTATCAAGTTAAACAAGCATAAAAAAGCGCGAGAATATTAACTCTCGCGCTTAAGTTATAAACTGTTTTTTTGCTCTAATTAAATATCAAAGCGGTCTGCGTTCATTACTTTCACCCATGCATTAACGAAGTCTTGTACAAAGCGCTGTTTGTTATCGTCTTGCGCATAAAATTCAGCAAGGGCTCGTAAAATAGAGTTAGAGCCAAACACTAAATCTACGCGGGTCGCGGTCCATTTTGTATTACCGGAGCTGCGCTCAACAATGTTATACGTGCTTTTACTTGCCGGTTCCCAGCGATAGTTCATATCGGTTAGGTTAACAAAAAAATCATTGCTTAATGTGCCTACATTATCGGTGAATACACCATGCTGGCTGCCACTGTGGTTAGTGCCTAGTACACGCATCCCACCAAGTAGTACTGTCATTTCAGGGGCTGTTAACCCCATCAGTTGTGCTCGCTCTAAAAGTAGCTCCTCGGCTGAAACAGCATAATCTTTTTTCTGCCAGTTTCTAAAGCCATCATGAATTGGTTCTAATACATCAAACGACTCTGCATCGGTCATGTCGTCGCTCGCATCGCCGCGACCTGCTGCAAATGGTACGGTGATATCGACACCCGCAGCTTTTGCTGCCTGCTCAACGGCTGCTGTACCGCCAAGTACAATTAAGTCCGCTAAACTCACCGGTTTGCTTAAACTTGCTTGTACTGTTTCAAGGGCCGTTAACACCTTAGCAAGTTTTTCAGGCTCGTTACCTTGCCAATCTTTTTGCGGGTTTAAGCGAATGCGTGCACCGTTGGCACCACCACGGTGATCAGAGCCACGATAAGTACGGGCGCTATCCCATGCAGTGCTGATCAAGTCACTGGCGCTAATGCCTGCATTTAGCAGTTTGTCTTTAAGTTCGCTAATTTCAGCATCAGATAATGTGTAATCTACGCTTGGGATGGGATCTTGCCAGATCAAATCTTCGCTTGGTATATCTGCACCTAAATAGCGAGATTTAGGGCCTAAGTCACGGTGAGTGAGTTTAAACCAAGCCCGTGCAAACACATCAGTGAAATAGTCAAAATCATTATAAAAACGTTCAATAATTTTGCGATAGCTTGGGTCCATCTTCATTGCCATATCGGCATCGGTCATAATCGGGTTTAAGCGAATTGATGGATCTTCAACATCAACAGGTTTATCTTCCTCTTTAATGTTTACCGGTTCCCATTGGTTTGCACCCGCTGGACTTTTGGTAAGCTCCCATTCGTAATTTAACAGTAGATAGCAATAACCGTTATCCCATTTAGTTGGGTGAGTTGTCCACGCACCTTCAATGCCTGATGTCATAGTATCGCGGCCTATCCCGCGCGTTTTATGGTTGTTCCAACCTAGGCCTTGCTCAAATACATCTGCGGCTTCAGGCTCTGGGCTAAGATTCTCTTCGCTGCCATTGCCATGGGTTTTACCCACCGTATGGCCGCCCACCGTGAGCGCTGCTGTTTCTTCGTCATCCATCGCCATGCGAGCAAAAGTTTCGCGTACTTGTGCCGCAGTTTTGAGTGGATCTGGTTGGCCGTTTACGCCTTCAGGGTTTACGTAAATTAACCCCATTTGTACTGCAGCTAACGGGTTTTCCATGGTGTCTGGTTTTGCTACGTTGTCGTAACGTTCATCACTTGGCGCAAGCCATTGCTTCTCCGCGCCCCAATAGACGTCTTTTTCTGGATGCCAAATGTCTTCACGCCCGCCGGCAAAACCAAAGGTTTTTAAGCCCATTGATTCATAAGCCATATTGCCGGCTAAAATAATTAAATCGCCCCACGATAACTTATTACCGTATTTTTTCTTGATAGGCCAAAGTAAGCGACGTGCTTTATCAAGGTTAGCGTTATCAGGCCATGAGTTCAAAGGAGCAAAGCGTTGGTTACCTGTACCGCCACCACCACGGCCATCAGCTAAACGGTATGATCCTGCTGAGTGCCACGCCATACGGATCATCAAGCCACCATAATGACCCCAATCGGCAGGCCACCAATCTTGGCTTTGTGTCATCAGATTTTTTAAATCGGTTTTAACGGCTTCAAGATCTAATTTTTTAAATTCTTCAGCGTAATTAAAGTCATCGCCATAGGGATTAGGTTTAGTATCGTGTTGATGAAGAATGTCTAAATTTAAGGCCTTTGGCCACCAATCAGTATTGGAATTAGACGATTGTGTATTGCTACCATGCATGATTGGGCATTTACCCGCACCTGAATTGCTCATTTTTAGCTCCTTTATCGGAATATAAAACTCGGTCTATAAATCGCTATGTTGAAAAGCTTAGTTCATAACAATTAACTTGCTACTGAATGTAATACTTTGATTGATAAACCTTGTTGAAGTTCATCCCTTGTACCAATATAGAATATTAACGATTAAAAACTAGATCTAGATCAATACTTTAAAACGATTGCAGCCATCTATTAATTAGATGCAGTTGCCTAAAGTAAGTTAGCTACAGCCATGCAAAACCCTTTTTCGTGATGGGCCCTTTTGAAAATTAACATCAGTACTTAAGCTATAAATATAGCGCGCTAATCAACTGTGGCAGTTTGCTTATAAATATTTAAAATTAATCCAATTGTTTAAATTAAAATGTTACTTTCTAAACAGCTATTAAAATAGGGTGGAAAATGCATGATTGACTTTATTGCTGTTTTTATTACTTTTTTTGCTGTTATTGACCCCATAGGCACGGTGCCAGTATTTGTTGCCGTGACCGAAAAGTACGATGCAAAAACGAAACGGCGCATTGCACTAATGGCTACATTGGCTTCGGCCGCAGTGCTGATATTTTTTGTCGTGATTGGCGAAATAATCTTAAAAGCCTTATCTATTCCCTTACCTGCGTTTCAAATTTCAGGGGGAATTGTTTTATTTTTATTTGCATTGAGTATGATATTTGGTGATAGCAAACCCGAAGAAGAACTCAAGCTGCTTGTTAAATCGGATAAAGAAACCGCTATTTATCCGATAGCTGTTCCCTCGATTGCCAGTCCTGGCGCTATTTTAACGGCTGTATTGTTAACAGAAAACGCTATTTTTAGTATTTGGGAACAACTGCAAACAGCGTTAGTTATGCTATCTGTTTTGCTTGTGGTTTATATATTAATGCTGTTATCGGGCTATATCAGTAAAGTGATTGGCAGTAGTGGCGCCAGCGTTATTAGCCGTGTGATGGGGCTAATTTTATCGGCAATTGCTACAACAAATATACTCACAGGGTTTACAGAGTATTATAAATCGGTGGTAGTTTAATGTATGGTTGATATTAAAGTGTAACAAGGACTTATTGTGTACAAACTATTTTATTACCCGCTCAACGCCAGTATGGCGCCGCACTTTATCCTCGAAGAACTGCAAACTGATTTTGAATTAATTTTAGTGGATAGAAAAAACGAGGCTCATAAAGCAGCCAGTTATTTATCCTTGAACCCCGCAGGGCGAATACCTACATTATTGGACGCTCAACAAGTCGTTTTTGAAAGTGCCGCTATCTGTATTCATCTTGCTGAAGCACATCCTGCTAAGATGCTTATTCCGCAAATAGGTGAGCACAATCGAGCTGCGTGCTTGCAATGGATGATGTATCTAACGAATACCTTGCAAGCTGAGCTCATGGTCTACTTTTATCCGCAGCGCCATAGTATCGATAGCAGTCATATCAGTGCCATTGTCGCTGCACAAGAAAAGCGAATTGCCGACATATTTGCTTTACTGGATGCCCAGCTGGAAAATCAAACATTCTTAGTTGGTGAGCAACTTAGCATCTGCGATTTTTACTTGTTTATGCTTGCGATATGGGCGGATGAACTAAAACAACCACCGCTTTCTTTTGAGTACCTCAACAAGTATTTACGTCGCTTAGCTAAGCGAGAGTCGATTATTAACGTGTGTAAAAAAGAAAATCTCAGTTTGGTTGATTATCAATAATAGGAATTACAATGAAAGTTTATGGAAGAACAACCTCGTTTAACGTACAAAAAGTACTCTGGTTTCTGGATGAGCTGGGCATGAGTTATCAGCATATTGAAGTGGGTGGTCGTTTTGGCGGCCTTGATAGTGATGACTTTTTAGCATTGAACCCGTTGCAAAAAGTGCCGGTACTTGTGGATGGCGATAATGTTATTTGGGAGTCGCACAGTGTACTACGCTATTTGGCGGCAAGTTATGGCACTACAGATTGGTATTATGCATCGCCCTATCAGCGTTCGTTATATGAGCGCTGGATGGATTGGTCACAGGTGATTTTTCAACCTGCTTTTATGGCCACATTTTGGGGCTATTACCGTAAAACGCAAAAAAACCGTTGTATGGAGCAAATCACACGGGACATACAAGAGTGCGAGCAATGCTTACAGATAATTGAACAACAGCTAAGTCATGCCCCCTATCTTGCCGGTGGTAAAATGACCCTGGCTGATATTTGTGTGGGAGCCATTTTACATCGCCTAACATCTCAGGGGTTAGCAATAACATTGCCGGAGCGAGTGACTCAGTGGTTTGAATTACTAAAAACCAGAGCTGGCTATCTAAAATGGATTATGAGTGATTTTACTGAGCTCCAAGGGCGTGAAGACTTTTAATTTTGTTTTAACGCTTTTAACTAAACAAGGATTATAGTGAAATATTTATTATTAGCTGCGATGCTACTTATCACTTTTAGTAGCGCGGCCGAACAGGCATTTGAAATACCCAGAAGCTCGGTGGTTAAACTTATCGATCAGCAAAGCAAGGTGAGCTATCCAGTATTTATAAAGCTCCCGCGAAGCTACAGTCGAAATAAGGATAAAACATACCCTGTTGTTTACTTGCTCGATGGCTCGTATGCGTTTCAAGTGGCATCGGGAGCGACACGTTTTCCTATGAACAGCGGTAAAATGGATGAAGCAATACTCGTTGCCATTGGTTATTCGCAAGGATCTAAAGGCTCATCAAGCCGAATACGTGATTTCACCCCAAGTAAAGCCAAAGATTGGCAGTTAGAGACCGGTAAAGCCGCGCAACATATCGATTTTATAGCTGATGTGGTGTTTGAACATATGAAAGCTAACTACCGAATAAAGCCAAAGCAACGTACTTTAGTGGGAAATTCTCTTGGCGGTTTATTTGCCGCTTATGTGCTTTTTACTCAGCCTAATATGTTTGAAAGTTACATTATCGGTAGCCCGTCGGTGTGGTTTGATAATGAGAGCATACTATCTCAGCCGATTACTAAAGCTAAGCAAAACGTTAGGGTTTACTTATCGGTAGGTAGTAAAGAGACACCTGAATTTGGCGAAGGGCAAGATATGGTAACGGGAGCGAACAAGCTTGCTGACAAAATACGGCAAAGTAATGATCAGCAGGTGCAATTGCAGTTTTCTATAATAGATGGCGCAAAACATGCGACGGCATTTCCAACCACGCTGATCCAAGGTTTAGATTGGCTTTATGCAAAATAGCGCAGACATTAAAAAGCCCACTGATAAATTAATATCAGTGGGCTTTTAATACGTTAAAACGTATTAACTAAAACAATCGTTTAGATACAAACGATGTTTTCAGCTTGTGGGCCTTTTTGACCTTGAGTAACAGTAAACTGTACACGTTGGCCTTCAGCTAGAGTTTTGAAGCCGTCACCGCTGATAGCGCTGAAATGAGCGAAAACGTCAGGACCTGACTCTTGCTCGATAAAACCAAAACCTTTAGCTTCGTTGAAAAATTTAACTGTACCAGTTGTAGTAGTAGACATAATAGATATCCTAGATATTAATAAAAGTGTGCCTAAAATCAGGCGGTTTAGCTGAAAAAACAAGTATTTAACTGAGGATAACGCGATGAATTATTACTAATAACAACGTGGTACGTACAAATAAACAGAATTTCTTTCAAACTTATAGTGCATTAACGGGTTATCACTAACCCATTAATTAAAAATTAGATGCAAACGATATTTTCAGCTTGCGGGCCTTTTTGACCTTGAGTAACAGTAAACTGTACACGTTGGCCTTCAGCTAGAGTCTTAAAGCCATCGCTTGAGATTGCGCTGAAATGAGCAAAAACGTCAGGGCCTGACTCTTGTTCAATAAAACCAAAACCTTTAGCTTCGTTAAACCATTTTACTGAACCAGTTGTTGTAGTAGACATAATAGAATCCTAAGAATTTATAAAAGTTCGCCTTAATGTAGGCAATTTAACAGGAAGAAAACAAGCATTTAACTGAGGATAGCGCGAAGGATTATTACTAATAACAACGTGGTACTTACAAATAAACAGGGCTTTCTATCAACCCGATGCAGAGCAGGATAACAGTAACTTAAACCATATAACAAGCTTTATTTACTTTTCTTTTTAAAGCCAAGTTAATTTTGTGAACATATATTGATTAAATAAGAACAGTCGTAGCCATGCTTACCGTCTCTGCATTCGCTTTGTTAAAGTGATCTAGGTATGGAGTGTAGACTTATTTTTAATTGGGGAAGTGCGAAATCCCACACTCCCCCCCACGAAAAAAAGGAACTCAGCGCTCATTTGAACAGCGACAGACTCCTTATTTATTCAGCAATTGCGATCGCTATTTCTACTTCAGTTGCGGTTTTATAATATTCATAGTCGCTGGTATAAGTACGAGTGTAACGACAATCATCTGAGCTAAAGTATTGCCAAATTTCACCCCATAAATCAATTATAGCGTCGGGCATTTCGCCTTCGCCACTAAAGACTAAATAACTCCCTGCGTGCGTTGTAACTGTTACTGAATCACGAAGGTTAATTGATTGCTCATCGCTACAGGCAATGACATCAAAATCACCGGTCACATCGCTCTCGTAGTTAGTGTAAACACCAAAGACTTTACTGTCTTTTGTGAGTTTTGAGGTATATTTTTCGCCAAATTTTTGCCAAAGCTCAGCTATCTTTGCTGTGCCAGTATTCATTTCATTGGCATTGCATGTTCTTACTTTTAAGCCGGTTAAGGTCTTACTTGCTAGCTGTTTTACTTCCATTGAGACTATCCTTTAGCATTAATACTCAGTATTAACTTAACAGAAAAAGCATGAAGTATTTAATAAATACGCTATAAAAAAGGTTTATTTTTTGTTGGTGATTAAACCTTTTGTTGCAACGACTTCACTTTTTTGCAAACAGTTACAGCCCAGCTTTGATCACCTCGATCACTTTACTCATTCGTTTTGCCAAAGGCCGATTACGGTGATAACACACATAAATAGATTCGCTGATCGGGTGCTGTAATGGATGGACGTTAATCAACTGTGGTTTACTAAATGCACTCACAGCATGTGCTGGTAGCACAGTAAAACCTAGACCAAGGCTGACAGGTTCAAGAATTAAATTAATTTGGTTTGAAAAACCAGAGCGCTTTATTTGCTCAAGGTGTTCAAATTCCGCGTAGTTTTCGCTTAATAATAATTGCGCATGATGCTTTGCATCAGGGTGAGCAATGAAGCCAAGTTCGCATAAGTTTTGCCAGCTTGGAGTTTGGTAATCGATTGGTGTAATTAATAATAGTGCATCTTGGCCGATTTTATGGCTGGTAACCTCGCTGAGTGTTGGGGCTTGAGTTAAAAAACCAATATCAGCATTGTGATTAGCAACGGCCTGTTCCACGCTTTCGTTTGGGGCAAAGCGATAATCAATAGTGAGTGCTTTATGTTGCCCTTGTAAATCAAGTAATTGATTATAAAACTTAAGCCCGCAACTGCCTGGTGATTGAATCTTTATATTGCCACTGTAGGGTGAGTCGTCATGCAGTTGTTGCTCTAAAAACTGCCACTCTTTTAGTAACTGACTTCCTTTTTGATATAAGCCTTGCCCTTGTGCGGTAAGGGTAAACTGCTTGCCATGGCGTTCAAGCAATGCGCAATTAACCTGCTGCTCTAACTTTTTAATGTGTTGGCTTACGCCTGACTGGGTCATATAAAGGCGTTCTGCAGTTTGGGTAAAGTGATTTACTTCCACCAAGGTGCAAAAGGTATGTAGCCATGTAGGATTTATCATTATAAAACGTACTCAAAATTATGATTAATGATAATTTTACTTAATACAGGTCGGTTCGTAAACTAACTCCATCAACTAAGCATAGTTAAACAGGAGCATTATTATGAGTCATACCTATCCACGTAGTTTTTCGCACATTGGAATTTCGGTCCCCGATGTTGAAAAAGCCGTTGAGTTTTACACCAAAGTAATGGGTTGGTACACCATTATGGAGCCGACTTTAATTACCGAAGACAAAAGCCCAATAGGCGAAATGTGTACTGAAGTATTTGGTGAACAATGGGAAAAATTTAAAATAGCGCACCTTTCAACGGGTGATCGTATTGGTGTAGAAATTTTTGAGTTTAAAAATCAAGAAAACCCAGCTGACAACTTTGAATACTGGAAAACCGGTATATTCCATTTTTGTGTTCAAGATCCAGATGTAGAAGGCCTTGCTGAGCGTATTGTTGAAGCTGGCGGTAAAAAGCGTATGGAAGCACCCCGTTACTACTACCCAGGTGAAAAACCGTATCGCATGATCTACATGGAAGACCCGTTTGGTAACATTCTCGAGATTTACAGCCACAGTTATGAGCTTATTTACAGCGCAGGTGCATACTAAATTAATTGGCATCAGTGTTAAATTGTAACAGCCGCAGCTTAGTTACTGCGGCCTCTGATACCGAAAATGCACTACTGGGTTAGTAGTGCTAAGCGTTATAACCAGACATGTGATTCATTTGTTTTCTTATGCTGGCTCTTCTATGCTATTGCGAGCATTTGTGGTTAAGGCAACAAGCGCTTTTCGCACTGCTTGTGGTGTCTCGCACACGTTTTCAAAGCTAATAAAATAATTACGTTGTTGGCTTTGAATATAAAACCCCTGTGGCAGTATGCCACTCATAACCGGTGCATTATCTGATACGCAATAATGCTGAGCTAATATTAGCGCCATTGCATTTTGATGATCTTCATTCATGTGGGTGATCATGCTTTGTTCTTGATCTTCGTCCCAGCTTTTAGCAGCGCTTTGCCACTCATCTTTTTCAAGCCAAAATATTTTCCCAAAGCCGCCAATAAAGCGAACTCGCACAACATCTAATTGCCATAATTTAAAGTCGTGGGCGTTCCGATAACTGTCAGCTTCTGGGTATAACGCTATGTATTTGTTAAGCAGTATTTCGGCCTGAGGGCCTGCAACTTCACAACCATCGCCCACCAATGTGACTCGGCCATGCTCGTTTTGGTCGCCACGGTCAGCGGCATCAAAAATAGTTAAGCTCATTCGAGAATCGTGCTTTAAGTTTTTAGTGTGTTGGGCTATATCGCTAATAAAAAAGTAGATGCGGCCTTGCTCATCACACATATAAGGGGTTACCGAACCAAACGGATAACCTCTTAAGTTGTAAGAAATAGTCGACATAACACCAGCATGGGTTTTAAAAACCAGCTTTTGTGCATCGCTTAATGCTTGCTCTCTCATGAAAACTCCTGACGTTGAGAAAAAACCATGGGTGCATTGTTATATGGATGAGAATTAACATGCAGTTTCATGGCGTACATTTGTTGTAAATTAGATTCTGTAAGTACTGTGTTTATTGGCCCGCTATCGAGTACTTTTTGATCGTGTAATAAAATAGCGTCGGTTGCGTAAAGGCTGGCCAAATTTAAATCGTGAATGGCTATAATGGCACTGTTGCCCTGCTCTACAAATGCTTTAACACAACTCAATAAAGCATGTTGATGGCGCATATCTAGTGCTGATGTAGGTTCATCAAGCAGCATCAATTTAGGCTTGGTATGAGTAGAAAAAGCATCTAATTGAGCCAAAGTACGCGCCATATGAACGCGCTGTTGCTCACCGCCTGAAAGCTTACTGACACGGCGGGATAAGTACTGGGTTAAGTCCATGAGTGCGGCATACTTGTGGACTTTTTCAGCTTGCATTTTAACAGACTCGGCATAGGGGTAGCGTCCCATTGCAATGAGCTCAAATACACTAAAATCAAAGCCAACAAGATTGCTTTGCATCATTACTGCTCGTTGAGTGGCTAAGTGTGCTTGAGACAATGTACTCAGAGGATAATTATTAAACCGTACTTCGCCTTTAAAGTCATAATGCCCGGCTAAAGCATGCAGCAGTGTTGATTTTCCTGCGCCATTTTCGCCTATCAGTGCTACTAGTTGAGCTTTTGCAATGTGCCCACTTATGTTTTTTAAAACACTGTGATTGCCAAAACCAACAGTTAGGTTATTAAAAGTAATCATCATTACCCTCGCTTAGTTTTAATGATCAGATAAATAAACAAAGGTGCGCCAAGTAGCGCGGTAATAATACCAATGGGTAACTCTGCAGGCATAACAACTAAACGTGCTAACCAGTCAGAAAGCAGCAGCACAACAACGCCTAATAACATGCACAGCGGTAACATTTTACGTAAATGCGGGCCAACCATTAAACGGGCAATGTGTGGCACAACTAAGCCAACAAAACCTATCAAGCCAGTAAGTGCTACAACGGCACCAACACCTAATGCCACGAGTATAATTACATACAGTTTAAGCTTGTCTGTGTTGACACCTAAATACTGTGCTTGAGACTCGCCAATCAATAGTAAGTTCATCGGTTCTTTGAGTCGCCACAGACCAAGAATACTCAGTAGCAATAATGGTGTTGCTTGAGTTATGGCATCCCAATTGGCACCACCTAATGAGCCCATCGTCCAGTAGTTAATTAATCTAAGCGCACTATCGTCAGCGAAATAGCTTAATAAGCCAATAACAGCAAAGGATAAAGAATTGATCGCAACCCCCACTAAAATTAGTGTGGTTATATTGACCTGCCTATGCTGCTTAGCAATTAAATACACTAAAGAGGTCACTAACAATGCCCCTAAAAATGCGGCATAAGGTAAATAGTATTGAGCATTAAAATTAAACTGGGCGCTAAATGCTATAAAGGCGACCGCGACCATGGCTGCGCCTGCGCTAATACCAATAATTGATGGATCAGCCAAAGGATTACGACACAAAGCTTGCGTTGCAGCGCCAGTTTGGGCAAGCACTAAGCCAACCAATACAGCTAGTACAAATCGAGGTAGACGTATTTGCGTGACCACATTGATTTGCAGCGCATCAAATTGATTAAAATACTCTGGGGCAATCCATGCGATGGCTAAACGCCAATCCCAGCCTGCGGGGCCATATCCGATGCTCAGTAGTGCTAGAGCAAAAATACACACAGTAATTAGCAGCATCCACTTTTGGTTTGCAGTTATAGAAACAGGCTTAAAACGGCTCAAAGTTAATGTGTTCATAAGGTCGCTTTATAGTCGCTTAATTCTTTAATACCCGTGGCTATGCGCGGCGACATTCCCAGTGATAGCAGGCTATCCATCACCAATAATCGGCACTGCTTTGCAGCTGTTAATAAGCGCAGTGTTGGTTGATTACAAAAAGCCTCTTTACCGCCAAGGCTATAAACAACATGAGCTGGTGCGATTAAAAAATCGGGCTGTTTTACGGCAAGTACTTCGTTATTTATTACTTTAAAACCTTTGTGCGTAGCGCCTAAATTAGTGACTCCAGCATAATCAAGTAATAAGTCAGCAACCGTGTCAGTGCCCGCAGCAACAAGCCCGCGCTCATTAGCTGAGAGTAAAAATAAAGCGCTGTGTGTTTCGTTGCTCGCTTTTGGAGGCAATGAATTTTTTATTTGGGCTACGAGCACTTGGGCTTTGTCGTTCGCATTTAAGTCTTTACCAAGGCGTTTAACAAGATTTAGTAAGTCATTAATTGAGTTGGGTTTTTTATAGTGGATAAGCTCTACACCAGTGGCTTCTATTTGTGCAAGCGCTTGTGCTCGTCCTGCTCCTTCAAGTGCTAAGAGTTTAGTTGGGCGCACCGAAAGTACACCTTCTGCGGCTAAATCACGGTAATAACCAATTTGATCGAGCTGTGTCGCTTGTTTTGGATATAGGCTCGATTGATCCACCGCGACAAGGGTATTTTGCTTATCTAAGGCAAAAATAATTTCAGTTAATGTACCGCCAGCACTCACTATACGCTCCTGCGCGCTTAGGGGGTGAACAGTCAATAAAATCAATATAAAAAGGTATCTCATAAAAAACTCCAATTATTATTTTCGATTATTATACTCAACTAAATGCAAATGAAAATGATTATCATAAATAATTGATCTTGTTTTTAGTTAGTTGTAACATCCCTTTCCTACTAAATAACAACAATTATCATTTGGAGTTAATGTGAATTTTCCTTCTTTTCAACTTACTGCTTTAGCAACGTTACTACTTGGTTCGGGCTCTGCCATTGCCGAGGAGATAATTGGTGAGCATATTGTTGTCAGCGGTTCTCGGTTTGAACAAAAACTTGAAGACGTAACAGGCTCTGTAACTGTGATTACAGGGCAAGACATAGAACGTAAATTGGCTGTTGATTTACAAACAATGTTTCGTTATGACCCCAGTATATCAAGCACGGGCAGTGGCTCTGCGGCTCAAACGCTTTCAATTAGAGGAGTCGGTGGTAACCGCGTGGTGTTTATTAAAGATGGCCGTCGAACTAACGATGGTTATGCTGGCGGAGATGGCTATTTGGTTGGTCGTAGCTATTTTGATGTCGCTGGGATAAAGCAAGTTGAAGTCGCCAAGGGAGCCGCGTCTTCATTGTATGGTTCAGATGCACTGGGTGGTATTGTGGTTATCACCACTAAAGATCCGAGCGATTATTTATTAAACGAAAATAGTTTTGCTCAAGTGGCGCTTGGATATCAAGGTCAGAGTAATCAAATGTCGGTAGATATTACTGCGGCTAAAAATTTGGGAGATTTAGGTGTTAGTGCCGTTTATAGCCACCGAGATAACGAAGAAGTACAAAACTTTACTGAAAACCTACCTGGTTATGATGCTAAATCAGATTCGTTATTGGTTAAACTAGAGCAGCAACTTGATGAAAAGCGCACGTTAAAATACACCTTAGATTATTTTAATCAAACTACTGAACAAGTAATCACCAAAGCGAGCCAAGAAACTAAAGACGAAAATACTAATTGGTCGCTAGCACTGGATTACGACTCAAAAGCGGCCACAGCAGCGTTTGATCAATGGCATTGGCAAGTATCGTTTAGTCGTTATGAGCAGCAAAGTGATCAAATTAGTGCTACAGCAGCGCATACCGATTACAACAACTATGGCTTTGAACAAGATATTTTAGGGTTAAGGGCTGTATTTAATAAAAAAATAACCTTACAAGATGCGACCCACAATTTTGTTTATGGTGCTGACGTAGATATATACGATACAACACGTCCACGTTATAAAACACGCTTATTGGCTGATGGAACAGTCGATTTTACAGATCAAAAACAAAAAGCTTTTCCTGGCGCTGATACCTCTTTAGTGGGCGTTTTTATGCAAGACAATATTAAATTTGCAAATAGCGCGTGGTCTTTGATTGCAGGTGTACGCTTTGATTATTATTCATTAGCAGCTAAAGATGATGAGCTTTATAGCGATGCTGAGCTTGATGACATTACCGAATCTGCGTTTTCACCAAAACTTGGGATGATTTATCAAGTTAATGATAATTTATCTTGGTATGGGCAATATGTACGTGGTTTTAAAATTCCCCCGCATGATCAAGCGTATCAAAGCCATGGTGTTGAACCATTTTATCAAATATTACCAAACGCAGATTTAGCACCCGAAAGCAGCGACTCATATGAGCTTGGCATGCGCTTTTCTGGTAATGATATCAACGTTACTTTAAGTGCATTTTACGCCGCTTATGATGACTTTATCGATGTTGCAATTGCAGGTGTTGAGCCAACGTTCATACCGAATGTAAATAAAACTTTTTACCAATACCAAAATATTAGTGAAACACAGATCAGCGGAGTTGAAGCGAGCGTGTTGATGCATGTAAGCGATAATGTTTTAGTTGAGGCAAATGTTGCATATGTTGAAGGCGAAAACAAAGAAACAGACGAGCCGTTAACCAGTATCAGTCCATTTAACGGTTCAATACAGTTAACAACAGCACTTGGCGATATTGATTGGACCGCAGCATGGCGCTTTGCTAAATCACAGTCTGATGTAGTGCGAGATGCAAGTGGTGATAAAACAACGCAAGGATATGGTTACGGTATTGTGGATTTATACGCAAGTTATGAATGGCAAACATGGCAGCTAAATGTGGGCGTAATTAACCTGCTAGATAAAAAATATGTACCCTTTGAACTGATTGCAGGGCAATCTCAGGGGGCTGATTTTAGCCAATATACTCAGCCCGGGCGTAACTTTTCTGCCCGCGTAAGTTATCAGTTTTAAAACGTAATCAACGCTGCGCGTAAGTGCAGCGTTTTAAACTTACTACTTTTTTACTTATTCATTGAGTCTTTGCCTAGATGATGTAAAAAGAGTCGTGGTTTTAAAGTTAATAAAGACTGTAAAGGGGGTTAACAGTTGCTAAACAACATGCATCATATTTGGCGCATTAATACTTTGCAGGCTAGCGAAATTAATCCCTATTCTATGATGGCTGACTTTATGTTGCCCCATAACTAAAGTGAGACTGTCTTGGTTTATAAAAGTAGCTTTGAGTTATGTTAGCTCGATTAATTATTACACTGGCGGCTATGTTTACATCACGTTAGTATAGTGCTTCAAATAAGTTACAAAATGATAATTACATGACTTTAAAAACCAATGCTTTAATTTATTTTTTAGCCTTTAGTAGCGGCTTTAGTATTATGGGAATAGAACTACTTGGCGGGCGAATTTTAGCGCCTTTTTTTGGTAGTAGTGTGCATATTTGGGGCAGTATTATTACTGTGTTTATGCTCAGCTTATCGTTTGGCTATTTATTGGGAGGAAAGCTTTCAATTCGCCAGCCTTCGTTAACCAAATACGGTTTAATATTTTTAGTTGCCAGTATTATGGTGCTGCCCATTGCATTATTTGCCCAGCCAATTATGGCGTATATTTTCTCTCACATAGAAGACAGCCGTTATGGCTCGTTATTGGCCTCTACAGCGTTGTTTTTTGTCCCTACTATTATTTTAGGCATGATTTCGCCTTACTCTGTGCGTTTATTAGTGACCGATAGCGAGCACAGCGGCCAAGTCGCTGGCGGCTTGTATTTTGTCAGCACCTTAGGCAGTGCCTTAGGGACTATTATTACCTCGTTTTACATGGTGCTAGCGTTTGATGTGAATACCATTATTTTGGGTTTCGCGACGACATTAGGGCTATTAGGTTTATTGGCAATTGGCGTAAATCAATTAGCTAACAAGGAGAAACACAATGTTTAAGTATTTGCTCGTGAGCTTACTGTTAATTGGGTTTAGCAGCCAAGCTAAGGTGATCCATCAAGAGCGGTCGCTTTATCGTAATATTTTAGTTGAAGAGACCGGCGATTTACGCTGTTTAAAGTTTGACGAAAAAGCCCGTAAAAGCAGTCAAAGTTGCATATATAAAAGCAACCCACAAAAGCTAGTGTTTAATTATACCAAACTCACTTTTGCTAGTTTACTACTGATAGACAATCCAAAAAATGTACTCATTATCGGGCTTGGCGGCGGCACCTTATCAAATGTGATCAGCGAGCTATATCCTGACGCAATGATTGAAAATGTTGAAATTGATCCCGCAGTTATAAAAGTGGCGCGTGATTATTTTGCTTTTAAAGAGAACGATAAAGTTACTTCGAAAGTACAAGATGGGCGTATTTTTATTAAACGCGCAGCAATCCAACAAGCCAAGTATGACTGGATTATTCTTGATGCATTTAATGGTGATTACATCCCTGAGCATTTACTTACTAAAGAGTTTTTTGCGGAAGTGAAAAGTGTACTGGCTGATGGTGGCGTAGTAGCGGCAAATACCTTTTCATCAAGCAAACTTTATGAGCATGAATCTGCCACTTATGAAGCGGTATTTGGTGACTTTATTAATGTGAGCACTGAGAAAAATAGTAATCGAATTATTTTAGCTGGCTTTAATAAATTTCCAAGTCCTGTGCAGCTAGCACAGCGAATAGAAAAGCTAACCCCGTTATTAGCCCCCTATCGCGTTGATATCAAAGCGGTGAGCGAAGGGATGATTTCGACCAAAGATAATAAAGACTGGCCTAGCGATACAAAAGTACTCACTGATCAGTACTCACCCGCAAACTTACTCAATTTCTAAAGTTTACGGCCATTTGTTACTACACTTAGGCCAGCTTGCTGGCCATCAAAGCTAACTGCTAATTCCCCCTTTTTAAGTTAATACCCGATTAAATTTCTAATAGAGTCTTCCCTCATAGATTAGTTTAAGGTTCCTGCTGCTGCACTGATAGATAGTGTGCTTTGAGCGAAAGTTATAGTTAGGCTTGTCTTAAGTATTTCTTAAGAATTGCCTGCTATTGTTAAACTAATTATTTTTAGGGGCTTAAAAAGTGGTGATTATTTCTCGGTCTGTATCACGGTTTATGCTTGTGACGGCACTTTTTACTGCTATGGCGAGTGCGCCAGTGTTAAGTAAAGAAACCGTTGTTCCAGTTATCTCCAGTCAGCAACAACTAACCGATAAGTTAGCAGAGCTTAAAGGCCAAGTGATATTCTTAGATTTTTGGGCTTCGTGGTGTACACCTTGTCGTAAGTCTTTTCCTTGGCTTAATGAAATGCAAACAAAATACCAATCGCAAGGCTTTACGGTGTTGGCAGTTAACTTAGATGTTGAGCATCAAGATGCGGTTGATTTTTTAGCACACACTCCCGCTGATTTTCCTATTATTTATGATCCTGATGCACTAATAGGCAAACAATTCGATTTACTCGGTATGCCAAGTAGTTATGTGTACGGCCGTGATGGCAAAATAAAATATCGCCATATTGGCTTTAAGAACAGTAAAAAAGCGCAATATGAGCAAGAAATAACTCAGTTATTAGCCGTTCAGCCTTAAGAAGAGGTAACGATGAAAAAATTAATAAAATAGCCTCCTTATAATGTTACTTGGTTCACAATTCCTCCCCCATTGGATTATTCGCTAATTTGCTCAACACAGTGATATTAAATCGTTTTTAAAGCCCTCTTTGCCGTTATTTTTTTAGAGCGTTTCAATATTTACTTAGCATGCTAAGTAATGTTAAACTAGTTAGCATGCTAAGTAACTAGGTACTATTATGATTTCATCACCTCCTTTTCATGAAACTTTAGATTTAAGTTTATGCGGTAGCATGGGGCGCGTTTTCCGACTCTGTCGCGATGCCGTTACTCTCGCTGTTGAGCCTTTAGGGTTAACACAATCTCGTTGGACTGCGATGATCCATATCCATCATTTAAAACAAGGTGTTACACAACAAGAACTGGCTAGCAGTTTGGGGATTGAAATGCCTTCGCTAACGCGAACAATTAAACAGTTAGAGCAACAAGCGATTATTGTTCGTCGCATTGATAGCGATGATAAACGTAGTCGTAAAATCTATTTTACTGAGCAAGGATTACTATTATTAGATGCGCTCAGAGATATTATGGCTGAGGTTAAAACACAACTTTATGCAGAACTTACAACGCAGCAGCTTGATACTATGGCCTATGGTTTAGTGCAAATGGAAGCCAATGCTCGACGTTGTATTAGCCACTTTTCTGGAGAGAAATAATTCATGACACCGGATCAAAAATTTGCCCGCTATGTAAAAATATCATTAGTTGGGTTTATTTTATTGTTCGCTTACTTTGTCGTTGCCGATATGTTTTTACCGGTTACTCCGCAAGCGCGCGTATATCACCCTGTAGTGCAAGTAACGCCACAAGTGAGTGGCCGCGTGAACCAAGTATTGGTGAATAATAATCAAGCGATTAAAACGGGTGAAGCGCTATTTTTAATAGAAGCAGCTCCTTTTAAATTAGCACTAGAGCAAGCACAACTGGCTTATGCTGATGCGCAGTTGCAAAACCAGCGCTTAGACAGCAGTGTTAAAGCGATACAGGCTCAGCTAGCCGCTGGAAATGCCAAGCTGCATGAGCAACAGTTGTTATTTGATCGCAGTGAATCGTTATTGAAAAAACGGTCTATATCGGAGCAAGAGTACGAAACAATTAGCGCTAATTATCAATCAAGTAAAGCGAATGTCGCAGCTATTGAAGCACAGTTAACCGAGGCAAAACTGGCACGTGGGCAATTAGGCGAAGACAACCTAGCATTACGCCATGCGCAAAACCAACTGGCACAAGCGAAACTCAATTTATCATACAGCATAGTGACTGCTGATGCTGATGGTAAAGTCGCAAACTTGCAAGTAAGCACCGGAACATTTGCTAATAAAGGTCAACCGATGTTAGCTGTTGTGGCCAATAAAGCTGATTTAGTGGCTGATTTTCGTGAAAAGTCGTTAGTTAATATTAAAGTGGGCAGCAAAGCAAAAGTAACGTTTGATGCTCTGCCAGGCCAAGTATTTGCTGCTACAGTGAACTCTTTTGAAGCTGGCGTAAGTAATGGGCAGCTCAATGCTAATGGCTTATTAAGCAGTACTGAAAGCAGTAATCGCTGGGTTCGTGATGCGCAGCGCCAACGTATTCACATTGATTTAGAGCAAGCACAGCTATTAAGTAAACTACCTAGTGGTGCACGTGCAACAGTGCAGCTACTGCCTGAGTCAGTAATTGGGCAATGGTTTGGTGTCATGCAAATTCGCTTTATCAGTTTACTGCATTACATTTACTAATAAGGCTTTATTATGTCTGCATCAGTCCCTGTAAAACTAGACCAGAATGGCCTTCGGCAAGCGTTGCGTATCGCTGGCGGCAGCGCGTTGGGATTTAGTTTATGTAAATTGATGAATTGGCCAAATGGTATTTTCTTCACCGTTTATCCTATGTTGATATTAGGATTAGTGCCGATTTTAAATGCACATATCATTCGTCAGTTTTTTGCCAGCGCGGCATTTAGTGGGTTATTTGTATTAATAGTACAGGGGTTATTTTCTCATTTACCAGTGGCGATGACCTTGCTGTGCTTTTTAGCGTTTGCATTTTTGTTTTATCAAATGAGCTGCGGTGCTAACTTTTTGTTTGGTGCTTTAAGTGTCGTTAGTTTATCTATTCAACTGCACTTTTCTAGTTATGTTGGTAATGGCACAAGTATTTATCCGTTGATCATCAGCAATGGTTTAGCAGTCGTAGTGACCGTGTTAGCGGCGGTATTAATGCACTTTGTATTTCCTGATGTTGCACCACGCCAAGGTCGGGTGATGCCAACAAAAGCAAAAGAGAGTATTCGCCACGAAGTACTGTTGTGCGCTACGGTTGCTACACTGTCGTTTGTGATTTTTCAGGTATTTGATTTACAAGATTCAATTTCAGCACAAGCGGCATCGATCTTAATTTTGTTTCCATTGTGCTGGAAAGCCGCTGGCATGGCTGGTTGGCAACGAGCAATTGGCACATTAATTGGTTGTAATTTAGCGTTAGTATCGCAGCTGTTTTTGTATAATCACACCGATATTCTGATTTTTCCGGCGCTGATCTTGTGGGTTTTAACCTTTATATTTAGCCGTTATCATATTTTAGGTGGCGGTATCCCTGGTGTTGGATTTGGGGTTATTACCACATTTGGAATTTTATTTGGTCAGTCTCTCGGACCTGGGCAAGACTTGGTTTACAGTGCGCTTTATCGGTTTTCGTCTGTATCGGTTGCGATAATCGTGAGTTTATGTGCGGTGTATATTATGCATCATATTCTTAACCGGTTTAGTGTCACCCGTCATCATACTTTCGACTAATATAATAACCGCCTTAGTCAGTTCCTTATGCACTAGGGCGGTTATTACTTTGTTATACTAACTGTGTTTAAATAATGATCACTTTAGGCGTGAGTTTATAAACCACTAATTAACACAATCGCTACTCAACGATGCGTTAAGCTGATTTATTGCGAGTGTTATTTTCGCGGGATCAACCATAAAGTCAGCGCGCCTAACAATATCCCCCAAAATGCCGAGCCAATAGAAAATAAAGTAAGATCAGAGGCGGTGACCAAAAAAGTGATCATTGCCGCTTCAGTATAGTAACTATCAGACAAAGCTTGCTGTAAGCTCGAGGCAATGGTGGTGAATAAAGCAATCCCCGCCAAGGCTAAAATAAGTGCTTGTGGCAAACTTGCCACCAAACCCACTAGAGTCGCTGCTCCAATCGCCATCAGGATATAAAAGCCACCGCCCGCGATACTTGCCCAGTAACGCTTTTTAGGGTCGCTGTCGGCATCTTCACTCATGCAAATTGCCGCAGTAATAGCTGCTAAATTAATGGCATAACCACCAAAGGGGGCAATAAGGATATTACTAAAACCAGTGACATTGAGCGCTGCAGAGATGGGGGCTGGGTAATTATGTGCTTTTAACACTGCAATGCCTGGCAAGTTTTGTGAAGTCATAGTGACGATATAAAGCGGAATACCTACGCTGATCATCGCTTGTAAATTAAATTCAGGAGCGATAAACGCAAACTCGCTCATTTTCCATTGCCAACTGCTGGTATCTATTTGTCCTGTAACGCCTGCCATTACAAATCCGGCAATCAGTACTATAAGCATTGAAAAACGTGGCATTAAACGCTTACAGACTAAATAAACCAGCACCATCGCACCAATTAGCAATGGTTTTTCACCCATAAAGTTAAATACATCTATGCCAAAAGTCACTAAAACACCGCCAAGCATTGCACAAGCAATTTGACTCGGGATACGTTGCATTATTTTTTCAAACCAGCCTGTGATCCCTGATATAAATACCAGTAAAGCACTGAACATAAATGCGCCTACAGCTTGATTTAAACTATAACCTTGGGCACTGGTAATGAGTAAAGCGGCACCGGTTGTTGACCAGGCAATTAAAATTGGGATTTTATAGTAGTACGATAAGCCAATTGAAGTGACACCCATCGCAAGACCTAACATAAGTACCCAACTTGCAACGAGCTCCGCTGTGCCACCTAGCACAATAACGACTTGGTAAATAAGTGCGATAGAGCTGGTAAAACCGATGATCACCGCAACTAAGCCCGCAGTTAAACGGTTTAATAGTTGATTTGATAGTTGCATGTGGTTCCTAAATCGTTGAATTCAATCGTTCTATTTATACACAAATATTACTTTGATGCTAGGGCGTGTTTATCTTTCAAGGTTACTTATGACTAAGGTCTTACTGGTTGGAGAAAGTATTGATGTTCTGAGGTAGTGATAAAGTGTTAGATTTGTAATGGCGACGGTGTAACAGTTTTCACACGTCACCAATGACAGCTTAGTATACAAAGCAATAGTCGTTATTTACGACTAAAATTTTACTGTACTACAGCGCTTAATTTGGGGCTTGGAGTTGGCTGTTCCATCACATCTTTACTGTCTTCATCGAAGGCTAAGCTTAAATTCTCTGGGCGGTCAAAAATACCCAAGCGAATGCGAATAAAATGCAAGATTTCACGAGCCACATTGATCCCCAGTGCAGCTTCTAAGCCTTCAAATCCAGGGCTTGAATTTGCTTCGCAAATTTTAAAGTGATTATCATCAAATAATAAATCAATACCAGCAACGTCTAAATTGAGTACATTAGCTGTTTGTGTAGCTAACCATTCAATCTCTGGAGTAATTGGGTGCGGTTTACCAGTGCCACCTGCACTCACGTTCGCTTTAAAGTTTTTACCGCCAGAGTTTCGCTCCATACATGCGACAGCACGGCCACCAATAGTGAGTACTCGCAAATCACGACCATGGCTAGATTTAACAAACTGTTGCAAGATGATATTAGCTTGCGGGTTGGCGGCTTCAATTAATTGCATTAAATCGTCAAATTCGCTTTTTGACTTTGATAAAAATACGCCACTGCCCTGCGAGCCTGAAAGTGTTTTAATCACCACTGGAAAGCCTATTTGCCTATCTACTAAGTCGATATTTACTGGAAATTTTACCAGCATAGTATTTGGTGTAGGTAAGTTACGCTCAGCTAAAATTTGCTGTGCAAACAGTTTATCTTTTACCGTCTCAATTGATTGTGAGCTATTAACGCAGTACACCCCTAGTCGCTCGAGATGGCGAATAATTGCTAGTGCAAAATAGGTGGTGCTGGCGCCCATGCGAGGAATAACAAAGTCAGGCAAAGTTGTGGTTACACCGTCAATTAGAATGCTTTTGCCATCTTCGCGGGTGATAGTTAAATCAAATTGATCGGGAGAGAAAACTTGTAAATCGATACCTTCTTCTTTTGCTGCGGCCAGTAAACGCTCTACTTCGTAGGTCTCTTGTTTTAGTAATCCAGCACTGTCTTTATAAATGATCCAGCCACGCATGGTATTTCCTCTTGAGTATTGATCCGCAGCTCACAGAAAAAATAGGCTCACTACGTTATAGATGTTCACAGTCACTTATGATGATGAGAGTCTGCGGCAAAAGACGCGGAGTATGAGGTTCATCTGATGTGCAGTAAAACAAATAAATTTTATCGTCACGATAATATTATTTTTCAGATCTCATTTTGGTTAATCAATAGTCGGTGTTTTTTTATTGCAATAAAGTATGTAACTGTAAAAGGTATAATTGATAAGTTAATGTTAACTTAAAAGGTTGTGTTATGAGGGGGAAAGTTAGCTTTTAATAGGTTTTGTTTGATGAAATTATTAACCATAAGATTAATATGATAAATATTTAAAAAGACTGTTTTTATTTTCGGTAACAAATTTATGCTTGCGCTTTAATTTACTCTGATGTAAAAATAACAATATATTAACTTTTAGATCTAAAAGAGAGACAAATGAAAAGGGCTATTGCATTTATAATTGTCGTTCCGATCAGCGCTTTTTTGCTATATGAGTTTGTTATCTACAAAGAAAGCAATGTCACCCATTCGGTTGCTGCGAGTGACGTTCAGTTATCGGGTATAGCGCCTAAGAAGCTAGCCGCTAAAGTATCAGCTGATATATCGTTGCCAAGTGTGTCAGCTACACAGCCAGCTGTAGTAGATCAAACGTATGATGAATTTGATGCTATTAATCGTCTCTCAGAGAAAGCAGAGCAAGTTCTCAAAGCCTCAGGATTATTGCCTACAGATTTACATAACGAAGCTTATATCGAGTTCGATTTAGTGGCGCTCAGAAAGCTCAAGCAAGGTGATAATTTTGATCTAGCTATTCCACAAACTGCTGAAACTTTTAGTGCAGAGGTGACTAATATTATTGCAGCAAGCAATGGTGATAAAAGTATTTTTGGCCGAGTGCTTGGTGCTGATGGGCGATTTCACACCACCGTAATGACTATTGGCGAAGACGCTATATATGGTCAATTAACTGCACCAAGCGGTAATTATGTATTTGAAAGTAAAGGTCAATATGGTTGGCTTGCGGCAAAGCGAGATCTTTATAAAAATCATATGGAACATCAAGTAACGAAACAACCAACCCCTCAACCAAGTAATGGTGAAGATCCATTTGCGCCAAAACCTACGGGTAATAATTTATAGAAATTTAGCAAAATAAATTTTTATAAGGCAATAAACACAACCAAAAAGGAACTAACATGAATAAACGACTAATTCCCTTAGCTGCATTTTGTGCATTAGGTATGACAGCAACTAGCCACGCTGCGACAATTGATATTGCGATTTTATATACAGATCAAGCGGCGGCTGCCACTGCAAACATTAATACTAAAATTAACCAGTATATTGCCTTTAGTAACCAGGTTTACAGTCAAAATGGTATTGATATTACGCTTCGATTAGTTGGTAGCGAAAACTTAGGAAATCATGCGATTACACCTTCAAGTAGCTGGTTAAATTCAGTCACTAACAGTAGCTATATTCAAGGCTTACGCAATAGCTGGGGTGCTGATATGGTCGCGGTACTTGGCACCGGTCAAAGCGCTGGCAGTAACTTAATTTCGTGTGGTATTGCGTGGGTTGGCAGTGGCAGTAACGGCAATTTATATAGCTCAGTAAGTAACAGTATGTACAGCATTACAGCGGTAGATTGTGGAGCAACAACCTTCGTACATGAATTGGGCCACAATCAAGGCTTAGCGCACTCTCGTAAGCAAGGCGATACCGCCGGTGGTGTTTATGTTGATGGTATGGGCCATGGCGTACAAAATCAGTTTGCCAGTATTATGGCGTACCCTCATGTGTTTGGAAGTGCCACGCAATACGATTACTTTTCTAACCCTAGCTGGGATGTTAATGGTATCCCCTATGGTGTAACTGGTGAGTCGTTTGCATGGCGTACAGTAAATGCCACTAAAGACAGTATTGCTAACTTTAAATAGCGTTTATTTTTAGTACATAGTTTTTTCCCTTTTGAGCGCATTTGCGCTCTTTTTATTATTTAATTAAACCAAACCTAATTATGATAGATTTATTACTCAAAGATCAGCTTAGTTAGTTTAAAGCAGGCCAAAGTGTTGCACCATCGCCATCGATTGCATTGAGCACTTTAATTCCCAGTACTTTGGCAATAAGTGGATATATATCTAAATTATTTACTTCATCGATTACTAATGAATTTTTAAATGCTGGGCCATTGGCAATAAAGGTTGCCGCCATATCTTCGCTATACGCATAGCCATGGGTACCTAAATAGCTTACTTTACCGGTATCAGCAAAACTTCTTGGTGCTGTGGTTTGTAAAATAATATCACCAGTTCGGCCATTGTTAGCATAGTGATAAAGCTTACGTTGTTCATCACTTAGCACGGTATAGCGCCCTTTTGCTGCTTTCGTTAAGTGTTGTTTATATGCTGTGATCTCAGCTTTTGTAGTGCCCTTATTAGCATAGATCAATACTCTCGGTCCGGTATTTTTAACCATAAACTTGTCGTCTTTCGGTAAGCTGCTGATAGCAATACTTTGGTTTGGCTCAACGGTACTCATACCATGATCGGAGACAATCACTAAGTTAACATTTTGCTCTAGTTCATTAAGACGTTGCTGTAATTGCCCCATTAATACATCTACTTCTTTTACCGCTTGCTTGGTTTGCTCAGCATCAGGCCCATATTCATGGCCCATACTATCTACCAGTGAAAAATAACTAACAACTAATTGCGGGCGCTGCGCTGCTGGCAATGTTAGCCATTGAATAATTTGATCAACACGATTTTGATAATCACTGTGTTTTGAATAATGGTAAAAGTAATCCGGCAGCATGCCATTAAATCGCGCATCCGATTCTGGCCAAAAATAAGCGGCTGATTTTAATCCTTGCATCGACGCCAAATTCCACAGTGGAATACCGTTGAACCATGTGCTGTCGTCTTTCCCTTTTCCCATGCTATAGCATTCATTTCTTTGTGTATCGCAAAAGCGGTTATCTACTACGCCATGATTAATTGGCAATAAACCTGTAATAATAGATATATGATTAGGAAACGTTTTAGTCGGATATACCGGGCGCATTTTAGTTGCGCGAACTCCCGATTTAGCTATTGCGGCTAAATTTTTAGCACCGTGTTTTTCGATGTAATCCCAGCGGAATCCATCAAGAGAAACAAGTACTACGGTATTACTTGCAGAGTTTTTATCGTCTTTAGCGTGGCTAAAAGAGCTATAAATGAGCAATGCTAATAACAGAAAACTTAAAATAGGCTTCATTGTATTACTACCTTTGTTGGGCATTATTGGTAATCAGAAGATAAACAAATACGTTACGATATGCTTATGTTTAATATGCAGTGTACCGCTATTTTATGACCGTGATAATTATTAATAGATAAATTTATGTGCGAACAGCAGTCATGGATATTAATTTAGTAAACAAGCTGTTAGATTAAAAGTAGACAATAAAAGGAGCGTCTATGATCGATTTCAGCAAAAAAATAACGTCAGCGCGTGAGCTGCGCTCAACCCCTAATTTACAGATGGCGTTAGAAAGCGATCGTGGCCGTATCATCAATAGTGCTGCAATTCGCCGCTTACAACAAAAAACGCAAGTGTTTCCGTTGGAGCGCAATGCTGCGGTACGCTCGCGGTTAACTCACTCTCTCGAAGTACAACAAGTTGGGCGTTTTATAGTGCAACGCATCTTTGCGAATTTAACGGCCAAACAACAAGCTGAATATGGCCTAACAGGATTAGAGAGGCCGCTAGAAAGTCTGGTTGAAATGGCCTGCTTGATGCACGATATAGGTAATCCACCGTTTGGTCATTTTGGTGAAGCTGCGATTAATCACTGGTTTAACGCAAATTTAGCAACGCTTACCCCTCAGCGCTGCGCCGATCCACACACGGGAATTGGCTTAATATTTAAACATTTAGCACAAGATATTTGTAACTTTGAAGGTAATGCGCAAGGTATCCGTATTGTACACTCACTATTATCACTTAATTTAACCTATAGCCAAACGGCTGGTATTCTAAAATACACGCGTCCGGCAAGTATGGCGAAAGAAGATATACCGCGAACTAAAAATTATTTGATGAAAAAAGTAGGCTTTTACTACAGTGAAAAAAACTTTGTTGAAAGATTGCAAAAAGAGCTATTGATAGAGCCACAATGTCGCCACCCCGGCAGTTATATAATGGAAGCGGCTGATGATATTTCATATTGCTTAGCTGATATTGAAGATGCCGTAGAAAAGGGCATTATCACTGTTGAGTTATTATGCGATAAACTCAAACAGCATTATCAAAAAGTGTTAACTAATCTTACTATTGACGATGCAGAACATCAGCACGTGGTTGAAAAAGCAGTTAACTATGCCCTCGATAAGGCCGCTCAGCAACCTTATAACTTTAATAGCGAGTTTTTTATTTATTTACGGGTAACTCTACTCCACCCTCTGGTTAATTATGCGGCCAAACGTTTTATAGATAATATTGAAGCGGTTTATCATGGTGATTTTAATCAAGCCTTGTTAGAAGACCGCAGTCATTTACATGCTATAACCACCACTTTGAAACAAGTGGCGTTTGAATATGTGTTTTCACATAAGGAAGTCGGTAAACTTGAATTACAAGGCTATCGAATTATCAATGGATTACTTGATTGTTATAAGCCATTACTGCTGCTAAGTCATGATGACTTTAAACGGGTGCTCAAAGGGGATGGTCGTTTCTTAATTGAAACACGGTTACTCAAAAAGCTTTCGAAAAAGCATTTAAATAGCTATTTACAAGCCATTGAAGCGATGCAAGCAGAACCCGATCATGTACTCGCTTATGAGTTTTATTATCGCTGTCGATTTATTCAAGATTATATCAGCGGCATGACAGATCAATTTGCTTACGATGAATACCGTACCTTGATGGTAATTGATTAGCAAAACACACTGCTAGATAAATTTGCGCACAACTATTAAACTGGGTTTATTGTGTTATTTTGTTTAATAGATTTATGATGGCTCACGTATTACGACTTTGCTTATTTATTTTATTTACTTTTAGTTTCAATAGCTTTGCTAAATACAGTGAAGCTATGTGCATTTTGTATAAACAACAAATGCAGCAATACAGCGATAATACAAGTAGCCGTAGTTATCGAAATGCGGCAAAAGATTATAAAAACAACTGCAGTAACCCACCTCCAGCAGCGTCTCAAGCGCAACCAGCACCTGTAGTGATTGCACCAAAAACACATGTTGATAATAAAATAAAATCTACATTAGAGACGCAAAACTCGACTGTAAACCCCCTTGACAGCAATTCGTCAGTAGCCAAAAATGAGCCAGCAGAAGTTCAAAGGGAGGCGTCTGTAATTGTTGAAAATGTTGAGAATGTCCAAAGTATTGAAGTTGAGCAAAAGAGCAGCGCAGAAACCACAGTCGAACAGCCGCTTGGGCAAAACAATGATGAAGTTGACGCTACACCCGAAGCCGTAATAACAAGCGAACCTGCGACGATAAAGGTAACAGCCCCAGAACCAGTGCGCACTGAGTCGGATTCGTTATTGATGCCAAGTTTACTGTTGTTAGTAGTTTTACTCTTAGCTGCAATGTTGCTGCAGCGCTTACGGGCTAACAAAAAAGCAGCAGTTGAAACTGCGCCGCTGATTCCTGCAACTGATGAGGCTTCAAGTACAGAAGCCGCTGTATCAAAATTAACCCCCGCAAAGGCTGAGCCCGCAGCAAGCGAATCCACTGTTGCGCCAAAAAAAGCGGTTATAGCAGAGCAAGTAGTCATTGCAACTCCACAAACTGAAGTGATAAGTGCAGACGATGTGAACGTAAAAGTTGAGCTAACGCAGCGGCTTTTTAAAAATGAGCATGATTTTAAAGAGCCTGAAGTGCGTATGTTTGATCCTGATGCGCCATTACCAGGTCAGAAGCCACAACAACCTAAAAATGTCATAAAGCCTGCGACGATAAATGTTAAAGCTGATCTTGATACTAATTTAGAACCACACCAAACGACCACAACAGAGCTCGATAGCGAAGCTGAGCAATTACCTAAAATGGATGATGAAAACGTTATTCATTGCGCAACGAATGAAGTAGCAAATGAAATTGTCCATTCGGATGCTGTTAATAGTAGTGGCCAAGTGCTCACATCAGGCCTTTCGCAAATGAGGGAAGTTAAGCTATCAACGACCGTGGATGTTCAACCACAAGCTGATACTTTAACGGTAACTGACAGTGATGATGAAATAGCACAGGCGCTTGCGGCATTAAACGATGAATTAGCAGCAGAGCAGCATAGTGCATCAGAGCACGATGAAAGAGATGATATATCTGGCGCATTTGTAGCAGATCCAAATCAGAGTAAAGCTAACCCATTTGCTAATTTATCACTCGACCCTACTTGGGATCCAAATTCAAAAGAAAAGCCGACGATTGTCCCGAAAAAAACAGTGCCAAAATCAGCCAAATTAATTGCAGCACAAGAGCGTGCAAAACAGTTAAAAACCGACGATTAATTTATTAATTGTCGCTGGAGATTGATTCTCCAAAGCTCAGACTATTTCGTTTAGTAGCAGCCTGCTCTGGGCTGTTACTTGCTGCTATAAATTACTTTATTGGTATGAGTTAAGATTACGAACCGCTTCACCCTTTTAGCATGTCGCCAACTAAAAAATAAAATCACAACGGTAATAAACAAACAAATACAGACAATCCCCATTAATGAAGAAGCATGTTGTAATAAGCTTGTTTGGGGGAGTGACTTTACGTTTTGAGTAGCTAAACTAATCGATTGCATGCCTTTTCTGGGTAGGATGATTTCATAGACATGATCATTAGGTTGTACTTCGGCACGTTGTAAGTTGCCCGCTGTTTGCCATTGTAATTCAAACTGTTGGCGTTTTTTTCGCTGATGCTCCGTACACCAAAGTGCATTAATGGTGGCGTTTTCTTTAGTTTTACAGCGCGCTGGCAACTCATAAAAATTGCGCCATGCAGTCTGTTTTGCCGTGTTGTTATATGAGTGTAGATAAAAACCAGCTGTTATTGGTGATTCAATTATATTCGCGAAGCTGTCTTTATCGGTTGATGTTGTGATGTTTTCTCTGCGATTACAAAAATCAGCTAGTCGAGTTAATAGTGTTGTGTCAGGTTGTTCTAATTGCGGTTGTGTCAAAGGGGAGTAAACAGCGGATGCAGTACATAGCGGGCTGAAACTGAGGGAGATTAATATAAAAATCCATTTTTTCATTAGTTACGTCCTGTAAAAGATGAACTTACAGCCTACCATTATTTTTTGTTATTGCAAACTTTATAGGTACAAAAAAATAAGACGGTAACCGTTAAAAGCTTATATTTGGCTTGAAAGCACATGAAAAAATTATTATTGATTCTAAGTGTGTCAGTACATTGTTGTTAGTGGGATGATACACAATCCCAAGTAATGGTGGTTTTATTAGACCTAATACGAATCTATTTGGTTAGGGTAATATATTGAAAAATAAAGTGTCAATATTAAAACCGTTAACCAGCGTTGGGTAAACGGTTTTAAAAATGCTTTAATGCATGTCTAGGAAGTAATAGAGCATTGTGAAAGGTAAATTATTAGTTTGCGTTTAGCGTTTTTGTGCCACATAACCACTAAAACCAAGTGTTTTAAAATACAACTTGCCACTATTGAAGCCTGTTTCATCGAGTAAGTCGGCAAGACGAATTCTATCAAGTGGGAAAAACTCATGCTCAAAATTATGCTGCATGCGCTCTACCCCTGTTTCAGTTAAGCCTAATTGTTTGCTGAGTATCAATTGGGCATCACGCTCAAAAAGTGTTTCTGGACGCATTAAATCGGCTAAATATAATTGCCCATGTGCTTTTAGCTGTGTGCTAATTGCTTGCAACATGGCTTTTTTATCGCCGTTATCTGCCACAAAGTGCATCACTAATAAGCATAATGCGGCATCCGCTTGTTGTTTAAGTTCGGATGGCGAGCCTAAGTGTAAAGTAACCCGTTCGCTGATCCCAAGCTCAACAAATCGTTGCTTTGCGATATCGAGCATGTCTTGTGAGGTGTCTTGTGCAGTGAAATGCCACTTAGGCTGCAAGGCAGCAAGGAGGGCGACTTCTTTACCGGTACCGGCGCCTATTACCAAAATATGCGCTTCATCGCCGAGCGTTGCTTGTAGTTGCGCTGCGGTACTGCTGTGCAGTAATTCATACCCCGGTACTAAACGAGGAATGCGAGAATCATACTGCGTTGCTTCGTCTTGTGTAAATGTTGGCATTACTATTCCTTAAATAATTGTAACAGTCGAATAGCCACCAGGTTTCTTGGCGACATGAACTTGGGTAGCAACCCGTTCTGTCATTTGAGATACATGGGAGATCACGCCCACTTTGCGCCCCTGCGCTTGTAATGAATCAAGTGCATCCATGGCAATGCTTAATGTTTCACTGTCTAACGTACCAAAGCCTTCGTCAATAAACAAAGAGTTAATACTTACTTTATTGGATGACAAAGATGCAAGGCCCAGCGCAAGTGCCAACGAGACTAAAAACGACTCGCCGCCGGATAAGGTATTAACTGAGCGTTGCTCATCAGCCATGTCCTTATCAACAATGGCGATATCCAAGGTTTGCTCAATAGCTGTAAGTTCATAGCGTTTGTTTAACGTTCGTAAGTGGCTGTTTGCATAGTGTAATAATATTTTTAGCGTTTGCGTTTGTGCTAAGTTACGCATGGTTTTACCCGTTGCATCACCCAAGACTTTATTAAGTACATGCCATTGCTCGACGTGTTTTTGCACGGTTGCCAATTCAGTTTGTTTGCCTTGCAGCGCCTGACGGTTTTGATTGTGCTGTTCAAGTACAGTATTGGTTGCAAGCAGTGCTTTGTGCTGAGCAGCTTGCTGATCGTTTAAATTGGCTAACTGTTGAATAAGCTCAGCATGGCTTTGCTTAGGTTTATCGCTGTTTTGATGCTGTAAGTAAGCGTGTTTGTGCTGCTTTAACGCGGCATTTTCATCTATTAAAGCTTGCGCTAATTGTTCATGTTGCTTTAAATGCGTTTTAATTTCATCGCTACTTAGTGTTAGTAAAATTGTGACCTGTTCGTGGCTTGCATCGCTGTAGCGGCTTTTAAATTCAGCAAACCATTGATTATAGCGAGTATCGAGGTCGGCTTGTTCTTGCGTATTTTCAAGTAGCCGTTGCTCGAGGCCTTGCAGCGTTATCGCGTGCTCGTCGCGTTGTTTTATCGCGTTATCGTGCGCTTTTTGGCTGTGCTGAAGCTGTGCTTGGCATTGCTCTTGTTGAGCAGCTAGCTTCGTTTGGTAGTCGTCAGCACTAATGTGTTCATTATTAAATAGCGCTAAGCGCTCACTTTGCGAGCTGCTATGTTGTTGCTGTGCTTTGGCTAAATCATCATTTAGGTTTTTTAAGATTAGCTCAGCATCACTGATCAGCGGTGTAAACTGCTGCATCTGTTGGTCAGCGCTATCGAGTTGTTTTTGCGCTTGCTCAAGCTGCTCTTGGTTGTGCTGATATTGCTCAACTTGCTGGTTTAACTCAGTTAAATCAAGTGTATTATTTTGTAGTTGTTGCCAAAATTGAGCCTCTTGAAATTGTGAACCAAGGGTCGCGGTTAGCTCATTAATTTGTGTGCTTAGCTCACTTAGCTTGCTATTGAGCTGGCTTTGTTGATTGCTTAGTTCAAGGTGGCGTGTATGTAACTGTTGTTGAGCTTGCTGCTCATTTTTAAAGATACTTTGCAGTTGGTTTACCTGCTCTTGCAAGTTGCGCTGTTGTTTTTGTGTTGCATAATACTGTGTTTTTTGTTCATTGAGCGCAATGTAACTGGCCTCCAATTGCTCTGAGGTTAAGTCATTAAGTTCAGTGCGGGCCGCTTGCATGGTATGTTTTATTTCAAGCTGTTTAGTCTGTGCAGTCTGTACCGCTTGGCTGTGTTGTGTGTGTTCAGCAACGAGCACAGCATGCTGAGTTTGATGCGAGTGAAGCTCTGCTAGGGCATTTTCGTAGTGCTGTTTTGCAGTTTTATAGTCATTTTCAAAAGCAGCGATTAAGTTAGTTAATTGCTGATCTGCGAATGGGTGTTCGGTTGCTCCACATACCACACAAGGTTCATTTGGCGTAAGTTGAGCACGTAAATGTTCGACACTTTCGCTGGCACGCAAGCGAGCTTGATTTAGTGCGTATTCACTGTGTTTAAGCGTTTGTTCTCGTGTTACTAGGTTCTGGGTTAGCGTTGTTTGTGTTTGCTCGCCCTGACTTAGTTTGCTTGCAATAACACTTTGTTGTTGCGTGCTTTGCTTTAGCTCTTGATTAAACTGTTTGTAACGCTCGCGTTGCTCTTTTAAGTAATCGATACTTTTAAGTTTGGCATCACATTGCTCAATATTAAATTGGCCGTGTTGCTTGTTGAGTTGATCAAGCTTTTGTTGTTCGCTTAAAAGTGTTTGTTCGCTTAGCGTCAGTTTTTTAGTTTGTGTTTCCAGCTGCTCGTTTTGCCTTATAAGCTCAGCTGCTAACTGTGTACTTTGTTCAGTCGTTGTTGCAAATTGCTGCTTAGCGTGCAAAAACTGATTGAAGCTATGCTGATAGTAATTCCAATCACTCGCTAGTTGCTTTAGTTGACTATGCTGGGTTAGCCATTGCTGGTGTTGCTCGGAATGTTTTTTTGCTTGTTGATGACTTACTTGGCTTTGTTTAAATTGCTGCTGTAAATGAGTAAGTTGTTTTTGCTCTTTTTCATTTTGCCTTGTAATGCTGGTTATGGTTTGTGTTTGCATCGCAAGTTGATTGTCGAGCTCACGCGCTTTAGCAATGATTGGTTCTGCGCTTTTTTGCTGTTGTTTCGCCGTTTGCAAGCTCTCGTTGTGCTTTTCAAGTGCGCTGGCAAGATCAGTAATGAGTGCCGCGTGATCGATACTCTTTAAATCATTTACCTTGGTATTTAGTTCATTATTTTGCGCCGTTAAGCTTTTAAAACGATTGCGATTGTCTTTAATTTCCAGTGCACTTTGCGCTTGTTTAGCCTGTTCACTTTGTGTTGCAATGGCTTTAAGCGCTGTACTGGCTTGTTGTTGATTTTGTTGTGCTAGATTCAGTGCTTGCTCTAAGCTATTGGCTTGCTTATACCAGTTTATACCCTGCTCGATGCCAGCTAAGGTTTTTGTAGTATCTTCAATTTGCTGTTTTAAATCATCAAGTAGTTGAGTTTTCGCGGCAAGTTCTTCGTCGGTGAGTAAGGTATAACTGGCTAAACTGGCTTTGAGCAATTCGAGTTTATTTAGCTGTTCTTTATGGCGCTCAAAAATACGTTTACCAATCAAGCTAAATTTATCTGTGCCAGTTAAGCATTCTAAAAGCTGGGCTCGTTCATCACCCGTGGCCTTTAAAAATGCCGCAAACTCATGTTGCGCTAATAATACCGCCCGCGAGAATTGTTCAAAGTTGAGCCCTATTTTACTTTCGACTTCTTTTATGGTGTTGCTTTTATCAGCTATTAGCGTTTCGTCTGGCAAAGTATAGAGGCTGTGCTCAGCTACTTTTAACTTGCCGGTTATTTTTTTATGAGTTCTTTGAATGGTATAGCGCGCGCGATAGAGCTGTTTATCTTGGCCTAAAAAATCGACCTCGGCAAAACCTTCCCATTTACCCTTACGTAATAAGTTACGTGGGTCATTTAACTTTATACTGTCGCCATTAAAATCTATTAAGTTACCTTTATCACCTCTTAATCGAGCTGTTTTGGTATAAAGGGCTAAGCAAATCGCATCTAAAAAAGTGCTTTTTCCTGCACCGGTGTCGCCCGTTATGGCAAATAAACCAGCATCCCTTAACGGTGCTTTGGTAAAGTCGATTTCGGCGTCAACAATTGAGGCTAAGTTATGGATGCGTACTGCGGTTATTTTCATAGTTGTTCTTGCTCCGCAAGTTCGCTTATTACATCGTTTAAAAGGGTTTTTAGCTCATCCGGGACAGCTTGCCCCGCCATGTCTTTGTTATTGGCAAACGCTTGCTCTAATAACATTTGCGGGTTGAGCATCTCGACTTGGCTTAAATCTTCAAAGACAGTTAAACGCTGCTCTTTATTTTGCTGACGAACGCGTTCTATGCCACAAAAGCGCACTTCTTTGTTCTCTAGTGCTTTTTCAATTTGCTCTCGAAAGGTTGTATCGGTATCACCTGCACTAAGCTTTACTCTTACATACGGAGCTTGGCTATATTGGCTTAGGTCTAGGCTCGATAGTTGTTGGCATAATTGTTCAAGAGGTACGCACTCTCCTTCAGGTAATAAAATCACTTCTGTTGGGCGAGGAATGTAAAGGGGGTTTACAGTCACTGCAATCGTATCATCAGTGGTGGTTGTAAACTCAGCAACACATACTTGGTGTTTATAGTTGCGCTCTGAAAACGACATCGGCATTGGTGTACCGCTATAGCGGATTGTCTCGGACTTTGCGACTATTTGCGCTTTATGCAAGTGGCCCAGGGCAACGTAATCAGCATGATTGCTAAACACGTTTGCTGTGACTGATTCTTCTCCGCCAATTATCAAATTTCGCTCAGAATCACTAGAGATATCGCCGCCCTTGGCATGTAAGTGCCCCATCACTATTAGCGGCGTTGTTGCAGGCTTATCAATGAGCGCATGCTCAATACTTAGCTGGTACGCCTTAGCTATGCCTTGAGCGTAATCGTGACCGTTTTCAGTGTGACTAAGTGAACTAACATCACTGGCACGTAAAAATGGCATTGCAACGATATGAGCTGTTACAGGGTTGCTATTTAAACGCAGTACCACATCTGCTGGACTATTCGCATCAAAACGGCCTACGACCTGAGTATCAAACTGAGCAAGCAGCGGCTGGGCAGCCATTATGCGATTTGCAGAATCATGATTACCGGCAATAAGCACTATTTGTAATGCAGGGCAGTGTTTTTTAGCATCTTTTATAAATTGGTAGAGTTGATTTTCACTGCTAGCAGGCGGGGTAGCTGTGTGATAAATATCACCAGCGACTAACAGCAGATCTATTTGTTGTGTGATGAGCGTGTCTATGAGCCAACTGAAAAACACCTGATGCTCTTGGCAGCGATTGTGTTCGTAAAATTGTTGGCCTAAATGCCAATCTGAGGTATGTAAGACTTTCATGTCACGCTCTTAAAAAACAGTTAAGAGCGTCAATATACCCAAGCTAAATTAAGATGCAAGGGCACAAGCTGAATCTTTAACTTGTTAGGTTATACCAAGCAAAGATCACCATGGGTAAAGCTAACAATGCCAGCACTAATGGTACTTTGAGAGCTTTGGTTTGTTTGGCCTGCAGTACTTTTAACGCATTCGTTTCGTTACAGGCAGCTACTTTATCAATATAAAAATAACCTGAATCTAAATACTGTTTACAACTTTGTTCATCTGCTGGAATTGCAATTACTTCTTGTTGTTTTTTTAGGATATAAAAATCCATATGCCCACCGCATTTTACTAGTATGTTGAAACACTTTTGAGGAGAAAAGCGATGCTTTTAACCCCCTCAAATCAAAAAAGTGGGCGATTTTAAATACAAATGACTATAAAGGTCAACTAAAGAATTCATTATTTAGCCATTAATACAAAAATAGCCGAAATTAAGCTAAAAGTTATGCTTATAACCACCAAACTACTGCATAAAACAAGCCACTTTTTACGTTTTTTACTATGTTTTGGAAAGCGAGCGAGTGCGTCGTTTTTATCGCAAGCCGTAACGACTTCAACAAACTTAAAGCCCCGCTTTTGATATTCATTTAGTTGCTTAGTCTGAGCTGGAATTGCCGCAACACTATTATCTTTTTTTACAATGTAAAATTTCATCGGTTACCCCTGCAAGCTGTCAGCTAACTTATTCAATACTATGGTATGAGGGTTTACTACTCATCGTTTAGGTTAACGTGTTTACAAACTGTAAAGCTAACTGTAATTGACTTGCATTAATTAAGCCTGAATTTCGTACAAAAGTTGCTGTAAACCCCCTTTACAATAATTGCCTTGTTGTTAATCATCAGTATTTAAGAATAAGTTATTTTTTACCCTATAAATGCGGCGGTTTATCGCTATTTCATTGAATATATCTCACTATTTTGACAAAGTATGCTTACGAAAAATTAACAGGATTAATTATGAAAAAAGCAGTTGTAACTTTAGGGGCTATATTTTTACCGTTAGCTCTCTCAAGTACTGTTATGGCTTCTGCAGTTGAGCAAACAAAAGGCAGTTATGTTGATAAGTTTCGCCAACTTGATGAAGTGCTGCCTACACCGAATGTTTATCGTAGTGCAGCAGGTGAGCCTGGTGAAAAATATTGGCAGCAGCATGTTAATTACGACATCGATGTAAAGCTTGATGAAAATGCACGTCGCTTAACAGCAAGTCAAACCATAGAGTATAAAAATAATTCACCGCACACACTCAAGTATTTATGGTTGCAACTCGATCAAAATATTTTTAAAAGCGACTCTATTGCAGAACGTACTGCTACATTTAACGGCTCTGCCCTACAGGGAGATCCACAACCAAAAGCAACTAAATTAAGTTTAAGTCAGTTACGTCGTCAACAATTTATGAGTGACAATGAACTTGGCTTTACAATTGCTAATGTTAAAGATGATAACGGTAAAGAATTAAAAGTCACAGTTGTTGATACACTAATGCGTATTGACTTAAATGAACCACTGAAACCAGGCAAAGACACTGAATTCAGCATGGACTTTGCTTTTAACATCGTCGAAGAAGATGCCGTTGGCGCTCGCTCTGGTTACGAGCATTTTGAAAAAGATGGCAACGACATATTCTTACTTGCTCAATGGTTTCCGCGTTTAGCTGCTTATACAGATTACGAAGCATGGACTAATAAAGCCTTTTTAGGCAGTGGAGAGTTTACGCTAGAATTTGGTGATTATGATGTTGAGATCACTGTTCCTGCCGATCATATCGTCTCTGCAACGGGTAAGCTTGATAATGCTAGTAGCGTGCTGACCCGTACTCAGCGAAACCGTTTAGAACAAGCCAAAAATACAAAGCGCCCAGTATTTATCGTTACTGAAGATGAAGCCTTAGAAAATGAAAAAGAAGGCACAGACAAGACCAAAACATGGCACTTTAAAGCTGAAAATGTGCGTGACTTTGCATGGGCGTCGTCGCGTAAATTTATGTGGGATGCAAAAGGTTATCAACAAGGCGGTAATGATCAGCCATTAGTGATGGCTATGTCATTTTTCCCCAAAGAAGGTGGCGATCTATGGAAGAAGTATTCGACCGAAGCAATCGTACATACAATGGAAGTTTATTCACGCTTTTCATTTGATTATCCATACCCTGTTGCGCAGTCAGTCAATGGTCCAGTAGGCGGTATGGAATATCCAATGATCACATTTAATGGCCCTCGAACTGAGTTACAGGATGACGGTTCGCGTACTTATTCACAAGCTGAAAAGCGCTTTTTAATTGGCGTGGTGATCCACGAGGTTGGTCATATTTATTTTCCTATGGTGGTGAACTCTGATGAGCGCCAATGGACTTGGATGGATGAAGGTTTAAACAGCTTTTTAGATGGTGTTGCTGGGCGTGAATGGGATCCAACTATTCCATGGGGGGTTGAACCACGTGACGTTGTTGCCTACATGAAGTCTGAAAATCAAGTGCCGGTAATGACTCAGTCAGACAGCGTACTGCGTTTAGGGCCTAATGCTTATACCAAACCTGCGGCCGCACTGAATATTTTGCGTGAAGTGATTTTAGGCCGTGAGTTGTTTGATTTTGCGTTTAAAGAGTACGCCCAGCGTTGGAAGTACAAGCGCCCTACCCCTGCTGATTTTTTCCGTACCATGGAAGAAGCATCAGGTGTTGATTTAGATTGGTTCTGGCGTGGCTGGTTCTATAGCACTGATCATGTTGATATCTCGCTCGATAAAGTCTATCAATTACGTTTAGATACTAAAAACCCTGATATAGATTTTAATCGCCTACGTGATATTGAAGCGGCTAAACCTATGCCACTATTTGTGGAACGTAATAAGGCTGAAGCTAAAAAGCTATGGGTTGAAGAAAACTCCGACGTAACTGATTTCTACGATGAAAACGACCGCTTCACTGTTACTAACAAAGAGCGCAACTCGTATAATAAATTCTTAAAAGGCTTAGAGCCATGGGAGCGTAAAGTACTCGATCGCGCAGTTGCAGAAGATAAAAACTATTACGTGCTTGAATTTTCGAATTTAGGCGGCCTAGTAATGCCAATTTTACTTGAGCTTAGCTATGAAGATGGTACTAAAGAAGATCGTATGATCCCTGCCGAAATCTGGCGTCGCAACCACAAACATGTGCAAAAACTTATTATTACTGATAAGAACAAGCCTTTGGTATCAGTAACGGTTGATCCTCGTTGGGAAACTGCAGACGTAGATGTTGAAAATAATAACTACCCTCGTCGTATTATCCCTTCACGTATTGAAGTGTATAAAAAAGAGCAAAGTAAAGCCAAAGTCAGCCGCGATATCATGCACGATATTAAAACTGAGCTAAAAACAGGTGACGAAAAAGACAGCGATAAGGAGCAAGAATAATGCGTTTTATGCTTATTATTCTTGCTTTTATAGTTGCTATGCCAGCGATGGCGCATCAACTTAAAGCATCAGTAACTACAGTTTTATTTAATAAACGTACTAGTAATATTGAGCTAATGCATCGTTTTTATTTACATGATACCGAGCATGCTGTGGAGCATTTATTTGCCGGTGGTGCAGATATTATTAGTAATAAAGAAGATCAACAACGCTTTGTAGATTACATCGAATCACATGTTGCTTTACAAACTCTCGATGGTGAGCCGCTAGTGCTGAAGGAAGTGGGTGCGCAAGTTGATGGTAAGTTTTTTTGGGTTTATCAAGAAGCACCGATCCCAAAGGATATTAAAGGTATCCGTATGAGTCACGGCGCGCTGCGCGATTTATGGCCTGCGCAAGTGAATATGGTTAATGTTGAAGGTAAAGGCAAAGTGAAAACACTGCACTTTACCCAAGATGACACTTGGCTAGAAGCGCGCTTTGAACCAGCTAATACAGCGGTAGAGCAAACAAAGTAGGCAAATTTAAAAGTCCCCCAACCGACGCGCACAGTAGTTTTGTGCGCGTTTTTTATTAATTTTTATATTAAATACGAATATGTTCCTTTTCATATCTAATTGCGTAAACTATCTTAAAGTAAGTAATTTGGATGAAAATCAAATCATATACAAGGAGTGGTATGAATACGTATCAAAGTACAGTAGCTGGGGTTATTTTTGATTTAGATGGCACCTTAGTATCATCTGAACTTGATTTTACTCTTATCAAAGCTCAAGTCGGTTGCCCTGACGAGCATGATCTACTTAGTTTTATTGATGGCCTTCCGTCTCCTTACATGCGTGAGGAAGCAATGAATATTGTCCATCAGCATGAGCTTATTGATGCTCAACATGCAACGTTGTTACCTGGTGTAGCGCAAGCTATCGCGCGTTTAAAAGAGCAAGCAATACCAATGGCAATCGTGACACGTAATTACGACCGCGCTACTGCGCTGAAATTAAAAAATAATCCGTTGCCAATTCAAACTGTACTCACGCGTAGTGATGCCCCCCCTAAGCCAGATCCGAGTGCTTTGAATGCAATTGCAACGTTATGGGGAATAGATCAGCAACATATACTTTATGTTGGTGATTATCTTTATGATATCCAGGCTGCACATAATGCCAATATGCGTGCTTGTTTATATGCACCGAGTGATGTTCCTGCATATGCAGAACAAGCTGATTATATTCTGCACCATTTTTCTGAATTGCCTAAGTTAATAAATAATTTAGGGCAAACACGACAATCTCGACTTATAAATGCTTCAGTTTAAGTAGAATTTTAGTGTTATGTTAAATAGCGTGTTGTTTAACTTTTATAAGCGTAAGTACTGTTAAGCGAAATGTCATAATTGTGATTTTGCAGTCATTTAATCACTAGCTCAATACTGCGCAAATTGTTAAAATGTTGCCAATATCGAGTTTCCAATAGAGGCATAAGATGGGCAGAGCATTTGAAGTACGTAAAAGCTCCATGGCGAAAACAGCCAATGCTAAAACCAAAGTTAATTCTAAGTACGGTAAAGAAATTTACGTAGCAGCAAAAAATGGTGAACCTGATCCAGAAGTAAACCAGTCGCTAAAACGCTTAATCGAACGCGCGAAGCGAGATCAAGTACCAGCACATGTCATCGAAAAAGCGATAGAGAAAGCTGCTGGCGGAGCTGGTGAAGATTATGCAACAGCCCGTTACGAAGGCTATGGCCCAGGTAACTGTATGGTGATTGTTGACTGTTTAACAGATAACCCAAATCGTACTATTAAAGATGTTCGCTTACCGTTTACTAAAACCGACTCAAAAATAGGTACACCAGGCTGTGTAGCACATATGTTTGATCATTTAGCTGTACTTGGTTTTAGTGGTGACGATGATGAAGTGGTACTTGAAGCTTTAATGATGGCTGATGTTGATGTAACCGATGTAGAAGTTGAAGATGGCAAAGTATCGGTTTTTGCTCCACATACCGAATATTACAAAGCAAAAACAGCATTAGAAGAGGCGTTTGCAGGTATTATTTTTGAAGTTGACGAAATCACCTTCGTGCCACAAGTGCATATAGAAATTACTGATGCCGATGTTATCGCTAATTTTGATAAATTTATTGCAATGTTGGAAGATTGTGACGACGTACAAAACGTTTATCATAACGCCACGGTAGTGAATTAGGCTGAAGTTATAAATTTAGCTAGTAGTAACACTAGTTTCGAGAAGATACAAAAGCGCATTTCATTGCTGGAATGTGCTTTTTTGTTGTTGATGGCTTATTTTTCTGAATGCTGATTATTCAGCAAAGTTATGGTTAAAGGATAATTTAAGCAAAAAAAACCAGCCCGAGGGCTGGCAATATGACACTAACAAACTCGAAGGGGAGTTATTGTTGCGCTTTATATTTTATACGAAACGCATGCAACAATGGTTCAGTATAACCACTGGGTTGTTTAACTCCTTCTAATACAAGGGCTAATGCCGCTTGATATGCAATACTTTGTGCTAAGCTTTGCACTGAATCAGCCATATTAACATAAGCCGGATCCCCTTCATTTTGGCTATCCACTACTTTTGCCATTTTCGCCATAGTAGTTTCTATTTGTGCTTGCGTGCATACCCCATGCTGCAACCAGTTAGCCATATGTTGGCTTGAAATACGCAGTGTAGCCCTATCTTCCATTAATCCTATATGGTTAATGTCAGGCACTTTAGAACAGCCTACACCTTGATCAATCCAACGTACTACATAACCTAAAATACCTTGAGCATTGTTATCCAGCTCTGCCTGAATATCTTCTTTGCTCAAACTATTAGGATCAACCATCAAAGGCGGAGTTAATAGTTCTGTTAAACTAGCTTGTTGACGCTGGGCAATCGCTTTTTGACAGGCAAACACATCAACGTCATGATAGTGCATAGCATGTAAGGTGGCTGCAGTAGGGGAGGGCACCCAGGCTGTATTAGCGCCTGCTTGCGGATGGGCAATTTTTTGCTCCATCATCAACGCCATTTTATCGGGCATTGGCCACATACCTTTGCCTATTTGTGCGCGACCACTTAACCCGGTTTGCAAACCGATATCGACATTTCTGTCTTCATAAGCATTGATCCAAGGTTGTTGTTTAATGGCTGCTTTTGGTAATACTACACCTGCTTGCATTGAGGTATGAATTTCATCACCTGTACGGTCTAAAAAGCCAGTATTGATAAATACCACACGTTGTTTAGCAGCATTAATACAGGCTTTTAAGTTCACCGATGTACGGCGCTCTTCATCCATAATGCCCATTTTGATGGTGTTTTTGGGTAACTGTAAAAGCTGTTCAATACGACTAAATAATGTATTGGTAAAAGCAACTTCTTCAGGACCATGCATTTTCGGTTTGACGATATTGATACTGGCTGCAGTTGAATTTTTTACCGGGCTATTGCCATTTAAGTCATGCAGTGCGGCAGTGACCGTGATCATTGCATCCATGATACCTTCAAATACGTCGCGGCCTTGGCTATCTTGAATCGCAGGGTTTGTCATTAAATGGCCAACATTACGCACAAACATCATACTACGCCCTTTTAGACTTAGCGGTTTCCCATCAATACCTGAATAACTGCGGTCTTTAGCGAGTGTACGCTCAACCGTTTTGCCATCTTTTGTGAATGACTCAGCGAGAGTGCCTTTCATTAAGCCTAACCAATTTTGATAAACTTGCACTTTATCTTCGCCGTCAACGGCGGCAACGGAGTCTTCACAATCCATAATGGTGGTAAGTGCAGCTTCGAGGAGGACGTCTTTTAAGCCCGCTTTGTCGGCTGCACCAATGCTATGATTATGATCTATTTGTAGCTCTATATGGAGGCCATGACTGAGTAATAAAATTGCCCTGGGGTTTTGTGCTTCACCTTGAAAACCAACAAGTTGCGCTGGTTGTTTTAAGCCTGTTTGTGAGCTATCACGTAAGGTGATGATGAGCTGGCCATTAACTACCGAATAATTAGTACTTTCAATATGTGAGCCATTTTCAAGTGGTAACGCTTTATCTAAAAACTGCCTTGCGTAGGCCATTACTTTAAAACCGCGAACAGGATTATAGTTGCTGCCTTTTTCAGCGCCATCTTCTTCGCTAAGTACATCAGTGCCGTATAAGGCATCGTATAACGACCCCCAGCGTGCGTTAGCGGCATTAAGTGCAAAGCGTGCATTACTTACTGGCACAACCAGCTGAGGGCCAGCTGTGCGGGCTATTTCAGGCTCAACATTTTCTGTCTCAATGCAAAAATTATCTGGCTCAGGGACTAAATAACCAATGTCAGTTAAAAACTGTTGGTATTGCGCTGCATCCCAGTGTTTATTTGCTAGGTGATAGCTATCAATTTGGTGTTGTAGGTCTTCACGCTTGACTAATAATGCACGGTTAAGCGGACTAAGATCATCAATAATTTCAGCAAATCCTTGCCAAAAGTGTTGTTCGCTAATACCTGTACCGGGTAGCAGTTGCTGGTTAACAAAATCGGCTAATTGGTTATCTACGGTTAATCCAAATTGGCTGTGAGAGAGTGTCATAATCGATATCCTTTTAAACGGTCGCGGTGCAATTGACTGCATGTGAGCAATCTTTTGTTAACCATAACCTAAAAATACGCAATAGGTGTTCTTTTAGCCATTCACTAAATATATAGCCAGCATAACAACTATAAATTTACTAAATCCAATAAATCGGCCTAATGTTGATTTAAGCGCTACAGAGCATTAACTCTTAGCCTCTCACACAACCATATAAATAAAATTTAGTTTTAACCCGTTCAGAGGATTTTTTATTATGACTACTTATCAACGTGAAACCGATACTTTAGCTACACTTTGTCAAGCACAAGGTAAAACATGGCAAGCAATTAATCCTGAATACGCAAGTCGTATGCGCTTGCAAAATCGTTTTCGTACGGGATTAGACATCGCCCAGTTTACAGCTGACATCATGCGTGAAGACATGGCTGCATATGATGCTGATACCAGCCAATACACACAATCGCTTGGTTGCTGGCATGGTTTTACTGCCCAACAAATGATGATGGCGATTAAACGTCACCAAAAAACCACTAAGCGTAGCTACGTATACCTAAGCGGTTGGATGGTTGCTGCGCTGCGCTCTGAGTTCGGCCCACTACCGGATCAAAGTATGCACGAAAAAACCTCAGTACCGGCGTTGATTGAAGAAATTTATACTTTCCTAAAACAAGCCGATGCTCGTGAACTTGACCATTTATTTAAAGACTTAGATAACGCCAAAGCAACTGGTGGTGATGTACAAGCGGTACTTGATAAAATAGATAACTTTGAAAGTCATGTGGTACCGATCATCGCAGATATTGATGCTGGTTTTGGTAATGAAGAAGCAACCTACTTACTCGCTAAAAAAATGATTGAAGCGGGGGCATGTGCTATCCAAATCGAAAACCAAGTTTCAGACGCGAAGCAATGTGGTCACCAAGCAGGTAAAGTAACTGTGCCACACGAAGACTTTTTAGCAAAAATTAACGCCGTGCGTTATGCCTTTTTAGAACTGGGTATTGATAACGGTATTATTGTCGCACGTACTGACTCACTTGGTGCCAGCTTGACCCAAAAAGTGCCGGTATCACAAACACCTGGCGACCTTGCTAGTCAGTACAATGCGTTTTTAGAAACCACACCAATTAACGGTGTTGAAGATTTAAATGAAGGTGATACGGCAATGAAGCTGAACGGCCAACTATGCAAGCCGACTCGCCTTGATAATGGTTTATACCAATTCCGCGAAGGCACAGAAAAAGACCGTGTTGTACTAGATTGTATTACCAGCTTGCAATCGGGTGCTGATTTACTGTGGATTGAAACTGAAAAACCACATGTAAAACAAATTGCTGAACTGGTTAATCGGGTTAAAGAGCAAGTTCCTGACGCTAAACTGGTTTATAACAATTCACCTTCTTTCAACTGGACATTGAAATTCCGCGAGCAAGTTTATCAACAGTGGTTAGACGAAGGTAAAGACTTATCTGCTTATCCAAGCATTGATGATAATAAGGCGCTAATGGCACCAGAGATGGATGCAACTGAACTTGCAGTCGCAGCAGATGAGTTAGTACAAAACTTCCAACGTGATGGCGCGCGCGAAGCTGGTATTTTCCACCACTTAATTACGCTACCGACCTATCACACGGCTGCATTGAGCACTGATATTCTGTCAGAAGGCTACTTTGGTGACTTAGGTATGCTGGCTTATGTACGTGATGTGCAGCGTCAAGAAATTCGCCGCGAACAAGCATCCGTTAAGCATCAAGACTTAGCAGGTTCTAACATGGGAGATACCCATAAAGAGTACTTCTCAGGTGAAAATGCGCTTAAAGCTGGCGGCGAAGCAAACACTATGAACCAGTTCTAACATAACAGTCCAACTCAACAATGTTACAAAGGGCCGCAAGGCCCTTTTTTTGATGCTAGCAATTACAGAGGATATACAGCTTTACACTTGCTAACTTTACCGCTCAGATCAGATTTTAACTAAGGCTTGGATCAGTATTTAACTAGCATCAGATTTACTTTCAATTTTTGGATCAGATTTTTATCAAGTAAATTTTTTTGCGGTATTTCTTATCAATTTAGCGATTTAATCAGCTTTTAGCTCTTTGGAAAGGGGGGATTTTGATAAAAATGGCCGTTATTAGCCATTAATCAGAAAATATAAACCGATTTTTTACCAACTCTAACCGACTACAAACCACTTTTTTACCAACTTAAACGCCATAAACAGTGACTCAAACCGATTTTTTACTAACTCAATGACCAAAAAATGTCATAAACCGAAATTTTACTAACTCGATTTTTTACAAAGTCCGATATTTGTGTAAACTTTAGAATATGTGAATGAGCACTCACTTTTTGTAAAGGGGGTTTACAGGGGATTTGACTAGTGACAAATTAGCGAGAGTAAAAGTTGCTAAGGACCAAGCTACGGTTTCTAGCTTCACACTTGCAACTTGTTAACTTTACTCTCGCCGCTAACTAATTTCTATTTACTATGTTTATCAAACCACCATTGAATATAAGCGACTTTAGCCATCAAGTTTGACGGCCGTTTTGTTATGCCATGTGATGCATCAGGAATACGTACCATTGCTGTATCAACTCCTTGTAGCTTTAATGCTTGATAGAATTGCTCGGTCTCAGAAATAGGAGTGCGGTAATCCGCTTCACCAGTGAGTAGCATGGTTGGTGTTTTAACATTACCAACATAGCTAATTGGCGAGCGCTTCATATAATGCTCAATATGATCCCATGGCTTACCTGGGAACCAGTAATCGGCAAAGAATGGGTAGAAGTCAGCAGTTAGTACAAAGCTGATCCAATTGATCACCGGCTTGGCAACAACAGCGGCGGCAAATCTGTCGGTATGGCCTACAATCCACGCCGTAAGTACACCGCCACCTGAGCCACCGGTTACAAACAGTTTTGACTGATCAATAAAACCTTTGCCAATAAGCGCATCAACGCCAGTCATTAAGTCATCAAAATCGTTACTAGGATAATTGTGATGAATAGTTTGCGCGAACTCCTTCCCGTATGAATCACTACCACGCGGGTTCATATATAAAACCACATTACCTTTAGCGGCAAATAATTGTATTTCAGCGCTAAAGTGTGGACCGTAGTTAGCGACAGGGCCGCCGTGTATTTCTAAAATAAGGGGATATTTTTTATTACTATCAAACCCAGGAGGGTAGGCGACCCAACCTTGAATTGATAAGTCGTCATAACTTGATTTCAGCCAAATTTCTTCTACTTTTGCCAGCTGTTTATTACCAAGCGCGTCGTCATTTAATTTTGTTAAACGTTGTGTTTTACCATTTTTAACTATTGCTATATCAGCAGGACGTTGGGTATCAGCAAGCGTGATTGCCACATTACCATCGTCGCTTATATCAAAGTCACCACCAGAATAAGGGCGACCGAATGAAACACTCCCTATTTTTTGTGTGATCACTTTTCGTTTGCCGCTACGTGGTTGATAAGCGAGTGCGGTTTGGCCTTCACTGGCGTAACTAAAATAAAGCCCTTTAGAGTTATCAGCCCATTTAATTTGCTCGACACTGCGGTCAAAATCAGCGGTTAAACTTGTGGTATCACCCGATTTTAAATCGCGAATATATAGCTGGGTATTTTCATAATTGGTACGTTTATCATCATAACCGGTATAGGCAAGATAACGCCCATCTGGTGATATTTGCGGTTGTTGATCAGGACCTTCTCGGTCGGTAAGCGCTGTTATTTGTAGATCATTTAATGTCAGCTGATATATTTCAGAATTTGTTGGTTTGAGTTTAAAGTCAGCATGGCGATTAGCCGAAAAATAAATGCTGTTACCATCTTCAGAAAAGCTAACTGGCCCGCCATGATCAAAGTCGCCAGAGGTTAACTGACGGGCATTACCGCCATTGGCTTCAATAGTAAACAAATGACGAAAACCAGGCTTGGTATAACCGCCGCCATCGGCACGATAATATACGTCATCAATAAATTTAGCAGGCTCTGCCCAGCTGGCACCTTCAGGCTTGCCTGGTAAGTTAATAGGAGAACTAACTTTACTCGGTACAAATTGGCTAAACAGTAATTGCCGACCATTAGGTGACCACTGCAAACTTGCAGGGCTTTGAGTAAGATTACTAATTTTTGCAACAGCGCCTGTTTTTAGCCATTTTACATAAATTTGGCTACTGCCATCACGAGTTGAAATAAACGCTAAACGTGATTGGTCTGGCGACAAGACAGGGGAGTAATCCATATGTACACCCGATGTAAGCGGTTGTAATTGCTTTGAACTACTGTCGACAGACCAAATATTACTAACTTTACTATCTGATTTAATGTCCATCCGATTTCGAACAAAGTAGACGGTTTTACCGTCGTTAGTCATTTCAATTTGATTGGCATATTCAAGGTCGAATACATTTTCTAGTTGAAAAGTTTGCAGGTTATCATTGGCTAATACTGAAAAACACAGCGAGGTTAGGAGGGCTGCGGGGGCAATCAATTTCATTTTAATTCCTTGTTATTAATTATCGCACCTAACCGTTATAGAATAACAAAACCCAAAGGTACACCATCATGCGATGAATACCTGATTGATTATTAGTGGCTACTTGCCGACATTAGTATTTTTGAGTGGTTGAGCTGCGATAGTAAATTCACACTCGGTGAGTACTACACTTTTATTACATTGATAGAAAACGGTTACGTAAGTGTCTTGAGGCACTTGCTCTGCGAGCGATTTAGTAATTTTAAACTGCAATTGTTGCTGATTAAAAGCAATTAGCTGTGCAGCTTCAAAACCAAAAAATTGCTTTACGCTTGGATATAGTGCTTTAAAAATACTTTCTTTTGCTGAAAAAATGACGGTTAATGGATGTGAAAGCTGCCCAGCCAATCGCCTAAACAGTGGATATTCATCGGGATGCAAAATTTGCTTTTGTAGCTCTAGCTCTTGTTTGGCACTCATTAGTTGCTCTATATCAATACCAATTCCAGCGATATCAGTGTGCTGACATGCTATAGCCATTGCGATCCCTTGCGTGTGGGTAATGCTACCAATAATGTTTTTAGGCCATATGGGCGCGCGATCGGGGCCTGAGATAATATCAAAACAGGGGATATTGAGGGCGGTTAACACCTGTTTTGCGCAAAAACGGCCGGCGAGGTATTCAGCTCTTCGTTTAACAACAGCCTTTTGTAGTTGTTGCGGTAACACAATCTGATAATTTAAAAAGTCACTGTCAATAAAACTGCTACTGTCAAACTCACAACAATAACTATTATGACTAAGTTGTGGGCTCAGTTTAGTATAAAGAGAAAAATCCATAACATTTTGCTGTTTTGTTTAGTGTCATTAGTAAGACTTTGATAATACGCTAATAACTTCATAAATAAAGTAAAGGCTATGACTATTTAAGCTGAGCTTTGGTTAAGAGATTTACTAACATATTTATTTTAGCATTAATATTATTTTCAGTTGCAAATGGTCAACTACTGGGTAGTTGGTCAACAGGGAAAAACATTGCTCGTGATATTGCAATATCAGCAAACGGTCAGTTAATAGTGGTAGGCTATCGTAGCTGTGAAGCTGATGTGATCAACTCTCTAACGAAGCAAAATACGCTATTTCAAGTTCATCGCCTTGATATTAATTCTGTAGCACTATCTGCAGATGGACAAACAGCATTAAGCGGTTCAAGCGATAAGTTTAGTTATTTATGGTCAACGAAAGATGGTACTATTTTAAAAGAGTTCAAATTAGCGACTCGTGTTAATCATGTCAGTATAAACGAAAATGCAAGTTTAGGTTTTGTGATAGATTCTGTTGATGATCGTATACTTCTTGATTTAAACACCGGTATTAAAAAAGCTGAGCTAAATATATTTACTAATTTTATAGAGTTTAACCACTCGCGGTTTGTAAATGATGATAAATGGTTTTTAACCGGCTCACCGAAAAGCACGATACAATTATGGCGTGTAAAAGATGGTACATTATTGGCTGAGTATAAAGCGACACAACAGCGCATTCGTGGCTCAGTTTTAGCTGTAGCGTATGATAAAGAAAATAAAACAATTGTCAGCGGAAGCAGTGATGGAGTACTAGAAGTTTGGCCGTATCAGCCTAAGTAAGCGAAAACTTAATTGGATTTTAAAAGCCGTGTTTACTTAACAAACCCAGCTTTTATAATTACCGCTTAGCGCTATTAATAATCAAACTTATGTTCAGTAAATAAGCTCTGTACTTGTTGCCATATTTTCCCTGGTTTGCCATCAGCGACCAGTTGACCGTTGAGTTTTACCACTGGGCCAACTTCTTTTGTGGCACTGGTTATCCACACTTCATCGGCTGCAAATAGTTCCTGCTTAGTAATAATACGTTCTTGGACTTTGAAGTCACTGTGGCTGTGTAATATCGTTAAAATTAACCAGCGAGTGATACCCGGTAAAATTTGGTTATCCAATGGGGGTGTGCTGATCACGCCATCTTTAACAATAAACACATTACTTGAGCTTGCTTCGGTAAGCTCATCTAAGCGATTGTATAAAATGGTTTCTTTATTGCCAGCCGCCGCACCATGCTGGTAATGAATCACGTTGCCGAGTAATGCGGTTGACTTGATGTGGCAACGCTGCCAGCGCTTATCTTGCTCAACGGATACAGTATAAGTCGTGGCGTTGTCGATATCACTAACGGGTTGTGCTGGAATTTCAAAGGCGTAGGCAAATACCGTTGGCGTAATACCACTCGGGTAGGCATGAGCACGCTTAGTATCAGCGCCACGGCTAACGTGCAAATAAATACCAAGGTTTTCACCGTGATTTTTCTCACACAGCTGCTGGCAGATTTCACGCCATGTATCAGCTGTATAATCGAGTACAATTTCCAGTTCATTTAAACCATTCTTCATGCGTTCAATATGCGCTGCAAAGCCAAGCATGTTGCCATTATAGGCAGGGATCACTTCGTAAATACCATCGCCAAATAAAAAGCCTCTGTCCATTGGCGATATTTTTGCGTGCTCTGCGTTCATATAGTCGCCGTTTAAATACACCGTACTCATTATAAATCCTCATTCTGATTGGCAACACCGCTAAGCTGACGTAGTCTTGCGATGAGTTGTTGGCCATGCATAGCATGTAAGCCATCTTCGGTTAATTCGTTTTTGTGAGTAACGCCATCTACACTGCCACGTTCACTCAAATATTGCAGGATTGCTAAAGTATCGACTTCTGCGAGTAAGTCTTGGCTATGCCAGCGGCTTAAAAACGCAATAATGCCGTAAGCTGCCCAGTTTGATACATCCGCTAACAGCAGTTCATCGCAGCAAGTAAGGCACGGCATAATGCTCAGCTCAGTCATATATTGTGATAAATTGCCCATCCCTATTTCGTTACCGCCATCACCAATAGCTACCGTTGGGCAGGAGGCTTGGCTGACAAAAAAATCAAAACAACCACAATCAGCCGAAATATCAATACCACGCATATTGTAATATTTATTGCCGTGACACAGCCCGGGGCGCTCGATAGACAATACGCAATCTGGCTTTAATTCAGCCAGCGCAGCTTTGCTAAAAGCCATTGCATCAGTAAAATTATTCAGTGGCAATTCAAAACAGTTAAATTCATTTTTCAGTGCACTGTAAAGGGGGTTTCCACAGACTAAAATAGGATTTTTACCTAGCGTAATTAAAGCATTGTATAAAGCAATGGCGCCAACAGGGCCATCGGTTTCAAAGGTTTGCTTGACGGCAAAACCGGTACCAATGAGTACCGTACTTTTGGCATCAAATAACGACTTTGCAGCGCGCAGATAAGTCCCTGTCTGTTGATAGGCATAGAGATTTTGCATACCACGTAGGTTTTGTTCTACCATCATGGTTTCGATTGCTTGACTTAATTGTTCATCACTTAACGAGTGTGGCATAACGCTTTGATCTCTTGAATTAGGGCAATGCCTGCTGCGTTATCGCCATGCACACATAAACTGTCGGCGTGTAAAGGCAGTTGGTTGCCCGATTGTGTGGTTACGCAGCCGGTGGCGAGTAACTGTTTAACTTGCGCTATTAGCGCAGGTTTATCATGCACACTACCAGCAATTTTCCGTGATACTAATTGACCGTCATCGGTATATTGGCGATCAGCAAATGCTTCTAAAATTAATTCAAGGTGATATTGTTGAGCAAGTTGTTGATGTTGCTCTGCTTTCGCAGTGGCGAGAAGCATTAGTTTTAAAGGGCTCGGGTAACTGGCAACAGCTTGCATCACCGTGGTCAAAATTGTTTTATCGGCCATCATATCGTTATATAACGCGCCATGTGGCTTCACATACTCTAAAGTGAGGCCTTGTACTCTTGCCATACCTTCAATTGCGGCTATTTGATAATGCAGGCAATTGCTTAGCTCTTGTGGTGTTAATGCCATGGAGCGACGCCCAAAGCCCTGTTTATCAGGATAGCTGGGGTGCGCGCCTATAATGACATCATGTTGTTTAGCAAGCATCAGGGTGCGTGCTAGAACATCACTATCACCGCCATGAAAACCACAAGCAATATTAGCCATATCAATATGCGGCATTACCTCTTCATCAAGGCCCATTTGCCATGCACCAAAGCTTTCCCCTAAATCACAATTGAGCTTCATCATTATTCCCGTTTAAAAAGCCGAGATATGGGCGTTTTGAATGTCGGTGATCAGCATATGACCTGGGCTATGTGTAATGCAAAAATCAGGCGCAGCATTAGCTATGGCTACTTGCGGCGTGACACCACAGGCCCAAAATACCGGTACTTCACCGTCTTTAATGGTGACAGATTCACCAAAGTTAGGGCGATTAATATCTTTAATACCTATTGCAGCTGGATCCCCAAAGTGAACTGGCGCTCCATGCACATCTGGAAAGCGGCTACATATTTGGATTGCCCGAATCGCATCTGCCGGCTTCATCGGTCGCATACTAACGACCATGTTAGCATGAAATATACCGGCGCTTTCGCAGGGAATATTAGTCATGTACATAGGTACATTTTTATTTTCCGTAATATTACGTATTTCTAGGCCCGCCAACTTTAACGACTCTTCAAATGAAAACGAGCAACCAATTAAAAAAGTGACCAAGTCATCGCGCCACTGCTCTTTGATATTCGTTACTTCTTCAATCAATTGGCCATTTTTAAAAATACGATAGCGAGGTATGTCAGTCCTAATATCTAAATCATGAGCAACATTTGGAATGCTAGTAGATCCAGGCGTGCGGCTACTTGCTACAATTGGGCACGCTTTTTTGTTTGCTTGGCAAAATTGTAAAAAATCAAACGCATAGCGCTGGGGCAAAATCACTAAATTAGCCTGTACAAAGCCGGGAACAAAGCCCGATGTACTACCGGTATAATCTTCATTCCTGATCATATTACGAATAGCGTAAGGCGTAGTAAGTGATGCGTTATGTTGCATAGTATCCTCGTAAACTTTTAGTTGTTGTTAATGCCACTGACGGTAACAGGCAAAGTACCTTGCGCTGGCTTTTTACCAACTAGTACTTTTGCAAGAGCAGTAAAAGCTGGCCCTGCTACTTTAACATCATTATCTACATCTATGTTATACGCATAAGTTGCTAAAATTGCATCCGCATATTGGCCAAATGTGGCAATATCGTATGGTGCTCGTAAACTAACAAAAACGGTTTTCTTATCAGCTTGTTGCGCTTGCTGAAGCAGTTTTTCAAGTGCCGGACCTTGCGCCGATTTTGCAATTGCAAATGCAGGGTTATCAGCAAGGTCATCCATGCCGCCAATTTCTACCGCGCTTTGGTTTGGTGATGCATTGCCTGCAATGATGATATCCGCTTCATTGATTGCTTTTAACGTCGCTGTGGGCTCAAAGCCTTGTAAACTGGTGCAGCTAAATGCAAGTGGTTGTTGAGTATTTTCTGTAATTGCCTGTTGTAGCGCCAAACACTTGCGGGTATCAGGCATGATGATATGTACTTTACTATTTGTCGTCAGTTTAATCGGTAAAGTGTGCTGGTCATTTTTAACTTGGGTAATGGCGGCAAGAGCCAGCTCTGCTTCGACTTTGCGATGATTATCATCACCGAGAATAAGTTGTGCTTTTTGCATTGCTAACGATTCGTCAAGCTCTGTGGTCAGTTTAAATTTACTTTTTAAATTGATGATGCGTTGAGCAGAGATAGCGACTTCGTCGGCTTGTAAATTACCTTTTTCAACTTCGCTCACTAAGCGGCTGATCAATTTATCTAATACGACTAAATCTTTTGGACTACGAATTTCAATTGGCATCAAAGCAATATCAACTCCGGCAGCAAAGGTATTTACAACGGCTTCAATTGGTTCGAAAAAGTGGCTAATACCAGCCATATCTAGCGCATCGGTGATCACTACACCTTGATAGCCCATTTCATCGCGTAATAATTCGCTGATGATTTTATGCGACATCGTCGCAGGTTTGATCATGGTTTTGCCATCTTTACTAACAAATGTGCTGCTATCCAGTGCTGGGTACTGAATATGTGCAGTCATGATCATGCCAGGGTTTTGCTTTTTAATAATAGTTTGAAACGGAGGTAAATCTTTTTCCCAGATAGTTTCTTTATCGTGCATTACTTTTGGCAAGCCAGTGTGGCTATCAACGTTTGTATCACCATGGCCTGGAAAGTGTTTCAGTGAGGTAATTACGCCATTACCTTCAAAGCCAGCAACTTGTGCGCCACCTAAAATACTCACAAGTGTTGGATCTTCACCGTATGAGCGCACATTAATAACCGGGTTATCAGGGTTCATGTTTACATCAACAGTTGGTGCATAGTTAACATTCACACCAATGGCTTTTAATTCATCAGCAATCACTTGTGCAGATTGTGTAGCAAACTTGGTGCCGTGAACCGCATAACTTGCGCCAATCGACATATTACCAGTAAATGAAGTGGCAATATCACGAGGAATACGTGCAACACGTCCGCCTTCTTGGTCAATTGAAATAAATAATGGTGCGCCTAAGCTCGACTTTGCTGCAGCTTGTTGCATAGCATTATTTAATTTAACGATTTGCGCAATATTATCGATATTTTCAGCAAATAAGATCACCCCACCAATATTATGTTTAGTGATCACCTTGGCTAAATCTGCAGGTAATTCAGTGACTGCATTACGGCACTTTTGCTCAGGTGTGTTCTCGCTGTCTTGCTCACAATAATAACGAAAATCGAGCATCAGCTTTTGGCCAAGCTGTTGCTCAAGGGTTAAATTGGTCGCTGCAAAGGTCGATTTCATTGGTAATAAACACCCTAGTCCAAAGAGAATTGATGATATGGCAAACTTATTTAACACAGTAGGCTCCAAAGCTGAATTGCTTATTTTATTTATGAATATTTTATTCTTGATGGTAATGCCATTTTGGATTAAAATACAACATATTTTTGTCACATTAACGTTTTTTTTGCAGAACTGCAAAAACCACCGACGAATCACATGCTTGCCTGATCATTACATAAATATTAAGAGTTAATAGTTATTTAGATGAAAAAAAATAATATTAGACGAGCTTTTATTAATGGTAATTCGCTCTTATTTCAAGTAATAATATATTCCATAATGCTTGGTGGGTCGCCAAGCGAGTAAATTAACAGAACGCAAAGGGGCAAATAATGGCAACAGCACTGACACTATTTCAACAACAACTCAGTGATAAGCTGCCTGCCTCGGCGTTCATTGAAGATTACCCTAGGCGCTATGCTTTTGGCACTGATGCCAGCTTTTATCGTTTAGTGCCGCAATTAATAGTACTGGTTGCTGATCAGCAACAAGCGCAACAGGTCATCAGTGCCGCTGCAACATATAAAGTTGCCATTACTTTCCGGGCCGCCGGTACTAGCTTATCAGGCCAAGCAATTACAGATTCTGTATTAGTGCTGCTTAGTGATTGCTGGTCTGGTTATCAAATTGAAGATAACGGCGCTGCCATTCGGTTAGAGCCAGCTATTATTGGTGCTCGTGCCAATGCCGTACTTGCGCCTTTTGGCCGTAAAATTGGCCCTGATCCCGCTTCAATCAATAGTTGTAAAATCGCTGGCATGGCAGCCAACAATTCATCAGGTATGTGCTGTGGCGTGGCACAAAATAGTTACCATACAGTAAAGGACATGACCTTAATCTTCGCTGACGGTACAGTGCTTGATACACGCAGTGAGCAAAGCCGTTCTGAATTTTTACATAGCCATCAACCGTTTATTAACGATATCACTGCGCTTGCCCAGCAGGTTACAAATAATCCTGAGTTGGCACAGCGTATCGCTCATAAATACCGCTTAAAAAATACCACTGGTTATGGTTTAAACGCGCTAATTGATTACACTGATCCGATTGAGATCATTAAGCATTTAATGATTGGCTCTGAAGGTACGCTGGGGTTTATTGCTGATATTACTTACCACACGGTGATTGATCATGCTCATAAAAGCTCAGCGTTTATTATTTTTGATGATATAAGCCAAGTCTGTGAATTAGTAAAGCAGCTAGCAACGCTTGATGTAGCGGCGGTTGAGTTATTGGATAAGCGCTCGCTCCTGTGCGTCGCGCAGCATGACATCATGCCTAAAGATGTTCATAACTACCCAGCAGATAGTGCAGCATTATTAATCGAAGTACGTGCAGAAGACGCAACAAAATTAGTTAATTTACAACAACAAGTGGATCAGCTTGTCGCACATTTTAGCGCCCATCAATTAGCGATTATGGCGTTTTCAACAGATGCTAAGCGCAATGCATCATTATGGAATATTCGTAAAGGTACGTTCCCGGCAGTCGGTGCAGTGCGCGAAAATGGCACCACTGTGATCATTGAAGACGTGGCTTTTGAGCTGGATGTATTAGCTCAGGGTGTTAAAGCTCTGCATCAATTATTTGATAAATACAGTTACGATGAAGCGATTATTTTTGGCCATGCCTTAGCGGGTAATTTGCATTTTGTATTTACCCAAGCATTCGATACACCAGCGCAAGTAGCGCGTTATGAGCAATTTATGCGGGACGTGTCGCAACTGGTGGCGGTTGAACTTAATGGCTCATTAAAAGCTGAGCATGGTACTGGGCGAAATATGGCGCCGTTTGTGGCAACTGAATGGGGCACTGATGGCTTTGCTGTGATGCAGCGTATTAAACAATTGTTTGATAAAGACCACATTTTAAACCCAGGAGTGATCATCAATACCGATGAAAACTGCCATATTCAGCATTTAAAAACCATGCCTAGCAGCGACGATATAATCGACAAATGTATTGAGTGTGGTTTTTGCGAAACCGTATGCCCATCAAAAGGACTCACCTTAACGCCGCGCCAACGTATTACGCTGTGGCGACGTCGCACTGAATTGGTTAATCAACTTAGTAACACTGGTGATATTAGCGAAAAACAGCACATTAATCGTCAGCTCAGCAGTATCGAAAAAGATTTTCAATATTTAGGTATTGATAGCTGTGCAGCAACCGGGCTGTGTGGCATGAAATGCCCCGTCGGTATTAACACCGGTGAATTTATAAAATCCCTGAGGGCAAAAAAGCAACTCAATGCAAAAATGGCGCCGCGCATAGCCAGTTTTGCGGTCAAACATTTTGCGGTATTAGCAAATACAGCACGCTTTGGTTTAACCAGTATGGCGATGGTGCGAAACATCATTGGTGCACAGGCACTGCGTACTTTAACCAAACCTACTAATAAGCTGATTGGCACCCCACTTTATTATTCAGCGTGGCCAAGGGGGGAGCAGCCAATTAATCACAGCATAGTACAGGCACAACAGCCTGATAAAGTGGTTTATCTTCCCAGTTGTGCCAGCAGGGTGTTTGCAGCCGATGAGCAAGCGGATGATCGCCGCTCAATTATGCAAGTTATGCATAGCCTCGCGACTAAAGCGGGAATTGAACTGTTACTGCCGATGCAAATTAATGAGCTATGTTGTGGCATGCCCTTTGCGAGTAAAGGTTTACCTGAACAGGCAAAAAGTAAAGCTGAGCAGTTACTCGATATCGCGCAGCAGGTGTCTGAAAATGGTCGTTACCCGATTATTTTTGACGCCAGTCCATGTGCATTAACAAGCAATGAAGCAGCGCAACAGCGCGGTTTAACAGTACTCGAAAGCGCTGAGTTTGCTTATCAATATTTATTGCCTAAGTTGACCATCACAGCCCAACCCGAGCCGGTTATGTTACATGTTACCTGTAGTAGCAAACGCCGTGGCAGTGAACAACAACTTGTTGCCGTAGCTAAAGCATGCAGTAACGAAGTGATTATTCCAGCTGATATTGAATGTTGTGGCTTTGCCGGCGATAAGGGCTTTAACTTGCCAGAGCTAAATGCTAATGCATTAAAAACGCTGCGTAACCAAGTGCCTCAAAATTGCAGTAGCGGTATTTCTAATAGCCGCAGTTGTGAAATTGGCTTAACTCAGCACAGTGGTATTAACTACCAATCTGTGCTGTATTTATTAGATAAAGTGAGTCAAGCAGCCTCTTGATGAGGCTTAGACATTATACTTTCCAAAAAATCCCGCGTTTATAGCACGCATACATCACTAGATAAGAGGCGAGTAAAAATAGCAACGAATAGCTAAAAGAGCCTAAATAATTACCAAATAGCGGTTGTAATACTTGATTAAATATAGCACCTTTTAAACTTGTATCAGCCACTGGGATCATAATTAAAATACGCGCTACGATGCCAGCAAACATAAAGAACAAAATAGCGTTAGCGCCAAACACTAAAAACGGCGCACTCCACAAGCGAACTTTACGAATATCGAGAATATAGCTACACAGTGCATAGCATAACATCGCTAGTCCTGAGCTGATTATTACATAGCTTGGTGTCCATAGTGCTTTGTTTATTGGTATTAAAAGTGAAAGTAAGCACCCGCAAACAATGCTTGTAATAGCCACTAGGGTAAATATTCTGACTTGTTTGCCAAGGTTTTTTTCAGTGCTTATATAGTATCCGCATAATATTCCTGATAATGCCGTTGCAATTGCAGGTAAGGTTGAAAGTATTCCTTCTGGATCAAATGCTAAAGGTTTTGCTGTGGCATAGTAAACATGATTTGCACCGAGCAGTAAATTATCAAGCCAAGCGCTGAGGTTATTACCATGCAGCCACAGCCCTTTAACGATTTCACCGTTAGGCAATGAATAGGGCGTATATATCATTAACGCGCCGTACCCGATGAGTAAGCTCACAAAAGTAAGCGCAATATACTTTGGTTTTATATAAAGGTAACAAGCTAAGGCAATCAGATAAACTAGACCGATGCGTTGTAAAACGCCCATGATCCTAATACCTGCTAAACGTTCATCTAGCCAGCTGAAATTAGGATCGCGAAAATTATAGTAAAACAGGGCTAAAAACCAACCTAATGCAATTAGCTTTACCGTACGCACTACACCAGATCTGAGTATACTTTGTTTAGTAATTCCTTTTGCCTGCATGGCATTAACCGATAGGGTGATCGACATCCCAACAATAAAAATAAAAAATGGGAAAATTAAATCAGTGGGTGTTAGGCCATGCCAATCAGCATGTTTAAGCGGCCAGTACATATATAACCAATTCCCTGGGTTATTGACTAGAATCATCGCAGTGATAGTGAGCCCTCGCAGTACATCTAAGGCGAGCAAACGATGACTGGGTAATTGTGACAATATATTCTGGCAGTGATGTTTAACCATAATGTTCTTTTATTTGTTATTTGTTTTTTAATTGTAATAATTTATTCGTTTTGCGCAAGGTAAATTTTCTTCGCTTATTTTGTTAAAAGCGCAAACAGATAAATTGATTTTTCTATGGGGAAACAGCAATCGCTTAGCGCCAGCGATTAGAACAAGTAAATGTTAATAAATACACTGTTAATTTGCGCTAAATCAAGTTTAGAGCGGATTGAGTTGTCGGTTGTGAGAGTAACTTGCTAGTATGGGTTGTTTACATAACCGCCAAGGAAATACAAGGCCAGCATAGAGAAAAACTATTTTGCGAAGCCTTAAGAATATCAACCTTGATTTAAAAAAGTTAATCTTGTTTTTAGCTATTTCAGTGACTGTGATCACCTTTCTAAATGGCTTTTATTCCAGCTACCAAGTACAAAAACAGCAACTACAATCACAAACCTTAAAAAACCATAATGCGTATGCCGCTAAACTTGTCTCTGCCACTGACCGGTTTCTACTGGCTGCTCAGCAGCAACTCGCTTATTCAGCAAAAATCCTTGCTATCCAGTTTAATGATGCAAACACTCTCGCACAAGAAACGCAGCGTCTTCGGTTGCAAACTGATAGCTTTAATTCAACCGTTGTCGTTGACAAAGATGGCGTAGTTTTGGGGCTCTCGCCATTGAGTCTAAAGCTCAAAGGACAGCTATTAGAAAGTGATGGCGCAAAACAAGCGTTAGCGAAGAAAAAGCCAATGATCAGTGAGCCTTATATTTCTGCGGCAGGGAATCTCATAATATTTATTTCGCATCCGATATTTAACTCTCAAGATGAATACCTTGGTTATATAGGTGGGACATTATATCTAAAACAAAAAGGGATTTTACATGACTTACTGCAAGTACATTTTCATAAAGACGGCTCATATATCTACGTTGTTGATAAGAGTAGGCGCTTACTTTATCACCCTGATGTTGCTCGGATTGGTGAACAAGTTTTTGGCAATCCAGTGATCGAAGCGGTGCTAAGAGGTGAAAGAGGCACTAGGCAGTTAATTAATAGTCAAAACATTGCCATGCTGGCAGGTTATGCACCATTAAAAAGTGCCTCTTGGGGCATTGTCACACAACGACCATTAGGCGCTACATTTGCGCCACTAGATGGTTTGATGATGAATGTTCTATATCGAACCCTGCCAGTAGGGTTGGCAACTTTTATATTTATTTGGGTGCTAGCTCGATTAATTTCACAGCCTTTAAGGCAACTTGCAGAAACGGCTAAAACACTTGATAACCCGTCAACTTCGCAACAGTTAAAGCAAGTGCGGTCTTGGTATTATGAAAGCTCTGAACTGCGTTTAGCTATGCTAAAAGGAGTCGGCTTATTACAAAACCAGATTGGTCTATTACAGCATGAAGCACAAACAGATCCACTTACGGGCTTACATAACCGACGTAGCCTGGAGTTCATGTTAGATCAATTAACTTTACAGCAAACGTCTTTTACTGTGCTTGCTATCGATATTGATTTTTTTAAGCGTGTTAATGATGAGTTTGGCCATGATATTGGTGATATTGTTTTGCAATCGTTGGCTACAATTATTGTTGATGTAACCCGTGAAAATGATTTTGTTGCACGTACGGGAGGAGAGGAGTTTATTGTTATATTACCAAATATTAACGCCAAGTCAGCTTATCTACTTGCGGAACGATTACGTATGCGTGTATCAGAAACAATCATCGAACCAGTAGGAAGTATCAACATATCAATAGGTATTTCTGGCTGGCCACTGATGCAATTGAGTGTTGAAGAGATACTCAAACAAGCGGATCAGGCTTTATACAAAGCGAAAAAAACGGGTCGTAATCGATGTATTATCGATTCTCAGTTTATCCAATCTGAGTTTGTCGAACAGCAATAATTTATTGGCAATGGCTTTTAACTATGCAATATTACTAGCCTGTTTTTAATGTTATAGGCTACTACAATGTTGTTAAATATCAGTTTTAAACTAATATCACTGCTTGGAATACATGCTTTAAGCAGTACAGCAATTGCCCATGACGCTAACGCTAAATATCCCGACCCAGCTCAAAGCTATCGTAGTGAGTTTGTTGATGTGGCAACGTTAATACCAACTGCATTCTTTGATATCCGCTATTTTAGTGGGCAAAACTTTGTCGGTAAACCAATCGAAGGTTATAACGCACCTAAATGCTTATTACATAAAACGGCAGCCGCAGCGCTGGTAAAAGCGCATTCTCAGGCGGAGCAAGCTGGTTATAATTTTAAAATCTATGATTGTTATCGGCCACAACGTGCCGTTGACCACTTTGTGCGTTGGGTTAACGACGCAACTGACACAAAAACTAAAGCAGCGTATTACCCTAATTTAGGAAAAGACCAGTTACTCGGTGATTATATCGCAGCTAAATCAGGCCACAGCCGTGGTTCAACCATTGATTTAACTTTGACAGATAGTCAAGGCAAAGCATTAAATATGGGCTCATTGTTTGATATGTTCGATACCATTTCAAATACTGACGACCCGCGTATAACGCAAGACCAACAAGCGAATAGGTATAAACTGAAAAATCTTATGCTTGCCGCTGGATTTTCACCTTACGCAATGGAGTGGTGGCACTTTACCTATCAGCCGCAAGCCTACCCGAATACCTATTTTGACTTTGTGGTCGAGTAATTAAAACTGCTCCTCAATGGGTGAATAATTAATTGCGATTTCAATAGTATCAATAACGGTATATTGCTTTAAATCACTTATTGTTGATTTCAAGTCGGTATTTTTATCGACTAGGAATTGATAGGTGTGCTTGGTAATTTTTTTTGTGTTGTACGTACTTTTGAGTGCTAGCGGAATATCGTCGCTTTTCAAGGTGATAAACACGGCTCCAGTGACAATTCCTTGCTCCGATGTCGCGTGATTATGGACAGTTGTTCCTTTAAGTAATTTATCCGTTTTATAGCTAATCTTTTCCCCGTTATTATTAATTGAATTGCTAACTAAAAGTGTTGTTTCTACATTCTTTAGTTTTTGTGAAGTATTTAAAGCTACTTCTTGAGCTTTTTCATTGCTAGTATTGATGCTGTTTTCGGTACTATCAGTTAGTGTTTCATTTTTTTTACATCCACTTATTAGTGCGATTGTAATTATAACTAGCTGTAATTTAAAGTTATTTGACATATTTGAAATTCCCCCATTTACCTTTGTTTACATTTTGCTTTCTTTGGTTAACATCATTAGTGTACATTGTTCTTGGTTATGAATGTTAACCAAATTAAAATTATAACAACAGGGGATTATTAATGTATCAATTTAAAGTAACGGCCGTTGCTTCGATGGTTACGGCTATTTTGGCATCGACTCAAGTACAAGCTACTGAGCAAACTCGATTTTTTAATGCGCCAAGCGTCAGCTCTCAAGTTCAATTTAATCCACAAATAACCCAGCAACGTGCATTAGCTGAACGTAGAACAGTATCGGGGCATGATTCAATTTTTGATGCTCAGCTTGGCAAGGCAACGTTTCTTTGGCAAGCCGTTGGTCAAGCAAAACCTAATATGTCAGTTGTTTTACCTGAACAAAGAAATGCATACGCTGCAGATTTTTATTTAAATGCTTTAACCGGTTTCAGTACTAGTAAAAAAGGGACGTCAAACGCAGTTCTTGCAGATTTATCTAAACAAAAAAGTGGTTCTGTAACGGCTAAATATAAACAACAAGTTCATGGCGTAGAAGTTTTTAATCGTGAATATAACCTTATCATGGATAAGGAACATAACTTGGTGGCAGGATCAGGCTATTTTGCTAACACAAGTGCAAATACTAAACGTTCATTAGCACCATTAGCTGATTTTGTTGGTGCTGAGCAGAGCATTAAACAAGCGATTAAAAAGCTAGCAGATATTAATGTATCCCTTACAAAATCAACTGAACAAGGCGATTACGTTAAATACACTGTAACTAATCAAAGTGGTGATAAAGTTGTAGTTGGCCAGCCGCGCGCTAAAAAAGTATTCTTTGAGGTTAATGGTCAACTTGAATCAGCTTATTATGTTGAAGTTGAAGTCGCAGATAAGAACAGTTTAGAAAGTGACTACTTCAGCTATGTTATTGGTGCAAAAAACAGCAAAGTATATTTCAAAAAAGACCTGAAAGCGCATGCTGCTGATTTTAACTACCGTGTCTGGGCTGATGCAGATGGTTACCCATGGGAAGGCCCACATGGTGATGTTATTCCTGCTGACGGTCCTGATCAAACAGATGAAACCGAAATCCTTGATGCACCGATAGTGAGCCTTTCTTATTACAGTAAGTTAAGCACCATGGATCCATGGCTTACTGATGATGCTACAACTACATCTGGTAATAACGTATTTGCATATGCCGACGTTATAGCACCACAAGGTTTCACTGAAGGTGACTTCACTGCTGAAACAACCTCAGATTTTACATTTGATTACCCCTATCAAGTTGATCAAGTCGCAAACAGTTACGACAATCGCAAAGCGGCAATTGTAAACTTATTCTACATGAATAACTTTTTGCACGACTTCTTCTATGATCATGGTTTTGATGAAACTTCGAATGTAGCTCAGCTCTCTAACTATGAGCGCGGTGGCATTGAAGGGGATCCAATTGAGGCTCAAGCGCAAGATAATAGCGGTTTAGATAATGCTAATATGGCAACACCAGCTGATGGTGCAAGTCCACGTATGCAAATGTATTTGTATAATAGTAAAGATGCAAAAGTAGGCACAGACTTTGGTGTGGTTGTAACCTCTGACGCAACTATTGGAGTTCTTGAGTCTTCTAAAGTCTCGGGCTTTGGGCAATTCCAATTTGCTGATGTTACAGCTGAAGTTGTACGTTTGGTTGATGGTAATGACACTGATTCGGGTAGCGTTTTCGATGGCTGTGAGCCTGCAACTAATGGCGCAGAGTTAGCTGGAAAAATTGCCCTAATTGATCGTGGTTCGTGCAACTTCACAGCAAAAGTTTTACATGCTCAAGAAGTTGGAGCAATCGGCGCAATTGTTGTAAACAACGTTCCAGACACTGATGAGCCTGCGGCTATGGGCGGTGAAGATGATGCGGTGTTAATTCCTAATATGGGTCTTAACTTTGCTGATGGTCATCTGATGTATGACTCTATAAGTGCTGGTAATACAGTTACTGTTAATATGTTCAATAATGCCAAGTTAAAAGATGGCACACTTGATAACGGTATTATTGCTCATGAATGGGGCCACTATATTAGTAACCGTTTAGTTGGTAACTCTGCGGGTCTAATTAACTTCCAAGGCCGTGCAATGGGTGAAGGCTGGGGTGATTTCCACTCCCTGATGTTTATTGCTAAAGCTGATGACATCAACATCACAGGTAACGACAAGTTCCAAAAAGCATACGGCAGTGGTACGTTTGTTGAAGACTTCTACTATGGTATTCGTCGTGTACCATACTCTACAAATAAAGAAGTTAATCCGCTTTCATTCCGTCACATTACTGAAAATGCAGGTGCAGATGTAGGCATTTCACCAACAAGTGTAGCCTCTCCACATGCTGCGGGTGAAATTTGGGCGACTATGCTTTGGGAAAGTTATGTAGCATTAATCAATGAACATGGTTTTGAAGAAGCACAAAATCGCATGGCTAACTACCTTGTTGCAGGCTATAAATTAACACCAATTGCGCCTTTATATACTGAAGCACGTGATGCGATATTAGCGGCGGCATACGCTGTTGATACCAAAGATTATGAGCTTATTTTAGGTGCATTTGCTAAGCGCGGCATGGGTTTAGGTGCTGTAGCGCCAGATCGTTTCAGTGAAGATTTAACGGGCGTTGTAGAATCTGACAAGATGGAACTGGCTAGCTTTAACCTCAAAGATGTGGCTATTGATGCAAACTACAATGGTGCAGAGCTAGGCTTTTGTTCAAATGACGGTATTGTCGATAAAGGTGAAACGGCCACATTAACTGTGAGTATTACAAATACTGGTAGTAAAATGCTTACTGGTACGCAAGCTCAACTGACTGTGGTCAGTGATCATGATGTGACATTTGAAAATGATGGTTTAGTTACATTTGCTGACACAATGCCATTTTCGACTGCAACGAGTTCACCCCTTAAGTTTACCTTAAATGAATCAGGTACAGCTGAAAACTTAGAAATTGAAGTATCATTCCCAGAGTTGTCTGCTGACGATGAAATTGTTGAAGCTGCCACTGAAAAAGTTACTTATTCGGTCAACATGGCTTTTAAAGAAAAACAGCCAGTCGGCGCGCAAACTATGGATAACATGGAAGTAGCGAGAGCATCATTATATGATCTAAAAGAAAATGTAATGATCGGTGGTGATTTAGCTAAAGGTACACAAAGTATGGCAGCTGATGATAATGTTGCCTTTTTCAACAGCTTTGGTTTTGAGCTTGGTGAGCAAACGATGTTCTTGCAGAACAACGATTTCCAATCAGATGTAGCGATAGAAACTAAAGGATTTGATATTGGCTTTGCAGGTGACTTTGAGGTGTCATTCTGGCATTTTTATCGTATTGAAAACGAGTGGGATGGTGGTGTTGTTGAAATTAGCGTCAATGGTGGTAGCTGGGTTGATGTGACTGAAATGGGTGGTACATTTAATCGTGGTTACGATGGTCCGTTAATTGAGAATGACTCCCAAGCTATCCAAGAGCGTGATACGTTTACAGGTAACAACATCAATCAGGATAACGTATACGGTAACTACGAAACAATTAATTTTGGTAGTGAACTCAATGGTAATAGAGCAAAACTACGCTTTCGCCTTTCATCAGATGGCGCTGTTGGTGATTTAGGATGGTGGATTGATAACCTTACATTTAACAATGTAACAACGCCAATCTTCTCAGCAGTAATTGCTGGCGATGCAGTCGCATGTGATAACGCAGCTCCTATAGTAACAGTTACCGGTGAGTTAGGTATTAAGGAATCAGTAACCAGTACTTTAAATGCTGTAGCCACGGATAGAAATGCAGATGAACTCACTTATGCATGGACACAAGTAAGTGGCACAACCGCAACACTATCTAATGCAGATACTGCGGTACTTAGCTTTACTCCAGGCGCAATCACAAGCGACGAAGAAGTCGTGTTCGAAGTTGCGGTCAGTGATGGCACCGTATCGGTTACCGAGCAAGTAACGGTTGCCGTAAGCAACGAAGCAGAACCTGTGGTTGAAAAGCCCAAATCGAAATCAAGTAGCGGTAGTCTAGGCTTCTTGATGTTATTACTTACTCCATTAGCAATATTTGGTCGTCGCCGTAAGCGTTAATCATAATATTAGTAACGATTAAGAAAAGCCCTTGCAGTTAGCTGCAAGGGCTTTTTTATTGGTCGTATTTACAAGCCATTATAAAAACGCATGTTACCGCTGCGTGCTGTTTTTTAGTTTTGAATTTACTACAGGTTGGCTCATGACTGAGTATTTATATATTAATTAATAAAGGGGTTGACATAACTTATTAACCCTGTATAGTTTGCTGCAGCTAGAAAGAAAGCATGAAAGCTATAAATCTCCATTTCGATGTTGTATAAGTAATACTTGTAGTACCGTCCTGAAGTTTTTAAAGTACCATCTCATTTTTTGCTACACCGCTCATTAGAGCAATTATTTTATTTTTATATCAGGATATTACAATGTCTAACATCGTATCAGGTACAGTTAAGTGGTTCAACGAGTCTAAAGGTTTTGGTTTCATCGAGCAAGAAAATGGCCCAGACGTTTTCGCACATTTCTCAGCAATCAAAAGCGAAGGTTTCAAAACTTTAGCTGAAGGCCAACGTGTAGAGTTCACTCTTTCACAAGGTCAAAAAGGTCCACAAGCAGAGAACATCACTGCTGTATAATTTTACCTTTTAGGTAGAATAAAAAAAGCAAGCTTAGGCTTGCTTTTTTGTGTCTGAAAATTGACGTAACTTGCTCCCCCTCCTATTCTTTATCTATTATTATTATTCTGTAACGAGATAGATTATCTACCGATTACTCATCCTAGTAATTAGCCTTGGATTCACATTTACTTGCATTGCAAAGCCAACAATTACTATTTTTACTGAACAGTTTCCCCCTTATAATTTTTCGAATAAAGGGCAGCTGCAAGGGATTAATTTAGATATTGTGCGTACGTTGTGTGAGCTTTCACAAGTGGAGTGCAAATTTGAGCTGTTGCCTTGGGCAAGGGCATACGATTTAGTGCAAAAAAATCAGCTCTCAGGGCTAGTATCAACCGCTCGCAGTGCTGAGCGAGAAGATTTATTTTACTGGGTTGGCCCGTTGGTTTCTTCACGTACATTTTTTTATCGCCTTCGTGATAACAAACACATTAATCCAACTGATATTACTCAAGTTAGTGCATACACCTTAGGTGTCGTTAGAGGCAATATTTATGAGGGGGTAGTGGAGAGTATTGGTTTCCAACAAGATAAAAACTTATTAAAAGTAGCTCATCACTATGAGTATATGAACTTATTTTTTAAAAATAAAATCGATTTAATTCTCGGCTCAGAGTTTGCCTTAGATTACCAACTACAGCAATTTGGTCACGGTGGTAAAGAAGTCGTCCAACTTGTTGAGCTGCCAGTAAATACATTACAGGGTAATTATTTAGTTTTTAATAAAGAGATGCCTATCGAGATAGTTGAGCGCTTCAATGAGCAGTTAGAAAAACTCAAAGCGGTGGATAACTTTGATGCTTATCGGCATCGTTATGTAAAATAGCTAATTAATTAGCCGTTATTAATTGACGGTATTTTTCAGTATTTTTAACCTTTAAAAAAGCCTGCTGCAGTGCCTTTATAATATCTTCATCAGTATTAATATTTGCAGCTAAGTAACCAGCTACTGCCAGTCCTTCTATGGCATGTACGAACGTCAGTGCGTTAGCATTGATCGCTAGCTGCTCACTCATTGAAGCTAGATAATTAGCATCGTCTACTACCAGATCAACTTTTCTTGCTAGTAGTAACTGATATGACTTTTGAATATCAGTGGTCAGCAATACTTCGAAACCACGTTTTACTAATACTTGCGATGCAAGGTCATGGCGCTGTACGGCAATTTTATATTGCTTGGCTTGCTCTGTATTATCAAAGTTAATATCACTGCGCTCAGAGAGTTTTACAAAGCCCATTTCAAACTGTGCTACTGGCCCAATCCAATGAAACAGTGTTTCGCGCTCCGTAGTGCGTGCCATACTGTAAATTAAGGTGTTGCTATTATTAACCGCCATTTTATAAGCACGTGCCCAAGGGTACATGTTGATTGGGGCATTGAGCTTAGCCTCTAAAATAATCATATTTACTAACTCAGTACTATAACCAGTTACCTGATTATTCAGCAAAACTTGATTCGGCGGTGACAACTCGGTCACAACCATTAAGTTTTGATTTGCAGTACTATGGACACTGATACAAAGAAGTAGCAGATTAATAAATAGCCGCATTTATTTTCTCTTTTTGACGATAGAACTTTGAGTATAGCAATAACTAGGAAAAGTATTATGAAAGTAAACAGTGAATTAAAAACGATAAAAGGGCCATAAAGGCCCTTTGTGAAGTATCGTTCAAGTAAGATAAGTCTTTAACCCCTTAAAGGCTTATCCTATTGTTTTGCAACTAAGGTTCATCTCAAAGTTTCTAAGCTAGCGAGAGGAAAAAACCTGCAATTGCGGCGCTCATAAGGTTAGCCATAGATCCTGCTAACACTGCTCTGAGCCCTAAGCGTGCGATATCCTTTCGCCGACTAGGCGCCATACCGCCTAATCCACCTAGTAAAATGGCTATCGATGATAAGTTAGCAAACCCACATAACGCGAATGTGACAATCGCTTGTGTGTGCGCACTTAACGTATCGCGATAATTCATAAAGTCTAAATAAGCAACAAACTCATTGACTACTATTTTTTGACCAATAAAGCTACCGGCTATAACTGCTTCACTCCACGGTACGCCAAGTAACCAGGCAACCGGAGCAAAGATATAACCTAAAATCATTTGTAACGTTAAAGAGCTTATCCAAGCACCCGTGCTATTTAGCGAATCACCAATGGAGTTAAATAAACTTGCGATTCCATCTATTACCTCCCAGTCACCAGCAGTTTTATATAATAAATGACTGAAGTTAATTGACCAACCGCCGATGCTAGCCAATAAACCTCCAATGCCGCCAAACAAACCATTTAATAAAGCTATTAAAGCAACAAATGCTAATAGCATTGCACCTACATTTAGTGCTAAATGCATACCGTTTGCTGCCCCTGATGCTGCTGCATCAATTACGTTAACCGGCTTGTCTTCGTCAAGCTCTAAATCAGCTAAAGTATCTTTTGGTGTTTCGGTCTCTGGCACAATCATCTTGGCCATTAAGAAACCACCCGGCGCTGCCATAAAGCTGGCTGCAATTAAATATTTAAGCTCTACACCAATAATCACGTAACCGGCCATAACTGAGCCTGCTACGGTGGCTAAACCACCCACCATAACAGCAAACAACTCTGACTTAGTCATGGTTGCTATAAATGGTTTTACAATCAGCGGCGCTTCTGTTTGGCCAACAAAAATGTTCGCAGTCGCTGAGAGCGACTCAGTGCGTGAGGTTTTTAATAGCTTTTGTAAACCACCGCCTAATATTCTTATTATCCAATCCATAATGCCAATGTGATAAAGCACTGCAACCAATGCAGAGAAAAACACAATAACGGGTAAAACTTGTACGGCAAAAATAAACCCTAAGGCATCTTGGCTAGCAAGCGGACCGAATAAAAATGCTATTCCGTCATTTGCAAAACCAATTACCGATGATACGGCTTTTGACATGCCAACTAATGCATTTTTGCCTGCGTCTGAAAACAGGACAAAACCACCAATTATAAATTGCAGGGCAAAAGCGATACCGACAGTTCTTAAACTAATTGCTTTGCGATTTGTCGAAGCCGCAAATGCAATGCCTAGCAGCATACACATGCCGACTAAGCTCATAAATGTTGTCATCTTTGCTTATTCCCGTTGTTATTTTTGCAGTAAATATTTTATTTTACTTTTAATTATATCAATCGCAACACGATTCATACCACCACGTGTAACCACTAAATCAGCATTGTGCTTTGAAGGCTCAATAAACTGATAAAACATCGGTCTCACTGTAGCTTGATATTGTTCAACAACGGACTGTAATGTTCTGCCTCGTTGCTCCATATCACGTTGCATACGGCGCATCAGGCAAATATCAAGCGGTGTATCAATAAACACTTTGATATCAAATTCTTTACGTAGCGCTTTATCACTAAGCAATAAAATCCCTTCAACTATGAGAATTTCTGCTGGCATCACAGTGCGTGTTTTGTCACTGCGAGTATGCTGCGCATAATCATAGGTAGGTACTTCTACCGCTTCGCCATCACGTAACTGTGTTAAATGCTTACACATTAACTCATGTTCAAACGCATCAGGGTGGTCGTAATTCGTTTGCGTACGATGATCAAACGGCAGATGCGATTGGTCTTTATAGTACGCATCTTCTTCAATCACGGCGATGGCGCCTGGTTCAAGCTCATTTACCAATTCATTGTAAATTGTTTGGCTAAAAAGAGATTTGCCAGACGCAGAAGCGCCAGCAATGGCTATTATTGTTCGTGTCACTAAAGTTCTCATCCACACAGAAGGATACATTGTTGGTAGATCACAATAGCAAAAAAGACACGAATAATCTCTCTTGCTTCGCTTTAAGGGGTGAAATTTATAATGTTTAGGTTTTATGAAACAGGACTTATGTCCTGTACGTTAAAAAGCACAAAAATATAAAGTAGCTACATTGGATAATCGAGGTGAGTATGGCAAGAGCAATTATATTAATGGCAGATAGCCTAGGCATAGGTGCAGCACCAGACGCTGATAAGTTTGGCGACGTGGGCGCAAACACTTTTGCACATTTGCTTAAAGCATACTTTGAAGAAACCGGCGAACGGCTATCACTACCTAATTTATCGTTATTAGGTTTAGTTGATGCATGTGAAGCTGCAGGCAACGAACCGTGCCTTGTTAGCGACCGCCAAACACCGATTGCTGCTTGGGGTTACGCTAAAGAGCTTTCTAGCGGTAAAGATACCCCATCAGGTCATTGGGAAATGGCCGGTGTACCGGTGTTATTCGATTGGGGATATTTCCCTAAAACACAACCGAGTTTTCCACAACAGTTAATTGACGAGCTGATTGCTCGTACCGGTATCCCAGGGATTTTAGGCAACTGCCATGCCTCGGGTACTACTATTTTAGAACAGCTAGGTGAAGAGCACGTAAAAACAGGTAAACCAATCTGTTACACCTCAGCTGATAGCGTGTTTCAAATAGCCGCGCATGAACAAACTTTCGGTCTAGAAAAACTTTATCAGGTCTGCGAAATCACACGGGCGCTGCTTGATGAAATGAACATAGGACGAGTGATTGCGCGGCCATTTTTGGGTTCCAATAATCAAGACTTTGCCAGAACGGGCAATCGTCGAGATTATTCAGTGTTACCGCCAGCGCCAACATTGCTAGACAAACTAGCCGATGACGGTGGTGAAGTGATTAGCATAGGGAAGATATCTGACATCTATGCGCATCAAGGGATCACCCAAAAACACAAAGCCCCAGGCTTACAAAACTTGTTAGCAAAAACCACTGAGGTAATGGCATCAGCGCCAGATCACAGTTTGATATTTACTAACTTAGTTGATTTTGATGAAAAATTTGGTCATCGCCGCGACCCTGTTGGGTATGCAAAAGCGCTTAAACAGTTGGACGATTACTTACCAACGATACTTAAGCAGCTTAAAGCCGACGACGTACTAATTATTACGGCGGATCACGGTTGTGATCCAACATTCCCGGGCAGTGAGCACACCCGCGAATATGTGCCTGTACTTGCTTATCAGGTAGGGCTTGAAAATACCCCGCTTGGTGAACGTGCTAGTTTTGCAGACATAGGTCAAACACTTGCCCAGTGGTTTAACTTATCTGCACTTGAATATGGCGATGGCTTTATTGATAAGCTTAACGCGCTAAAAGTAAAAGGAAACGAATAATGAGTACTCCACATATTGACGCAAATAATGGCGATTTTGCACAAACGGTATTAATGCCGGGTGATCCATTACGTGCGCAATACATTGCTGAAAATTTTCTTGATGATGCTGTAAAAGTAACCGGCGTTCGTAACATGTATGGTTTTACTGGCACTTATAAAGGTAAACCAGTAAGCATTATGGGTTCTGGTATGGGCATTCCATCAATGTCGATTTATGCACGCGAACTAATCGTCAGCTATGGCGTTAAAAACCTTATTCGTATCGGCACCTGTGGTGGTATTGGTAGCGACATTAAAATTCGTGACGTTATTTTTGCACAAGGCGCAAGCACAGATTCAAATGTAAACCGTGCGCGTGTACGTGGTTATGATTTCTCAGCAATTGCTGATTTTGATTTACTATTAAACGGCGTTAATGCAGCAAAAGAGCTAGGTATTAAAGCGAAAGTGGGTAACGTATTTACCACCGACACATTTTATCAAGCCGATAACAGCTTTTATCAAGAACTTGATAAACTAGGTATGTTAGCGGTAGATATGGAAACAGCCGGTTTATACGGCGTTGCTGCTGAATATGGCGCAAAAGCCATGGCATTATTTACCGTGAGTGACCACGTGATCACTGGTGAAGCAACCCCAAGTGAAGAGCGTCAAAGCACCTTCAATGAAATGGTTAAAATTGCCTTAGAGTCAATCTAAGCGTAATAAACAAAAAGTTCCTTGGTAACGTATTCACTCGTTTGGAGACACGCCCAAATACAGTGAGACTAACCTCCAAAGCCGCCTAGTTAAACTAAGCGGCTTTTTTTGTGGGGAAAAGCGGAGTTTTTCAAGTTAGTTGTCGCCTCAAGTTAAATTTTATGCCACCCGCATTTCTTCTTTTTTCTCAGGATTTAAATTTACTTCCTTAATTATTGACCAATCGCGTGATTTTCCTGACC
>NZ_JACJFK010000049.1:0-13518 GCF_014164535.1 Pseudoalteromonas sp. SG41-2 | reverse complement strand
ATGACTGGCACAGTTTTTACCCATCAAAAGATAATACAAAATTAATAATCGGTAGTGGTTACCTAAAAGAATAAATAGAGACAGATATTTCCTTTTTTTATCTTTTATTGCGATTAAAGCTTTATTATAAAATTTAAAATAACGTTGTTGGGAGTTTAATATGTTTAAAATTAGTGTTTCCTTGTTATGTGTTTTTTTTCAGTGCTGCTAGTTCAGTAGCAATGAACTGATGATTATTGGCGTGGTGAAGGTGTTGAAGTAGATAATGCAAAACCTTCAACGGGATAACCATTGGATACAATTTCATGGCAGTGATGGACGCTCTTATGTTTACTACTGGGGAGAGCAAGTGATGCCTGATGAACAAGCAAACATGTTTTTCAATGTTATTAACAACATTTCACATATCTCGTTGAGTTTTTAGTCACTTTGACTGCAAACCTTCAACATCAAAATAGAGCGGCTTTAAGGTGCCACAGTTGGCAAATTTATAGGTTAATTCGCTAGCATTTGGGACGCGTTTTGATGTGCGAAATTTTTGCAGACAGGCATTAGTTAAATCTGCAAAAATAAGATGATTAAAACTCGGTGCTTGGGTTATTTTATGGATATAGATTCGCTCATTATTTTTGAGGGTGATCATGTCGTATTCTTGCCACTGCGATGATTCGTTCAAATCAGTTAATTCCCGCGCATAAAGTAATTTACTCATTACAATAGGTCTATGTTGATAAACCAAACTGCCATCGCGCTGGTAGTGTCCGGCATACACATCTGCCGTAATTGTTAGTTCTTCGCCGCGCATTAGGCGTTGAATATTAAACGGTTGTGGTTTGATAGTAATAAGCTCTGCATCACGTACCAGGCTTAAAAAAGCGACATCTGGGTTTTCAATTTGATAAACAACTTGCACATCGTGAGGTAATTTATAAGTTGGTAAGTTAACTGCAAAAATACGCGAGCCTTGATTAACGAGCACCATAGCATGCTCTGCATTGTAAGCTGGGTTAATCGGCGGAAGCTCTTCTTTTACAGCTTCTTCTTCGGCGTTGGCAATACTCGACATAAATGCAAGTAACAAAATAAACAACAGTCGCATAATGAACTCAATAAAGGTATGAATTTAAAGTGTAGTCAAAAATACTGTTTTAGCAGTTTTATACTCTGCTTTTAAAACAGCGCAGCTTGCTCTATAACAATTGCGTGGCGTTTTGCAAGGCGCAAGTGATCTCTGTCATAACCTCCGCCAATCACGCTTGCCACTGGCGTATTGTGCTCAATACAGCGCTTAAACACTAAGTGATCACGTTTTTCAATGCCTTGCCAGCTAACATCAAGCTTACCTAAGCCATCTTGTTGCCAAATATCAACTCCGGCATCATACAGCACTAAATCAGGGTTAAGTTCTCTGAGTAAAAAGCGCAAGGTATCATCAACAACCCCTAAATATTCATCATCTTGCATATTATTAGCTAAACCAATGTCGAGATCGCTGGCTGATTTGCGAAATGGAAAATTTTTTTCACAATGAATTGAGCAGGTATATGCATAAGGTTGGTGTTGTAACATCGCCGCAGTACCATCGCCTTGATGTACGTCTAAGTCAAAAATTAATACATTAGTCAATTCGCCTGACTGAATAAGCGTTTGTGCGGTAAAGGCTAAGTCGTTGACCATACAATAGCCAGAGCCAAAATCGCTGTGAGCGTGGTGTGTACCGCCGGCTAAATGGCATGCAATGCCGTGCTCAAGAGCTAAGCGCGCAGTTTGCAACGTGCCTTGAGGTGCGGTAAAAGTTCGTGCCATTAATTGTTCTGACCAAGGTAGCCCAATACGACGCATCGCTTTATCATCTAAGCGGTTATGCCATAAATCTTGAATGTAATTATCACAATGTACCAATTCAAGCGCCTCAGGGCTGCCAAGTTGAGGTGTGATTAGGTTGCTATTCGCCAAACCAAGTGCTTTTACTTGTTGGTATAAATGGGCAAATTTACTCATTACAAAACGATGGTTAGGGTCAAAGTTAAACGAATAGTTAGGGTGATAAACCAGCGGTAAGTGTTGATTAAGAGCCATAGTCAGATTGCGTTGCGAATTTTCTCTAGGGTAACCTACAGGGCAATTTCAATCCAGTTACTTGCTTTACGCACTGTGGATCAAACTCTCAAGTTCACGGTGCAGTAGTGTATCGTCAGCGAGGTTTAACTCAATTAAACGCTTTAAATGGGTAATACTATCTATATCAATATGGGTACATTTTAAACCTATATGTTGTTGTTCGATATGGCAAATAGTGACAGTCATCGCGATGATTACTTCACTTTGCGGGAGTTTAAAGGCAAGAATAGCACTACTGTTTTTTGTAAAGTTAAAGTCATTATTGCGACTAACCAGAGCGCCATTTAATGATATATCGAGCAACTGGCAGGGGTAACTATGGGTATTATTGGTTAAATGCGCGGGAGTTGAAAATAAAATGCGCGTGTAATGTCGGCGGTTTTCCATCACTATTCCTTTTAGGAGTATTAGGAGTATTAGGAGTATTAGGATTAAGTGTAGCCTGTTTTTTAGTCAGTATGTGTAATTAATACCAATCGACTTAAATATTTAACCATTCTAGCGAGCTAAATAAAGCGCTAACTGCGTTATAAATTTTTCATGTAGAACAACTACATGTAAAAATTTATGTCTTGTTATCACTCCATTTATCTGTCGCTATAAATGGTCAGTAACTTAACACGATTGGTATAAGCTGAACTCTGGATCGTGAATCTCTGATCTATATTCCAGGTTAATAAAAAAAGCCCCACATAAATGTGGGGCTTAAAAAATGTTTAGAACCTAGAACTTAACCTATCTTTTTGTACTTAATACGCTTAGGTTGCGTAGCCGCAGTGCCTAAGGTCTTTTTAAGCCATTCTTCATATTCAGTGTAGTTACCATCGAAGAAGTTAATTTGGCCTTCGTCACGGTAATCAAGAATATGTGTTGCGATACGGTCTAAGAACCAACGGTCATGCGAGATACACATAACGCAGCCTGGGAATTCTAAAATAGCGTTCTCAAGGGCACGTAATGTTTCAACGTCCAAATCATTGGTTGGCTCATCCAGCAGGATAACGTTGCCACCGGCTTTTAATAACTTAGCTAAGTGTAAGCGGTTGCGTTCACCACCTGACAAGTCCTTAACAAATTTTTGCTGATCGTTACCTTTGAAGTTAAAGCGACTAACATAGGCACGGCTTTGGAATTCAAAGTTACCAATTTTTAGTACGTCTTGGCCGTTTGAAATTTCTTGGAAAACAGTATTGCTGTCATCCATATTGCCACGGAACTGATCAACGGTTGCCAGTTCAACCGTTTCACCTAGGTTAATTTCACCGCTGTCTTGTTTGTCTTCACCGCTGAGCATTTTAAACAGCGTTGATTTACCTGCGCCATTGGCACCGATAATGCCAACAATTGCGCCTTTAGGCACAGTAAAGCTTAGATCATCAATTAACACGCGATCGCCAAAGCTTTTCTTCAAGTTTTTAACTTCAATAACTTGATCACCTAAACGTGGTCCAGGTGGAATAAATAGCTCGTTGGTTTCATTACGTTTTTGGTAATCAGACTGCTGCATTTCAGTAAATTGCGACATACGCGCTTTTGACTTAGCTTGACGACCTTTTTGGTTTGAACGTACCCACTCAAGTTCTTGTGCAATTGATTTTTGACGGGCTTTTTCAGACTTTTGCTCTTGCTGCAGGCGCGCATCTTTTTGCTCAAGCCAAGAAGAATAATTACCTTCCCATGGAATACCTTCACCACGGTCAAGCTCTAAGATCCAGCCAGCTACATTATCGAGGAAGTAACGGTCATGGGTTACCGCCACAACAGTGCCTTCGTAATCATGCAAGAAGCGCTCAAGCCATGCTACAGATTCTGCATCTAAGTGGTTAGTCGGCTCATCGAGGATAAGCATATCTGGTTTTTCAAGCAATAAGCGGCAGATAGCCACTCGGCGACGCTCACCACCTGACAAGAATTCAATTTTAGCATCCCACTCAGGTAAGCGCAGGGCATCTGCGGCGCGCTCTAATACGTTGTCGATGTTATGACCATCGTGGGCTTGAATAATTGCTTCAAGCTCACCTTGCTCTTTGGCTAGTGCGTCAAAGTCAGCATCTTCCATCGCGTATTCGTTATATACTTCATCAAGACGGTTAAGCGCGTTTTTAACTTCGCTGACTGCTTCTTCCACAGTTTCACGAACCGTTTTGCTTTCATCTAGAATAGGCTCTTGCGGTAAGTAACCAATTTTAGTGCCCGGTTGAGGATATGCCTCACCTTCAAACTCTTGATCAAGGCCGGCCATAATACGTAGCAACGTTGATTTACCAGAACCGTTTAAACCAAGTACACCAATTTTTGCACCCGGGAAAAAATGCAAAGAAATATCTTTTAAGATAGTGCGCTTAGGTGGCACAACCTTAGATACTCGACTCATCGAGAAAATAAACTTATCAGGTAAAACCATGGAGGGAGCCTTCAAATAATAATAAAAATTTCAATGTTGTATTGTAGTGGCTCACAGGTGAAACAGTCAACGAATCAACCAAATAACAATGTGCTAATTCGCGAGCAATACTCCTACACCGATTAAAGCAAGCAAGCCGCCTATTAACATTTTATTGGTAACGGGCTCGCGCTTTATAAAACCAATGCTCATTACAATTAATGGCGCGGTTGCGAAAATCGTTTGTGCAATGGCTGGATCGGTATATTTAACTGCGCCAAGTTGAAGCCATAAACCAAGGAAAGTGCCTAAAAACACAGCCGCAAAAAACCATTGTTTGCCGCTAATTCCCCTTAGAGTTAGTGCTTGTTTAAATTCACTGCTTTTAAATACTGCAACAACTAAGGCCACAGTCATCGTACCTGCTGCTAATCTAATTAATGCCGCCCATAAGCTACTCATATGCTCATTATTGAGTGCGCCTTTAGACATCACCATACCGAGCGCTTGGCCGATAGCAGCTGCAAGGGCACATAAAACACCTTTGCGATAATGTTGATGATCAACCTGTGGCAATGTTTTTTCAGGCTTGATTGCTATTACTACGCCAATGGTTGTAAGTACAATACCGCACCATGCAAATGGCGATAAATAATGATTTAATAGCAGGATATTAAAAACCCCCACAAGGGCTGGAGCAAGGGACTCAATAACTAACGTGCGAGCAGGGCCAATATTTCGCAGCGCAGTAAAATAGGCGCTATCGCCAATCGCAATCCCAATCACCCCGCCAGCAATTAGCCAAAGCCAGCTTGTCAGATGATGTGGTAGTGCAGCGTCTTGAGTAATCGCAATAGTCGCTAACATCATGGCACTTGCTAACACGCCTTTACTGATGTTTAGCTGCATAGGCGTTAAGTGATGGCTAAAACCTTTATATAAAATGGTCGAAAGCGCCCAAACAATAGCTGCTAATATAGCAAAAAGTTCTCCTAAGCCTAGCCAATCAATCACGTTTACCACCTTAAAATAAAATCAACAGGCGCATTATGGCGAGCGGTTTTTAGAATGCAAAAGAATAGCTAAAATAAATTCATTTAGACATCTAAACATCTAGAGGTTGAAATTTCCAGCTATCCGTTCATAATTAGCCATTGGTTAATTATGCCTTGGAGATGAGTATGCCTATTACCGTTAAAGATGAATTGCCCGCAATTGCGAAGTTACGTCAAGAAAACGTATTCGTAATGCCAAAAAGCCGCGCTAAAACCCAAGAGATCCGTCCGATGCGCTTGGCGATTTTAAACTTAATGCCTAATAAGGTAGAAACCGAGGTGCAATTTATTCGTTTGCTCGCTAATTCACCCTTACAAGTGAATGTAGAGCTTCTACGTTTAGACACTCATCGCAGCAGTAGCAATTCAGAGCAGCATTTAGACACTTTTTACCGTTATTTCTCTGAAGTGAAAGACAACAATTACGATGCATTACTCATTACCGGCGCACCATTGGCACATTTAGAATATGACGATGTAGCCTACTGGGATGAACTAAAAGTAATTTTAGATTGGGCGGAGCAGCATGTAACCTCAACATTATTTTCGTGTTGGGCGGCTCACGCGGGTTTATTTCATCATTATAATCTAAAGCGTGAACTAAAAGAAAATAAGCTCTGTGGTGTGTTTACCCATAAGTGTTACTTTGAACATGGAGCCTTAACGCGTGGTTTTGACGATACCTTTGTAGTTCCGCACTCGCGTTATGGTCATATTGATATTGAAAAAATTAACGCTTGTGATGACTTAGTTGTGCTGGCAGGTTCAGAGCAAGTAGGCGCTTACTTAATAAAAAATAAATCCGGCAGCCAAGTGTATATTACCGGGCATCCTGAGTATGATGCAGACACTTTAAAAGGCGAATATCGGCGCGATTTAGAAAAAGGCCCTGATGCGCCATTGCCTGAAAATTACTTTCCAGATAACAACCCAGATAACGAACCGTCGAAAACTTGGCAAAGCCATGCCTTTTTACTTTTTTCGAATTGGTTAAATTATTATGTGTACCAAACCACACCCTATGATATTAATTTAGTTAGCCAAGCCGTAAGGACTAACAACTATGCCGAATAATTTAGAAAACAAAAGCGCCGAGTTAATTGAAGCGCTACAACAGCGTATTTTAATTCTTGATGGTGCTATGGGTACCATGATCCAAGAACATAAATTAGAAGAACAAGATTATCGTGGTGAGCGCTTTAAAGATTGGCATGTACTGATCAAAGGCAACAATGACTTACTAAGCTTAACGCAACCAAAAATTATTGCAGATATTCATCGCGGCTTTTTAAATGCCGGTGCCGACATTATTGAAACCAATACCTTTAACTCGACCACCATTTCGATGGATGATTATGACATGGCCAACATCAGCCGTGAGATTAACCTCGAGTCAGCTAAATTAGCACGCAGTATTTGTGATGAGTTCACGGCTAAAAATCCAGAAAAACCGCGTTATGTAGCGGGTGTATTAGGGCCTACTTCAAAAACCTGTTCGATTTCTCCAGATGTAAACGATCCTGGTTATCGTAATATTACTTTTGACAAGCTAGTTACCGCTTACGTTGAATCAACCCTTGCTCTTATGGAAGGTGGTGTTGATTTAATTTTGATAGAAACAATTTTTGATACGCTTAATGCAAAAGCGGCTTCATTCGCGGTTGAAGAAGCGTTTGAGCAAGCCGGTCGCAAGTTACCTGTGATGATTTCTGGCACCATAACCGATGCATCCGGGCGAACATTGTCAGGGCAAACCACCGAAGCATTTTATAATTCGATTCGTCATATTAAGCCGATTTCAATTGGTTTAAATTGCGCGCTTGGTCCAGATCTACTGCGCCAATATGTTGAAGAGCTATCACGGGTTTGCGAAACCTTTGTATCAGTTCATCCCAATGCCGGTTTACCTAACGAGTTTGGTGAATATGACTTAGAAGCACCAGAAATGGCACAAGAAATTATCGATTGGGGTAAGTCAGGTTTTATCAATATTGTTGGCGGTTGTTGTGGTACTACACCTGCACACATTAGGGCTTTTGCGAAAGGGCTTGAAGGGGTTGAACCTCGGCCATTGCCAGAGCTTGAAGTGCGTATGCGCTTATCAGGCCTAGAAGCGTGTAATTTAAATTAAGGTAGCCGAGATGACACAAAAAATAGCAGTATTTACCAACGTCGGCGAACGTACCAATGTTACCGGCTCAGCCATGTTCAAGCGTTTGATCATGGAAGAAGATTACGAGACCGCCCTTAACGTTGCTCGCGAACAAGTAGAAAACGGCGCACAAGTGATTGATATCAATATGGATGAAGCCATGTTGGACTCAAAAGCGGCGATGGTTAAATTTTTAAATTTGATTGCTTCAGAACCTGATATTTCTAAAGTACCAATTATGGTCGACTCCTCAAAATGGGAAGTGATTGAAGCGGGCTTAAAGTGCATTCAAGGCAAGGCAATTGTAAATTCAATCTCGTTAAAAGAAGGCGAAGAGCCATTTATTCGCCAAGCTAAAATTATTAAACGCTTTGGCGCCGCTGCAGTGGTTATGGCATTTGATACCGACGGCCAAGCAGATACAGCCGATCGCAAGTTTGAAATTTGTGAGCGCAGTTACCGCATTTTGGTGGATGAAATTGGCTTTGCGCCAGAAGATATTATTTTCGATCCCAACATCTTTGCGGTAGCAACCGGTATTGAAGAGCACGATAACTACGCAGTTGAATTTATTGAAGGCACGCGCCGTATTAAGCAAAACTTGCCATACTGTAAAGTGTCGGGCGGGGTGTCGAATGTATCGTTCTCGTTCCGTGGTAATAACCCTGTGCGAGAGGCCATTCACTCAGTATTTTTATACCATGCCATTCAAGCGGGCATGGATATGGGTATTGTTAATGCCGGGCAACTCGCTGTGTATGACGATATACCAGCAGAGCTTAGAAAAGCAGTTGAAGACGTTATTTTAAATACCGACCCAGGTGCAGGTGAACGCTTAGTTGAGTTGGCACCAAAATACTCTGGCATGGCACAAGCTGAGCGAGTTGAAGATTTAGAATGGCGTACTTGGCCAGTTGAAAAACGCTTAGAGCACGCATTGGTTAAAGGCATTACCACCTTTATCGATGAAGACACCGAAGAGTGCCGCGCTGCTGCCGATAAACCTATTCATGTGATTGAAGGGCCATTAATGGACGGCATGAACGTGGTAGGGGATTTATTTGGTGCAGGTAAAATGTTTTTACCGCAAGTGGTTAAATCAGCGCGAGTGATGAAGCGCGCAGTGGCCTACCTAGACCCTTATATTGAAGCTGAAAAAGAAGAAGGGGCTACTAACGGTAAAATCGTGATGGCCACCGTTAAAGGTGACGTACATGATATTGGTAAAAATATTGTTGGCGTCGTACTGCAATGTAATAACTATGAAGTTATCGATTTAGGCGTAATGGTGCCTGCTGATAAAATTTTGCAAACTGCCATTGATGAAAAAGCTGATATTATTGGTTTGTCAGGGCTTATTACTCCTTCGCTTGATGAAATGGTACACGTTGCCAAAGAAATGAAACGCCGTGGTTTTGAACTACCGCTATTGATTGGTGGTGCGACTACCTCAAAAGCCCATACAGCCGTTAAAATTGAACCGCAATATGACAAAGGCGTGGTGTATGTAAATAACGCCAGTCGCGCCGTAGGCGTGGTCTCTAACTTATTATCGAAAGAGCATAAAGCTGAATTTTTAGCAAAAACCAGCGCTGAATACGTCAAAGTACGCGAGCAGCAAGCACGCAAAAAACCACGCTCAAAACCGGTGACTATTCAACGTGCCCGCGACAACGCCGCCAAGCTTGATTGGGATAATTACACTCCACCGGTGCCGAAAAAGCTGGGCGTGACAGAGTTTAAAAATGTCTCGATAGCCACTTTACGACAATACATAGACTGGACGCCGTACTTTATGACCTGGTCAATCGCTGGTAAATACCCACGTATCATGACCGATGAAGTGGTTGGCGAGCAGGCGCAAAGCTTATTTAAAGACGCTAACGACATGTTAGACGATCTTGAAAAGTCTGGCAGTTTGCAACCGCTTGGCGTAATTGGTTTATTCCCAGCTAATCGCGTGGGTGACGATATTGAAATATACACAGACGAAACTCGCGCTGAACTATTAACCACATCGTGCCATTTACGTCAGCAAACAGAAAAAACCGACTTTGCTAACTACTGCTTAGCTGATTATATCGCCCCGAAAGGCACGCCTGATTACTTTGGTGCATTTGCGGTAACAGGCGGTCTTGAAGAAGACGACTTAGCTGATGCGTTCGATGCACAGCAAGATGACTACAACAAAATAATGGTAAAAGCGGTGGCAGATAGACTCGCCGAAGCCTTTGCTGAGTACTTACACGAACAAGTGCGTAAAGAATATTGGGGTTTTGCCCCAGACGAAAACCTTGCGAATGAAGATCTTATTCGTGAAAACTATCAAGGTATTCGCCCAGCACCCGGTTACCCAGCATGTCCAGAGCACACTGAGAAGAAGAAAATCTGGCAACTACTCGATACTGAAAAGCGCATTGGCATGCAGCTCACCAGCTCATACGCCATGTGGCCCGGCGCTGCGGTATCAGGCTGGTACTTCTCTCACCCTGAGGCTAAATACTACGCCGTAGCGGCAGTACAAAAGGATCAGGTTGAAGATTACGCTCAACGAACCAACATGACGCTAGAAGAAGCGGAAAGATGGTTATCGCCTAATTTGGGGTATGAGCCGGAGTAAGTGAAGCGGTCAGCTATCAGCCGTTAGTTTAAAACAAAAAAGCGAGCCAAATTAGGCTCGCTTTTTTTGTACAAAGTTTTTCCTGATAGCTCTTCGGTATATCATCATACTTTCACATTCAATGAGCTTGCGTATGCCCCTAACCTTGGGTGTAGAATGATTAGTACATTATATTTGTGATTTACTGCACATTCATTATTTGAGAATTTTCTATGGTAAAATTATTTAGCCCACTAAAATTAGGTCCGATAACACTCAAAAACCGCATTATTATTGCTCCCATGTGTATGTATGCCGCAGAAGAAGGCAAGGTGCAACCTTGGCATCATCAACATTATGGTATGCTCGCGCAATCCGGTGCTGGCTTATTGATTGTTGAAGCGAGCGCTGTATCCCCTGAAGGAAGAATCTCTTACGCCGATTCAGGTATTTATAGCGACGAATGTGAGCAAGCTTGGCGTGAAGTCGTATCTAATGTAGGTCAATACTCTAACATTCCGATGGTGATGCAGATTGGTCATGCAGGTCGTAAAGCGTCAACTGAATTACCTTGGAATGGCGGTGCGCCTATCGCTCCAGCAATAAAGAACGGTTGGCAAACTATTGCTCCGAGTGAACTTGCTTTTTCAGATGAAGCTCCTTTACCAAAAGCAATGACGCAAGACGATATTGGACGATTAATTACTCAGTTTGTGAAAAGTGCTCAACGTGCCCATAAAGCTGGTTTTTCTGGCATAGAAATTCATGCAGCTCATGGCTATTTACTGCACCAATTTTTATCACCTCTTAGTAATCAGCGTTCAGATCAATTTGGCGGCTCATTAGAGAACCGCATGCGCCTACCCCTGGCAATATTTGATGCTATAAAGGCTGCGTTACCACATGATTTCATGATTGGTGTACGTATAAGTGCAAGTGATTGGGCTGATAATGGCTGGGATATCGAGCAAAGTATCGTATTTTCTCAAGCTTTAGACGCTCGTGGTTGCCATTATATACACGTATCAAGTGGTGGCTTGACTGCACAGCAGCAAATTAAAGTTGCCCCTAATTATCAAGTCGGTTTTGCCGATGCAATAAGTGATAACGTTTCTATGCCGGTTATTGCTGTAGGCTTAATTACTCAAGCTCAACAAGCTGAAGATATTATCTGCGAAGGTAAAGCTGATGCGATTGCGTTGGCGCGTGGTATTCTTTATAACCCGCGTTGGCCTTGGCATGCAGCAGCGAAGCTCGGAGTTACAATACAAGCCGCGCCGCAATACTTGCGCTGCCAGCCACATGAACTTAAGTCATTACTGATACGCGATTGATTACTACCTCTCATAACTAGATAATCTTCGAGTGTGAGAGGCTTTGACTATTCAAGCCAGTTTTTAATACGTTTATTAAGGAAAAACCTCTGAATAAGTATATATCCCAGCATATAACTCTGCCTTTTATAGCTATGATCAAAGAAAGTTTAATAAAAGGAGTTATATGAAATATTATTTTCAAGCGCAATACCACCAGCGCTTAGATTTGTTTGATAATGTGTTTGTCAGTATGGCAACGGGTAATGTTGTTGAGCCATCACTGCCTTTAGAGATCATCATTGAGTCTGAAGATTGTGTGCTTTATGAAAGTGACAATGGCTCTATTATTGATTTTTCTCCGCCAACGTTAGGCTATTATTGGATTACTGGGCAAACCTGCTTACGCACCCGAGACGGATTAGTATTTGAGCCTTGTGATGATAAAGATGCAGTACAATACACTTATATTGACGGGCAGCTTTATGGACAAAAAATAAATACTGACTTGAGCAAAATGCCAACCACACAAACGCGTTACCACTTTAGTAAGCTTAATGGATGCAAAGCCCAGCTAAAGCAAAATGATGACTCAAGCTTTACTCTCGAAATTGATGAAAAAGAATATCCTATTGCGTTACATGAGCTTGAATTTTCATTTTTTGTAAATGAAGAAACAGGATTTACGCAAGACGGCGAACAACTCTATTACTACGACAGACCAGTACCTCAATTAACGTTAGTAGACTTTAGGGTTTTACATTTTAATTATGCAAAAGATGATCATGTTGTTGTCTGTGGTACAGATGTTATTTCACAAGCGGATGCTGCAACGTTTGAAGTGATCACCACGACTTTAGCAAAAGATAAAAATCATGTTTATGAATTTTCAAAGATTATTAAAGGTGCGGATGCTAAATCATTTGTCGTGATTGATGGTAAAGAACAAGATGCATATCAACAATATAGTAAAGACAAGCAAACAGTTTATTATTTTGGTGAAGCCATTATCGGTGCAGACTTGGCATCTTTTCGCATTATTTACGGACGTTATTCGGCTGATAAAAACTGGGTTTATCGCTCAGGGCTACGTATTGCTCTATTTGATGCTGAGAGTTTCTATTATATTTCACAAAGTTTTGTTGGTGATAAAAACGGCATTTATACTGACTTTCTAAATATTACACAAATAGCCCAGTGTGATGATGTATTTGTTGATTACGATAATGATTACTTTGCCGTAAACGATACCCTGTATTGGGCTGATAAAGAACATCCGTTTGACGCTGATTTAGCTTCTTTTTCTTCAATCAATTGTACTTGGGCAAAAGATGAAACCCATATTTATTATAAAGATGAGGTTGTTTATGAAGGGGGTTACGAAACAGCAGAAATTTTTGATGAATTATTATTAAGAGTGGATGATAAAATCATCTCAAATAGAGGCATTATTGCTGGTGCAAATGCAAAAGAGTGGCATCTGCTGATTTTTCCATTCTATGCCTGTGCTGATCGACTATTTTACCAACAAGAATTACTTGATAAAGGCGACCCAAATACGTTTGAAGCCCTTGATGACAATCGCTTTAAAGATAAAAGTAATGTCTATATTTTTGATAATGATTTTGAAATAGTAGATACCATCTTTGATATTAATACCGAGAATATTGTACTTATAGATGAATGTTTTTTAAAAACGCCTGATACAGTGTATTTTCAAGAGTTAGCGATACAAGATGCTGATCCTGATACCTTTGAGGTATTAGAGTACAGGGCAAGATCACGAACTTTACCTTGACTTAAAAGTATGATCTTATACTCCTTTTTAAGGAGCCCCCATGCCTGATATTCAACTATTTAAATATTTCGAATCAATTGACGACCCTCGCCAGCAG
>NZ_JACJFK010000048.1:0-16372 GCF_014164535.1 Pseudoalteromonas sp. SG41-2 | reverse complement strand
ACCTAGAACCTAGAACCTAGAACCTAGAACCTAGAACCTAGAACCTATTTAAAAGGATTATCATGTCATTTAATACAATTTCAGTTATTGGTTTAGGCTATATTGGCTTACCAACAGCTGCGATGTTTGCATCACGTAAAAAAAACGTAATTGGTGTTGATGTAAATCAACATGCAGTAGATACCATAAACCGTGGTGAAATACATATAGTAGAACCGGATCTAGACATGATCGTACATGCAGCAGTGACTGAGGGCTACTTAAAAGCTGTAACGTCACCAGAGCCTGCTGATGCTTTTTTGATTGCAGTGCCAACACCATTTAAGAGTTCTCTTAATAACGAAAGTGATTCTACAATACCTGAGCCAGATTTAAGCTATATCAAAAAAGCTAGCGAAGCGATTGCTCCAGTACTTAAAAAAGGCGACTTAGTTATACTAGAATCTACATCACCAGTTGGCGCAACTGAGCAAATGGCTGAGTGGTTGGCGGCAGCACGTCCTGATTTATCATTCCCACAAAAAGCGGGCGAAAATGCTGATGTGAACGTTGCGCATTGCCCTGAGCGAGTATTACCAGGCCATGTAGTGCGTGAGCTGGTTGAAAATGATCGTGTAATTGGTGGTATGACTACAAAGTGTTCTGCGCGGGCTGTTGAGCTTTATAAAACATTTGTACAAGGTGAGTGCGTAATCACCAATGCTCGTACCGCAGAAATGGCAAAGTTGACTGAAAACTCATGCCGTGATGTGCAAATAGCCTTTGCTAATGAGTTATCAATCATTTGTGATAAGTTAGATATTGATGTATGGGAGCTTATATCTTTGGCTAACCGTCATCCGCGTATTAATATTTTACAACCAGGTCCAGGTGTTGGCGGGCACTGTATTGCAGTCGACCCATGGTTTATTGTAAGTAAAACGCCTATTGAAGCACAAATAATACATACAGCACGTAAAGTTAATGATGCTAAACCGCAATGGGTAATTAATAAAGTTAAACTAGCAATAGCTGATTTCTTACAGGCGAACCCAACAAAAACAGCTAAAGATGTCACTATAGCTTGCTATGGTTTGGCGTTCAAACCAGACATAGATGACCTACGCGAAAGCCCTGCTTTAAATATCACTAAGCAAATAGCTGAGTTACACTCTGGATCTGTTATTGCCGTTGAGCCTAATATTAATGAATTACCAAGCGCTTTAAACTCTATTCAATTATCAACATTCGATAATGCTAAAGAAAGTGCTGATATTCATCTGTTGCTTGTTGATCATAAAGAGTTTAAAACTCAGAAAATGAAAACGGATTATTTAATTGATACTAAGGGAGTTTGGTAAATTTGATTGCTGGAGTTGTTTTTATATTTAAATGAGGTTCACTGTGTTTCTTTATAAAGTAATACGAAAATGTAGTATGTTTATTGCTAGACGATCATTCTTCCAGGTTGGGAGGAATGTTGTTTTTGATCCTCTAACGTCTACTATTTCATACCGTACTATCATTATAGGTGATAATAGCTATATTGGGCCAAATGCATTTTTGAGTAGTTCTCACTCTAAAATCATAATCGGAAATAACGTAATGTTCGGTCCTGGGGTTAGTGTTTATGGTGGGAATCATATTATAAATATTGTTGGAACACCTATGAATCTTGTCGAAAAATCATGTACTCATACTGACCCTGATGTAATTATTGGCAATGATGTTTGGATTGGTGGTGGAGTTCATATTTTACCCGGAGTTAGAGTAGGTAGAGGTGCTGTAGTTGGTGCAGGTTCTGTAGTTACAAAAGATATTGAAGCTTATTCTATATCGGCAGGAAATCCGTGTAAAAAAATGAAAATGCGTTTTACTGAAGAGCAAATAATTGAGCATGAAAGAATGATAAATGAGAAAAGTTAGTAACATATTAAACGTTGTATTTTCATCCGTGATTCAAAAGTCTTTACCAATTTTGATTGGTATAATAGTTATGAATTTTTATGGTGAAGAAGGGTTTATAAAGTTTAGTTTATTTCTTACTGGCTTAATTGCGTTTGTAGTATTCATTTCTACGGGGATGGTTCCAGCATTGATTAAGGCGATAACGCTAAGTGAGAGCGATAAGCAGGTTGTTTTTAATAATTACTTATCTATGGCATGTCTAGCGTGGTTACTTATATCGCTTGTCTCTATCTCATTTTCTTTATGTAATCTATTGCCAGATAGAATATCTGAATTGATACCTTACTTAATAGTTGTTTCAATATGCGTTATATGTATATTGTTTTCACTAGCAGCTTTGCAAGCTTTAGGGTACACAGCTTTAGCTTTTCGAATAAGTGTATTTAATACTTTAATCGTTAGTTTTTTTGTCCTAATTTCTTTGATGTTTCAGTTTGAAATTTTCCTAATCATGTACTTGATCTCTTATGTTATCATGCTTTTTGTATCTTTATGGTTTTTGTCAAAATTTGATATATTTGATATTAGATTGATTTCTATTTCAAAGGCTACAAGATCATTATTACCAACATTAAAAGAAAGTGGTAGTGTATTTATTCCTAATATAATTTGGATGCTCGGTGTTTTTTTCTTCCACTCATTTGTTGCCAGCACAGAAAGTACTGAATCAGAGTATTCGACCTTTGCTATAGGATATCAATGGTTAACTTTCATTGTTTTTATACCTGGCGCATTAGCCCCTATAGTGATTTCATATTTTTCGAAAGCAGGAGGTGTTAGGCAAGTATATTGTATGTCTTTCTTATATATTATTTTAGGTTTCATCGTTACTGCTTGTTTTTACTTCTTGGATACTCAAATAAGCACCGTCTATAATATTGAGTTAACAGATAGAGATGTTGAAATACTTGGTTTAACGTTGCTCTCAGGGTGTGTTGCAGCAGGTAATGCACCTTTGATTCAGTTTTTAATTAGTAAAAATCATGCTATCTATATCACATTTGCATCACTTTCTTGGCTTATAATTATTTTAATATCTTCATTTAGTACTTTATTTTTAAATGTTTTGTTTGAGTCATTTTTTATAGCTTATTTATTTAGTTATTTTGTTTTGTTTTTTGTTGTTTTTTTACTTGATAGAAAGCATGTGGAGATTACTAAGTGACCTTGATAGTCATTCTATATGGATTTATAAATTTGCTTTTTGCTTTATTTCTAATAAAGATCGAAGCAAAACGAAACAGCCCATTTGTACTCATGTGGGTATCTTTATCTATTATATATTTTGTTCCTAGTATAACTGATGTGTTTTTAGGATATGTTTCTCCACACCAATTCTCTGTTAGCTATTATTTGACAGAGTACGTTATTTTGAAATCGCAGTTGTTTGTGTTTATATGGATGCTAGCTTACTACCTTGTCACATCTTTTATGTTTAAAGGAAATAAATTCAACTTGAATATGAAGGGTGCGTCTCAAAGGCCTGTTGATAAATATGTTTTTGGAACTGTTTTTTTTATATCGTTTTTATCGTTGTTTTATTATGTTAGAACTTTTGGATTTTCTAATGTTATAACAATGGGTTTTCTCGATTTTAGAGAAGTGATGCCTTTCTATATACGTGCTGGGTTAATATATACTCAGTTTTTCATTGTGGGTATGGCTTTATATTATTATGTGCAAGGGCGATATAAATTATCAGTTCTAACAGTTTTATATTTGCTTTTTTTATTCTCTTTTGTTGGTGGAAGTCGCCAACCACTTGCGATTCTTGCCTTGGCTTTTTTCTTTTTGATTTTTCAATCTAAGAGAAATAATTATAAATATTATGTATTTTTAGTAATGTTATCATCGCCTTTTATTTATATCATGCAAGTTCTTCTTCACCTTCGGAATCTTGTGGGGCTAGAAGCTAAGCTTGATTATATTGCAAAAGGGGGGTTCTTAACTGGAGAACTTGTTACCAGCTCAGAACAAAGCTTAAGATTTGCATTTTATTACTTTATTGATACTCATGGTAAAGTCAGTTCGTTTGTGAGTTTTGATTACTTTTTTAGAACATTACTTGCTTGGCTACCTAGCAGTATTGCATTTGGTATGAAACCAGATGATTTTGAAGTTAAAATGTTTGAAGTTTTTATGCCTGGGTATACCGGAACAATGCATCCATTATTATTCGGAAGTGTTGTAGCTGATAGTGGCTGGTTCTTTTTGCCTTGGGTAATATTGATTTCTTTCATTTCAGTTATAAGTAAGGTTGTTCTAGATAATTTACAAGGAGGAGTTAAATGTTTGTATATTATTTTACTTTGTGCGTGCGCTGTAATGTACGCTAGAGGTGCTATTTATGGTATGACAGTGATGTTGTTTTATTCGAGCCTACTATTTCTGCTAATCAATAAAGTATGGAGAAGGTAATCTTTAGTTATGAAAAATATATACTTTTTTGGCCGTTTTCCTGCGTATAAGCAAGTTGGTGGAGTTACAACGTTTACATATAACTTTTCTTTTAAATATAAGGCTTCTAATTTACTCACTGTAGATTTATATCCTGCGGAAGGGAAAGTCGTTCCCAATGGTGTCCGCTGGTTGCAGTTTAAAGGTGGAATGATAAATCGTTTATTTAAGTTTTATAAGTTCCACTTCATAAATGAAGGAATATATTTTTTTAATTTTTCTTCAGTCCGTTCTATGTTATTACTTTATTTTATGCCAAAGAAGACGAAAAGTAAGTGGTTTGCAATTTTTCATAACGGTGAACAAGAAAGGAACTTTAGAGAATTAAATATTGTGCAAAAATATATTGTGAAAAGAGGAATTGGGAAACTAGATGCATTAGGCTGTTTGTCAGAAAAACAGTCTACATTTTTCGAAACAATATATGAAGGGAAGTTTTATAAAGTATCACCTTACATTCCTTTGGGTATTAACAGCGAATCTCAGATGCATAAAAGAAAGCATGACTCGCCTACGCGGATTCTTATTACAGGCTTTCCTACAGCGATATATCGAATTTTAGAAACTTTAGATGTTTTAGATAAGCTCTGGTCTAAAGGTTATTGCTTCGAATTGACTGTTTGTTTATATGGTTTTGACACAGATAATTTGTTGCTGGCGATAAAAAATAAAGTTCAGAGGCTTAATAAAGCAGAGATATTTATGCATCTGGACGACAAACAGTTTTCGAAAATATTAGATAGCACTGATTTGTACCTTCGACTTAACTCTGTTGATAGTTATGGCTTAGTGGTTGCAGAAGCAATAGATAGAAACATTGATGTTTTAGCTACAAATGTTTGTGAGCGCTATCCTGGTACTGTATTAGTTAATGTTGATGATTTTGATACTGTTTATAATGAACTAATTTTTTATTTTGAGAATAAACAATTTAGTGATGAGTTGCAGATTCAAGCTGTAGCTTCAGATCAAGTTGACTATGCTTTATTAATTAAAGAGCTAGAAGAAGAGTCTTATTAAATAGGTGGAATATGAAAAAAACTGCTTTAGTTACAGGTGCGGTCGGTGGTATTGGTACATCGATTTGTAAACGACTAATCAAAGATGGTTGTCTGGTTATTGGTACTTATAGGTTGGAAAATAAAGAGCGTGCAATGGTTTGGCAAGCTGAATTAAGTAAAGAAGGTTACGAGTGCTCTATTTATCCAGTTGATGTCAGCGACTATAGCTCTTGCAGTAAGTTGATCGAACAGATAAAGTCCGAGTTTGGTTCAGTTGATATCTTGATTAACAATGCTGGTGTTACTTCTGACGCGACTATTAGGAATATGACAGTCGAGATGTGGCAATCTGTTATCAATACAAACTTAAATTCAGTATTTAATTTATCAAAGCTTGTTTTTGAGATTATGAGTGAATGTAATTTTGGGCGGATAATTAATATATCCTCCATTAATGGACAAAAAGGTCAATTTGGGCAGGCTAACTATGCTGCATCTAAATCAGGTATCTACGGTCTAACAAAGTCCTTAGCGTTGGAGGGAGCTCGTAAGGGAGTTACAGTAAACTCTATTTCACCCGGATATATAGCGACAGAAATGTTAGTAGCTATGCCTGAAAAAATCCTTAACAAAATAATCAATGATATACCAGTTGGTAGATTAGGTTTACCAGAAGAAGTAGCTGAAGCAGTAAGTTATCTTGCTAGTGATAAAGCCGGCTTTGTTACAGGAAGCAACCTTGCTATCAATGGCGGTCAACACATGTGTTAATGGAGTTTCAATGGCTAACTTAAGTAAAATTCATAAATTTTTTGCAATTTCTCCGCATGTGGAAATGATTGCTAGACGTTTATATTGGAGCAATGTAAAGCGACTATCAGGTCAAGCTAAAAAACAAAAGAAAAAATTAATAAGTGAAGTATCTACACCGATTGCTTATGATGATATTGGAACTTTCTTAAAAGAAAATGGGGTAGTTGAGGGGCGACTGATTTTAGTTCATTCTGCCTTCGCTCCTTTAAAAGGAAGAGGTAAAACACCTAATCAAGTACTCGAATATCTTTTTGAGTTAATTGGTTCAGGCGGAACCTTAGCTATGCCTGCAATGGTAAAGTATAAAAATGAAATTAAGCTAGAAGATTATCTTACAGCAGATCTATCGGGTGAAGTTTTCCACTATGATGTAAGTAAGTCGGGAGTTAAAACCGGCGTGCTACCATTAATGCTTCATAAACGGAAAGGTTCATTACGGAGTCGTTTCCCTGTAAACACAATGGTTGCTGAAGGACCTTTAGCTAAATCTTTATTTGAGGATGAATTCAAAGGAGAAAGTCCTTTAGCCTGTGGCGTGAATTCATCTTGGAGAAAGTGCATTGAGCATGATGCATTGATTGTTGGCTTAGGTACGGATTTAACACATAGCTTAACTGCAATTCATGTAGCGGAAGACACACTTGATAGTGAGTGGCCAATAAAAAATTGGTATATCGAAAAAACTTTTCGTATAACTGATGGTGATTTTGAATCAACCCAGGTTATCAGGGAGAGAGCACCTAAGTGGGGAGCTTTGCACTTTGCTGAAAGAACATTATGTAGAAATTTATTGGAAGCAAATATACTTAAATCTACGATTATTGATGGCATACAAGTTGAAACTCTTAGCGCTAAAGATTTAATTCGATTCCTAGAACAGCGTAACGCTAAAGGTTACCCTTACTTTTGGGTTTAATCTGGTACATAAGTTGATTACTAATGATTAGAGATATTTCTATAAAAAATGTAAAGCCTCTATTTTATAATAAGCACAAACAACTCATTGTGGCTATGGGTAATAAAATATTTTCTTATGAAAAGAATACATTTACTTTGATTCTTGTTCTACCAGCAAAGTTGAGTATGAGAATACTTACTAAATCTAAGCTTTTTTGTAGGTTACTGCGATATGGAGTTATGACTGGTATTGAGTATTCAGATGCATATTATCTCACATTTGGAAAGAATATTTATAAGTATGATTTAAAGACCAAAGTTTTAACTATAGATTTCACCTTTGGAAAGGGGCGTGGACCTTTAAATTTTACAGTTGTGAAAGGGGTTGAAAATTTTGAGGATGGTATTTATTTTGGCGAATACATTGGGAATAGCGCTAAAAAATCAGTGAAAGTATATCGAAGAACAGAAACTTGGAGTGTTGTTTACTCATTCCCAGATGGAGAAATTAATCATGTCCACTCCTTGGTTGTTGATAAAATAAGAAAACAACTTTGGTTGTTAGCTGGGGATTTTGGAAGCTCGGCAGCGATATATGCAATTAATGATAATTTTAAAAGCGTGGTTCCAATTGTTTCTGGGAAGCAAAAGTACCGAGCTTGTGTTGCATTTCCGACTGAAGCTGGTTTGTTATATGCTACCGATACACAGAAAGAGTTTAATAGCATTCGTTTACTTAAAAAAGTAAACGAGCAATGGGTTTCAATCAAATTATATAACCTTAATGGGTCATGTATTTATGGCTGCGAGACTTTAGATTATTTTGTTTTTTCTACTGCCACAGAACCAACTGAATTAATTAAAAATAAGCTACTTCGATTATTAGATAATAAACCAGGTCCAGGTATAAAAAGTAATATGTCAGAAATAGTGGTCTGTGACAAAAGTCATAATAACTTTAAACAAGTTTATAGTGTTGAAAAAGATATATACCCTTTCAGACTATTTCAGTTCGGTGCAATAATGTTCCCAAGCGGCGTTCCTGGAAATAATGAACTCTATGCGTATTCAATTGGCGGAAAAAATTTAGATTTAAGTACTGTTAATATACCCTTACCTGAAATTTTTAACTTTTAATGGCGATGAAATGAAACAAATACTTCAAGATATGGCTAAAGGAGGCTCGGCCATTGTTGAAGCTCCTGCGCCTCAAGCAACAAAAAACACTGTAGTTATTAATACTACTACTACATTAATATCAGCTGGCACGGAAAGAATGCTAGTTGATTTTGGTAAAGCTAACCTGATTGATAAAGCGCGCGCTCAACCTGACAAAGTTAAAATGGTGCTTGAAAAAGTGCAAACAGATGGTTTGATGACCACTGTTGATGCTGTTAAATCTAAGCTCGCACAGCCTTTACCATTGGGCTACTGCAATGTTGGTATTATTGAAAGTGTAGGTAAAGGGGCTGAGGATTTTAAAGTTGGCGATAGAGTGGTATCTAATGGGCCCCACGCAGATGTAGTGCGTGTTGCTAAAAACCTAGTTGCCAAAATACCTGATAATGTAACTGATGAAGAAGCGTCATTTACAGTTGTAGCAAGCATCGGTTTGCAAGGTATTCGTTTAGCTAACCCAACAATGGGTGAGTGTTTTGTTGTTACTGGTGTTGGCCTAATTGGTTTATTAACAGTGCAAATGCTACGGGCGCAAGGCTGTAGAGTTTTAGCAATTGATTTTGACCAATCAAAGCTTGATTTAGCTAAGCAATTTGGTGCTGAAATTTGTAACCCAGGCAAGGGCGAAGATCCTGTTGCTGCAGGTATGGCATTTAGCCGTGGTGTTGGTGTAGATGGCGTTATTATAACTGCATCCACAAAGTCAAATGACCCAGTAACTCAGGCGGCTAGAATGAGCCGTAAACGCGGGCGCATTATTTTAGTGGGTGTAATTGGCCTTGAATTAAGCCGTGCTGACTTTTATGAAAAAGAATTAACTTTTCAGGTTTCATGCTCTTATGGCCCTGGCCGTTATGATCCAAGTTATGAAGAGCAAGGTAATGATTACCCGCTAGCATTTGTACGTTGGACCGAGCAGCGTAATTTTGAAGCAATACTTGATATGATGTCTGCTGGTCAAATTAATGTTAAGCCATTAATTACACATAGATTCAAATTTGAAAACTCAAGCGATGCTTATGATTTATTAACAACTGACAAAAGTGCGTTAGGTATTTTGTTGCAGTTTGAATCTGAAGTAGCAAGCCGTCATGAAAAAGTAATTAAATTAAGTACAGCACCTAATTATAAAGCAGATGAGCCTGTAGTTGGTTTTATTGGTGCAGGTAATTATGCATCGCGTATGCTGATCCCAGCTTTTAAAGAAGCCGGTGCTCAATTTCATAGTATTTCTACGTCTGGTGGTATTAATGGCGTAATTCATGGTGAAAAAGCGGGTTTTGCTGAGGCAACCACTGATACGCAAAACATGATTGAGAATCCGAGCATTAATACTATTGCTATTGTTACTCGACATAATAGCCATGCATATTTTGTTCAACAAGCGCTACAAGCAGGTAAAAATGTATTTGTAGAAAAGCCATTAGCTATAAGTCACGAAGAGCTTGCTGATGTAAAAGCCGCTTATGATGAAGCGGTTAAAACAGAGAAAGCACCTAAGTTAATGGTTGGTTTTAATCGTCGCTTTTCACCTCAAATTCAAAGAATGAAAGAGTTATTATCTCCAATTAAAGAACCTAAATCATTTATTATGACTATGAATGCGGGCAGTATCCCAGCAGATCATTGGACACAAGATAATAATGAAGGTGGCGGTCGTATTATTGGTGAGGCTTGCCACTTTATAGATTTAATGCGCTACTTAGCTGGTAGTGAGATCGTAAGTGTTCAAGCTCGTAGAATGGGCGATACTGATGCTGTGGAAGTTACTGAAGATAAAGCGGCGATTATACTAGGTTTTGCTGATGGATCATTTGGAACAATACATTATTTAGCAAATGGTGCAGCTAGCTTCCCTAAAGAGCGGGTAGAAGTCTTTGCAGCTGGCGGTACATTACAGTTAGATAACTTTATTAAATTAAAAGGGTTTGGCTGGAAAGGATTTAAAAAGCTTAATTTATGGAAGCAAGATAAAGGTCAAACGGCTTGCTCTGCCGCTTTTATTAATTCTGTTAAGCAAGGTACGGCTGCGCCTATTCCTGCTGATGAATTGTTTGAAGTTGCTAAAATCACGATTGATATTGCTGAGCAGTTGCGTTTACAAAAATGAGCTTAGTTAAACTCAAAACAGCACTCGGATTAGGTTTACCAAACTTGATCCGAGTATTTGCTTATCAGCTAGGGATAAAAACAGGGCTGAATAAAGTAAAAAGTATTACCAGTGAAGTTAAGCAAGGGGATTTTTTTGCTCCCTATATTGGCTCTACTGTTAATATCCAGTGTAATACTCAGTGGAGTGATACACATACTTATTTTGGTATTGAGAGAGCTAATGAAGCGCTCCCTAATTGGCACCAAAGTTGTTTAAATGGTGAATTAGCGCCTGCTGCTAAGCCTTGGTATTTAATTGGTGATTTTAATAACCAGTTAGGTGATATCAAAGGTGTATGGGAAGCATCACGTTTTGATTGGGTTGTTAGTTTTGCGCAACACGTAGCAACGGGTGATGCAACAGCATTTAACAAATTAAACTCATGGTTAATTGACTGGATAGATAAAAACCCTACCTATAACGGCGTTAATTGGAAGTGTGGGCAAGAGGCATCAATAAGGGTGATGCACTTGGCGTTAGCTGCTCTTATACTAAAACAAACTCACAATACCACTCCTGCATTACTAAGCTTTATAAAAGCGCACTTAAAGCGAATATCGCCAACAATTATGTATGCGGTTGCGCAAGACAATAATCATGGAACATCAGAAGCAGTAGCACTTTACATTGGTGGCTCATGGCTCGCACAAAATGGCGATGCTGAAGGTATTAAATGGCAAAAGCAAGGATTAAAGTGGCTAGAAAATAGAGCCCAAAAATTAATTGAAGAAGATGGGAGTTTTAGCCAGTACTCTGTAACTTATCATCGTGTAATGTTAGATACATATAGCTTGGCAGAAGTTTGGCGGCAAAAGCATGAACTCCCTCTTTTTACAAAACGCTTATATGCTAAATTAAAAGTTGCCACTAATTGGCTGTTTTATTTTACTAACCCCAAAACAGGCGATGCACCAAATCTTGGTGCTAATGACGGTGCGCGTTTAATCCCTTTAACGGGTACTGACTACAGGGATTTTAGACCAAGTGTTCAACTTGCAAGTGTAGTATTTAATAATAAAGTTGCATATGATTTGAGTGGTGATTTTAACATCCCACTTAACTGGTTAGAGTTAAGCATACCTGAGCAATCAATAGCAGGTAAAGCGCCAAAAGATTTTATCAACGGTGGCTACACTTATCTAGCTTGCACAAATGCAGTGCTTTATTTTAACTACCCTATGTTTAAGTTTAGACCAAGCCAATGTGATGCTTTACATATCGATTTTTGGCTAAATGGCCAAAATATATTTCGCGACGGTGGCACATTTAGCTACAATGCTGGGCAAAAATACATTGATTACTACGGTGGCGTAAAGAGCCATAACACGGTTGAATTTGATTCGCATGAACAAATGCCACGTTTAAGCCGTTTTTTATTGGGTGATTGGTTAAAAACCTCTACTAAAAAAGCGCTTGCTGTGAGCAATGAGTACCAAACGGTTACTGCAGGCTATAAAGACCGCTTTGGTTGCGAGCATATTAGAACCATAAAGTTGCAGCCTAATGTATTAATAATACAAGATATTATTAATGGCTTTAAACACCAGGCAATACTACGCTTTCGGCTTGCTCCTGCTGATTGGCAGTTAGTTGGTGATAGTGTTGTAAGTGAGTTGTGCACAATTAATTTTTCAGCAGATATCAATATAAAGCGTATTGAATTAACCACAGGTTATGAATCTCGCTATTATTATCAAGAATCTGAAATTCCAGTACTCGAAATCGAAGTTAATAAGCCTGGAATACTTACCACGGAAGTAAAGTTTTAATTATGAATGTTTTATATTTTCACCAGCATTTTTCTACGCCAAGCGGCTCTACAGGCATACGCTCTTATGAAATGGCGCAGCGTTTACTTAAACATGGTCACCACGTTACTATGGTTTGCGGTAGTTATGGGGGAGGCGAAACTGGCTTAACTCCAGACTTTATAAAAGGCCGAAGAGAAGGTGTAGTGGATGGTATTCATATTATTGAGTTTGATTTAGCCTATTCAAATGCTGATAGTTTGGTTAAGCGTGCAGGTACTTTTTTAAAGTTTGCAATTAAAAGTATTGGCATTGCGTTAACTCATAAATACGATGTGGTTTTTGCAACGACAACGCCTTTAACAGCTGGTATACCAGGTATATTTGCGCGCTGGTTTAGAGGTAAGCCTTTTGTGTTTGAAGTTCGTGATTTATGGCCTGAGTTACCAAAAGAAATGGGGGTAATTACAAACCCAATCGTATTAGCGGCTATGTCTGCTCTAGAATGGTGTTCTTACCGTTCAGCTCACCGTTGTATTGGTTTATCACCTGGGATTGTCGAAGGTATTAAAAAACGTGGTGTAAAAGCCAGTAAAGTTGAAATAGTACCAAATGGCTGTGATTTAACAATATTTGCTGAAGATGTTACTCCTTGGCGACCTGATGGTGTTGCTGATACAGATTTAATGGCTGTTTTTACCGGTACTCATGGACAGGCCAATGGCCTAGATGCTGCTTTAGATGCTGCCAGTGAATTAAAAAAACGTGGACGAGACGACATTAAATTAGTTTTAGTTGGCCAAGGTAAGTTGAAAGAAAGCTTGCAAGTAAGAGCTAAGAAAGAAGGGTTGGATAATGTAATATTCCACCCACCTGTTAATAAAAGCAAATTAGCTGAGCTGATGAAAGGAGCTGATATTGGCTTACAGTTATTAGCCAATATTCCGGCTTTTTATTATGGCACGTCACCAAATAAATTCTTTGATTATATTTCTGCAGGCTTACCTGTTTTGAATAATTATCCTGGTTGGCTAGCGGGAATGATTAACGATAATAATTGTGGTTATGCAATTGAGCCTGACAACGCACAAGCATTTGCTGATGCGTTAGAAGATGCTGCAGATAATAAAGAGTCATTACCTGAAATGGGACAAAAAGCACAAGCTTTGGCTAAGCGTGATTTTAATCGCCATAACTTAGCTGATAAGTGGGTAACTTGGGTTACTGGAGCTGTTAAATGAAGCGCCTATTTGATTTTTTAGTTGCTCTGTGTGCAATACTAACTTTATTACCTGTAATTATTATTGTTGCTGTGCTTATTCGTTTTAAATTGGGCTCGCCTATTTTATTTACTCAAGATCGCCCTGGTTTGAATGGTAAAATTTTTAAAATGATGAAGTTTAGAACCATGCTTGATGGTAAAGATAAGCAGGGGAACTTGCTGCCAGATAATGAGCGTATGACTAAATTTGGCGCATTTTTGCGATCTACAAGTTTAGATGAATTGCCTGGTTTATTTAACGTATTAAAAGGCGATATGAGCTTAGTAGGGCCAAGGCCACTGCTTGTGCAATATTTACCGCTTTATAGTGCTGAGCAAGCGCGTCGCCATAATGTACGACCTGGAATTACTGGTTGGGCACAAGTAAATGGTCGTAATGCAATTAGTTGGGATCAAAAGTTTAAATTTGATGTTTGGTATGTTGATAACCAAAGCTTGTTGCTCGACTTCAAAATATTATTACTCACCGTAAAAAAAGTTTTTGTTCGTGAAGGCATAAGTGCTGACGGGCATGTAACGATTGAGCCGTTTAAAGGTTCTAATAATGACTAAACAGTTAGCCATAGTTGGCGCAAGCGGCCATGGTAAGGTTATTGCCGATATTGCCGAGCTGCTTGGCTTTACTGTTAAATTTTATGATGATGCCTACCCTAGCAAAACCCACATTGAGCATTGGCCAATATATGGTACTTGCGCTGATTTAATTGCGCTAAAAAATCAAAGCCCCACGTGTAGTAATGATGTAGTTGTTGCAATTGGAAATAACGAAATTCGCCAGCAAAAAATAAAATTATTACAACAAAATAATTTTAATCTTATTACTTTGATTCATCCAACAGCAGTGATAAGTAAATATGCAGCAATAGCACAGGGCACCGTAGTTTTTGCGGGTGTTGTAATTAATGCATTTGCCAAAGTGGGTGCTGGTTGTATTATCAACACCGGAGCTGTTGTTGAGCATGATTGCATTATTGATGATTTTGCCCATATTTGCCCGAATGTCGCTTTAGCTGGCGGTGTTATTGTGGGTAGTAAAAGCTGGGTTGGTATTGGTAGCCAAGTAAAACAGTTAGTGTCAATTGGTAACAATTGTTTGATTGGTGCTGGTAGTACAGTTTTAAAAAATATACCTGATAATGTTACTGCATTTGGCTCTCCTGCAGTACCAAGATAAATTAGACACTCATTTCTATATGAAATTAATAGGAACATCATGTTAAATACCCCATTTTCTCCTTGGCCTAGCTTCACTACTGATGAGGCTGATGCTGTAAGTCGCGTAGTTTTGTCAAATAAAGTTAACTACTGGACGGGTACTGAAGGCCGCGAATTTGAAAAAGAATTTGCCTCTTGGGCAGGTAGCGAGTATGCAATCGCACTTGGTAATGGCACTTTAGCGCTTGATATAGCGCTTAAAGCGTTAAATGTGGGTACTGGCGATGAAGTTATTACTACGCCGCGAACTTTTTTAGCGTCTGCCTCAAGTATTGTAACTGCTGGCGCAGCACCTGTATTTGCTGATGTTGATTTAAATAGCCAAGCCATTACAGCTGCAAGTATTAAAGCGGTACTTACACCAAAAACGAAAGCCGTGATTGTTGTGCATTTAGCAGGTATGCCTGCTGAGATGGACGAAATAATGGCGCTGAGTGAAGAGCATGGTTTTTATGTGATTGAAGACTGCGCGCAGGCACATGGTGCTAAATATAAAGGCAAATCTGTTGGCAGTATTGGCCATGTTGGTGCGTGGAGCTTTTGCCAAGATAAAATTATGACCACTGGCGGCGAAGGCGGCATGGTAACCACTAATTCTAAAGAGTTATGGTCAACTATGTGGAGCTATAAAGACCACGGTAAAAGCTTTGATGCAATTTATAACCGCGAACACCCACCGGGGTTTAGATGGTTACACGAAAGCTTTGGTACTAACTGGCGCATGACCGAAATGCAAGCCGTACTTGGCCGTATTCAACTAACTCGTATGACAGAGTGGACTGCAAAACGCCAAACGTATGGCGCACAACTTGACCAAGCCGCAACTGGCTTTGATTGTATCCGTTTAGTTGAGGTTCCTGAATACATTGAACACGCTGAATATAAGCATTATATGTTTATTAAGCCTGAACAATTGGCCTCTGGTTGGGATCGCGACCGTATAGTTAATGCAATTGTAGAGCGTGGTGTACCGTGTTTTCAGGGGAGCTGCTCAGAAGTGTATTTAGAAAAAGCTTTTGACAACACCCCATGGCGCCCAGAAACACGCCTACCAAATGCAGTTGAACTAGGTGAAACGTCAATCATGTTTTTAGTCCATCCGACCCTTACAGAAGATGAAATAGCTAAAACAACCCAAGTTATGAAAGAAGTGTTTGGGTTAGCGAGCAAGTAATAGGTTCTAGGGAAGAGCTAAGTTTCGAGCCGTCAGCCGTCAGCCGTCAGATCACAGAGGTTATTTGCTTTTTAAATGTTTTGTACCTATAAGTTTTTAAAACACTTTAAAAGAGTAACTGAATGAATTTCGAAAAGTTAGAAGTATGGAAGCGTGCCGCACGATTGAGTGCTGATGTATATAAAAAGACAGCATACCTTAAAGATTTTGGTTTTAGGGATCAATTAACACGCTCCAGCCTATCAGTGCCTAGTAATATAGCTGAGGGGATGACTCGTGAAAGCAATAAAGAGCGGCTTAGATTTTTAGATATATCTAGATCTTCTTTAGCGGAAGCTAGAACACAGATTTATATTGGTATAGACATTAGTTATATAGATAAAAATATCGGCGCCCAGTGGATAAATGAAACCATTGAGTTATCAAAAATGTTGACAGCCCTAAAGTCAAAAATAAAATTTGATAGCTGATAGCTGATAGCTGATAGCTGATAGCTGATAGCTGATA
>NZ_JACJFK010000047.1:0-16877 GCF_014164535.1 Pseudoalteromonas sp. SG41-2 | reverse complement strand
CACGTAATATAGAAAAAGCACAGATACGTAACTTAAGCCAAAATAGCTGGCTAAACTTACATCAAAATATCTTAATCACTGGGGCAACAGGCTGTGGAAAAACATACCTTGCGTGTGCCTTAGGACATGAGCACTGCCTACAAGGAAAAAGTGTTTACTATATTCGATTAAAAGAACTACTCGAAAGCCTGTTTCTAGCACAAGCAGATGGTAGTTACCGGAAATTACTGGCGAAGTTAATAAAGTATGATCTACTGATCTTAGACGACTGGGGGCTTGAACCACTGAGTGCACAGCAACGAGGTGACTTACTCGAATTAATCGATGCGCGGTATGGGTATAAATCACACATAATTATAAGCCAGCTACCACAGGAAAACTGGCATGAAATGATAGGAGAATCAACCCATGCTGACGCCATTTTAGATAGGCTAATTCATGGTTCAATTAAGTTGAACTTAAAAGGAGAATCGATACGAAAACAGTTAAATAAATTGACTGATGATGATCAGTTAAGCTAATTTAAAAACGGCTCTACAAAATGATAAATCAAGTGATCAAAGCTGATGAGAATCGGTGATCAAAGTCATGAGAATACGCAGATATTTATTAGAAAACTAATATCGGCAACTAACTCCCTGTCAGAACTTGTAATGCCTGGAGGCGATTCGGTTTATCGAACAGGTTGGGATGGGCAAATCACATGTAGTGATACTAGCGCTTGGGTTCCAGAAGGTAAATCAGTTTGGGAAATGGGATGTAATACAAATATTGCATCAAAAGCTAACAGTGACTTTAACAAACGAACAGAAGAATTTAACGAAGAATTTCAACGTTCTAACAGCTTCATTTTTATTACCCCTTACCGTTGGCATAAAAAAGAAAACTGGCTTAACGAAAAAAAGAACGATGGTAGTTGGAAAGAAATTAAGGTGCTAGATGCTGATGACTTGGAAGTTTGGTTTGAGAATGCACCGGCTGTAGCATTAGAGTTTAGTGAACTTATTGGTATTGTAGGCTCAGGAATTGAATCTGTTAAAAGCTATTGGGCTAATTGGAGTAAGCAATCTTCACCTCAAATCTCTATCAATGCTATTCAGCAAGATAGAGAGCAAGCAAATAAAGCTTTCATAGAATTAATTGAAAATCAGGCTACATTAATAAAAATTGAGGCCGACAGCCACGAAGAAGCTACCGCATTTTGCTGTTCAGCACTATTAGGTCATCCTTTAAATACAAAAGCAGCTTGTATTGTAGATGATAAGGGGTGGAGTTTTGTTAATACAAACCCTGCACTTAAAGTTGCTATTTTAGCTTCTACAAAATTAAACCTCAGACAGGCACCACGTGCAGGGATAACCCTTATACAGCCTATTTGTCATGGCGACTCGCTAAGTTTTATAGGAGCCCTCAAAAGTGAAGGCTCCATCTTCTAAAACTTCTAAATCGAAATACATTTCGGTTTTAATTTGCACCATAGGCTCATTTAAGTCATTTAATGATATAAATAATGGGGAATGCCCTTGTGAGCAAAGATTTTTTGTTATTTTAAGCTTTACTTTCGAGCAATCTACTAACAGATGACTATCAGCACTAATTGCCAAAATATTTTTAAGTTTTTCATTTTCCCAATACTTTGGGCCGCTACGTTTAAACCCAAGTTGTTGCAAGTTCTTTTGTGGTGAAAAATATAGAGCAGGAGTTTCTTTGGGCAGCGAAATTTTTTTCTGCTTTTGTTCTGTGACAAAAGATAAGCATGCTTCGTATAGTGTATGAATAAACTCAGAGTGAATTACTCTACTCATGTATGGTGAGTATGCATTAAATTTATTGCCTGTTATTAAGCCTTCTCTCTCAGCTGGATATTTTGAAAGCATAACTCTGTTCTTGGCTATCTTATGGCTATAGCTAACATCTATTACGCCAGCTAAACTAAAAATATTATCCCAGCTTTTTTCAATAGACTCTTGAAATGCTCGCCATTTTTGTTCATCAATCTTAGAGTGAGTATTTAATCTAAGTTTCCGCTTTTCTAAGTTTTTAATAGAGGCTCTAAGGTTGACACAAACATTAGTAACATGAGGGTTCCAACTTCTTAAGCTCCTAATAAACCGCTCTTGTTTCAGAAGAGACTCTAAAATATCAAGTTGAGTAGTAAGCGCGTCAAACGGGCCCGAATTATAAACTAGCTTAGGCTCTTCACCTTGCTCAGCAAAAAAGCATAATTGAAACAAGAAGGCTCTGTATGCATAAGTTTTTATTGCATGCCTTTCTTTGAATCTCCAGTAGTGTTCAATTTGCTGATAATCAGTAAAGATAAGGTTTACTAGTTCATTTGAAGTATGTGCTAAAAGCGTTTCTCCACAGTAATTTGCATCAGCTTCCTTTGGTTGCTTCCAATACAAGCATGAATAAAACTCAGCCCACCTTTCATAATATGCTAATCTTGCAGTGACGTCCCACCCCATTCTTTTAACAAGCTTAAAGTGTATACATTCAAATATCTCGTCAAGTTTTATAGCTGATAGTGCATTTTTTAGCTGTAGTTCATTGAGTGGTTTTGATGTTGAGCAGTTATTATACTTTGTGAAAGCTTTACCGTTAGATAATGAATTTATTTTATCCACTATTTCACCAACACTATCTATCCTAAAAGTTGTTCTGTTAAAGTCTAGCCAAAAGTTTCTTAGCCATTGTGTTTCTACATCTGGCGTATGGACGAAGTAGTGTTGCTGCTCTTGTCCAAAACTCACGGCTTGTGATATGTTTTTTATAAAAGAAAGAACCTTATGCGGATGAGATTTAGATATTATGTCAAAAATATCTATGGCTAGTTTATGAAACTCCTGTAGGCCCTTTGTTGAAGTTTTTAAATCAAGATCATCTGATGCGTAAAATAGGTTATGAAACCATTCACATTCAAGGATTAAATCAATACCGTTTGTTGTCTGATAACCTTGCCAACGGGCTAACTCATATAGATCCAGTATCCAACTTATTTTTGAGGTTGATTCATCTCGTAATGAATCTGATGAAATTAATTGGCGCTCTGGGTGGTACACAATCCAAGACATGACATCAGCTATTAGACGTTGAGTATGAAAAGACATTGAAATATCTTCGTTTTTCCTTGCATGTCTAACAAGTCTTAATAGTGTGTTCCAATAATTTTTTATAACAGCTAAATCATTAGTGGAGAGTTTGATCGTTTCGGTTTGCCTTCTACTATCAAACCTAAGTTTGATAGCTGCATGAAATTGATATAAAATCTCTTTAAAATCAAGGTCCCAGCTACGTTGTTCTATGTTATAAATTAACAGTTCCAGCCCTGCATTTATGCTATCAATCTCTGCTAGATCACTTCTATTATTGGACTGTGGCTTTAAAAGTTTTGCCAATCTGCTAGTTGAAGGCTTCCTATCTATTTGTAAATAGTTTTGAATCTGATTGCTAGATTTAATAGTGATATTATTAAAAAGTCGCCAATAGAAGTAAAAAGTAAACCACATTAATGCAATAAATAGTATTGGGATTAAGAGTTTTATACACAGTAAATGCATATTGTTGACGTATAAAAAAGAATACTCATCTGAGGCAAAGCTTAAGTAATATAGGCTTATAGCTATGTACACAAAAGACAGACACAATATAGATTTAGGGTTTACCCATTTCCCTCTTGTTAATCGTGTTGATAATAAGGCATTGTCGTGTTTATCAGAGTATTGGGCTGAAAACTGGATTGAAAGTGGGATACCAATAGCTACGAAGCCAGCGATTATTGCATATGTATGGCCAATAATGGAATGAAACTCCGATATAAACTTTGTTAGATAGTACAAGTTATGGTCTTATAAATAATTCCTTTTATCTCTATAGATTATCAAATTCCAAAAAAAATATCACTTCACTCTAGGGAAATTAAAAAAATAGCTTTTTTCTATTCTTCACTCGGATTTGGAGTAGAGTTGCTTTCTAGTAAGGCTTCAGGACTTATGTCATGTAGACAGGAAGATTGGTGAGGTTATTTTATGTGCAGAATTTTAATTGCACACCCAACGAACAAAGCTACAGACTTTTATTCTCAATTAAATGTGCACTTTAATTGGGGTGTAAACCAGCACCGTTTAAGCTTCTTGATCGGCCAAGACGGAACAATAAAGCACTTTTTCGATAAATTTAAAACCAAAGACCATCATCAAGTGGTGCTGGATTATTTGACTAAATAATCGGTGCTAGGTGCTACAGAGTTGAACTTAAGCGTTGCCGATTGGCAACGCTTTTTTTATGCACGAGAGTACGAAATAAAAGCGCACCTACAACATACTTGTAGTTGTTATTAAAAAACTACTTTTTTACATGACATCGCTAACGGTTTTACTATCAACAAATTGTTCAAAACTGATGATCTTACCCTCTTTGAGTATCCATAAATGGGCGACTCTGGCCTTAAAAAATTTGCCTGTGGCTTTATTGGTTCCGCTATAGCTACCATAAGCAAACACCTTGTCGCCAGCAGCAACATAGTCTTCTACCGCAAAATTATAACCATTCCATTCACTGCCTAACCGTACAAATACATTTTTTTCAATTTCATCAAAGCCTTGGTAGGTTCCGGCATATGGAAAACCAGCGGCTTCCGTCCATTGTGTTTCGTTTGTTATATAACGCTTGAGGTTTTTACCGTTTTCTTCTGAGGTCTTACCTTCATAAGTACTTTTTACAATATCAAGATTGGTCATCGATTTAGTCTCCAGATTAAAACTATTGTAATGTTCTAATGACGATATTTTGGCAGTGGTACTGCATGCTTGAAGCATAGCCAAAGCCATTACTATCGTGATTACTCGCTGAATTCCCCCCATGAAATGAAGCCTGTACAAAGAGTTGAACGGACCTTTCAAACTGCAAGCGGCTTGAAAAGCCATAAATAAATTTAAGCTGTAGTAATTAGCCCCAAGGCATCTCGCCCATAATAACTTTGGCACTTAACGCCAATACGCTATCGCCGCCAATATTTGGATAGCTTGCTTTCATTTTACTCATCAATTCACTTGAATTAGCTGAAGACTTGGCTGCAGCTTCAAAGTCTTGAATGTATTTGCGAGTAAAGTGCACCGCTTCAATAGTCAATGGCTTATCACCTAACATATGACCAGAGATCACAGTTTTAGGATGCAGCTGCTCAATAACATCAAGGGTTTTATACCAACTTTGACGTGATTCAGGTGTTTGCGTATCTGCTAAAAAAACATGCATGTTGTTAAATACCACAACACCACCCAACATAGTTTTAGTCGAAGGGATCCATACAAAAGTATGTTTTGGATCATGACCGTCAAGACCAACAATATTCACTTTTTCACCATCAACCAATAAGGTGTCGCCTTGCAATACTTCTGGCAAAACTAGTTTTTGCGGTGCGTTTTCTTTAAGAATTGGCCCCCAATAAGCCTTTTTAGGCGCCATTGACGCTTTAATATAATCTCGGGTTTTAGCAGTTGATAATACCTTAGCATCAGGATAGGCCTCGGTGATCACGTCTAAGCCAAAATAATAGTCAGGATCACCATGACTAATATAAATAGTGGTTAATTTTTTACCTGATTTTTTAATCAACTCAACCACTGATTGTGCATCATTGCGCTGAAATTGCGCATCAACTAAAATCGCTTCGGTTGGACCGCTGATCAACACCGAACTAACTGGGAACGTGCTTTTTTGTTGTGGATTAAACACACTGGTTTCAAGTGTTGCACTAACTGCATTGGCAGATACTGCCATCATTGTAGCAAGCGTGCTTGCCTGAATTAATTTAGATAAAAATGTCATAGTAGCCTCTAAAATGTCGCTCATTTAGCGAGTAAATTGGGTGTTTTTAAACGTGTAAAATTATTGGTTAATCAATCGTACTAATTAATTGTTTTACATAAGCTAACCACTGCTGTGGCTGACCGTAATAACGCGAGTGGTCTAATTTAGTAAATGCGCCATCGCCGTGCTCAAACGCAAGTGTTGGAAACCCACTACCGCCAACTAAATTCAACATCTGCCGCGCTTTAATTATTTGCTGCTGCGTTTTTTCGCCACTAAAAAGGTCAAACGCATTTAAAAAAGCCCTAGAGCTAGCACCAAGTTGAGTGGCTATGTTAGCTAAATTAGCTATATCAGACTGAGAACGGCCAAGTACAAATTGATCAACTTGCATTCTATGCAGCATGGCAACAGTATTAAGACCTAAAGATCCACCAGCTAGTAGCGCCGTGATCGGCGTATCTGAATCTAAAATTCGCTGCTTATCATCTAATAGCGTTTCATAATAAGTTGGACTAAATACTTGCCCCGTTAAACTCGTGATCCTGTTATCCATGGCGATTATTTGCTGATGAAAATCAGCTGATAACTGACGTTTATTAGCCCCTGAAAATAAGCCGCCGCCATACAGCTTAATATCTATTGTTGTTAATTGAGTGAGTTCATCAATCAGCGGTGCGACGGCATAACACCAACCACACTGCGGGTCCATAATGAAATGCAAGGTCTTCATTTTATTTTCCTGTCAGCAGTATTAAATTTATGAAACAAGTATAAATTGCAAATATGTTGCAATAAACATCACAACAGGCAATAGTTAATTGCATATATCGAACATATAGGAAATAAAATGGACAGGATCACCGCAGCTCAAGTCTTTGTTAGAATTGTCGAGCAAGGTAGTATGGTCAGCGCAGCGCATTCGTTAGATATGTCGCGCTCGATGGTAACTAGGTACTTAAGCGAAATGGAAAGTTGGGCGAATAGTCAGTTATTACATCGCTCTACGCGTAAACTCACGCTCACCGCCGCAGGTGAAAAAGCTTTTGTAAATTGTCTGTCGTTATTAGATTTAGCCAAACAAGTGTCTATCCCTTTAGAGCAAGATCATGTCGCACAACCTGAAGGGTCGATCCGTATTTCTTGCTCTCAATTTGTCGCCGCTAATTTATTGCCAGCAGTAATTGATCAGTTTTTAGATGAGTATCCCAAAGTACATATAGATATTCATATCAGTAACCAAGTAACTAATTTAGTTGAAGATAGAATCGATCTAGCAATACGTATTACCAACGACTTAGACCCCAATATCATTGCACGCCCGCTGGGTCGTTGCCGCTCAGTGTTATGCGCCACCGAAGATTACCTAAATCGTTTTGGTTACCCTGTTTACCCTGATGATTTGGCCAAACATAATTGCTTAATTTATTCTAATTTTGGAAAAAGTTTGTGGCATTTCAGCAAAGAAGAACTCGCGGTTGTTACTTCAGTCGCTGGCAACTTCAGTGCGAATGAATCAATGCTCTTACTTCAATCAGCACTCAAAGGACGCGGTATATCTTTACAACCTAAACATGCCGTACAACAGTTGATCAATGATAAAAAGCTGGTTCATGTGCTCCCCAACTATGAGCCAGCGTCCTTAGGTATTTACGCCATATACCGTTCTCGCAAACACCAATCTATAGCGATTAGAAAGTTACTCGAGCGCCTAATTGCGTATTTTGAAAAAACAGACACTTAAAAATACAAATAACTTAAAATTAATAAGCGCATAAACCAGCTAATGCTACTTAAACTCCCTTGGTATTGCTCAACCGTTTGATTCAAAAAGGTGAGCTCTGTTTTACTCAATTTTACCCATTGCAAATACTTTTTCGTCAATAACGTAGCTTTACACAGCTTATGCCAGCGTAGAATTATAGCTTTGTCATTAAGTCTATTTGCTTTTTATCATCAACTTAAGTGCTAAGTGCGTGTGATTACTCATCACTGCATACGCACACAGAGAAATACAATGACCAAATTTTAGGCTGGATGTCTTGCTTATTGTTGAGTAAACCAAGACTTAGTAATTCAATTCTAGCGAATACCACTGAAGCGATAACCTCATTTACGCCACTAACCCTTGGTACTTATACTGCTTCGGTTAGTGTAACGGACGATGCAGGTAATACGGTTGTAAAACACCTTTTAATTGCTGTTTCTCTGCATGATGTTAGCTGGCTTGGTAGTGTTAGCGGTCGTCTGGTTGATGCTTTAGGGCGCGGCCTTGCTAATGTCGATCTGTTTTCAAGTGAAGCAATAATAGACAGTTTATATTTCTCTACGGATGATAATGGCTATTATCAAGCAGTAATAGGCGTAGGAGTAGAGAAGAAATTTAGCATTATGGGTTTTAGCTCTCCATTTAGATCTGCTACCGTTGTGAGAGAGCTGCAGGTAACTACCAACCACTTCACTATTGATTTAGGTACAAAAACAGCACTTATTAAGCAAAATGTCCGTATTGGTTTGACAGCTTGTGAAGGGTATAGCGGCCCTACTGAGCTTAAGCTTAAATTTAACTCATTAGATTTCACGTTAGAAGGGGGAGAATTAGATCAGTCCGTTTCTGACAATCAAACAATCACTATTGGCAAAACCAAAGATTTTTCAATACTTGCACCTTTTTTATATCGTGTAGAACCAGATGATTATCCTGTTACTTGGATAAAAAACACCGAAAAAGGAGATTATGATCATAAGGAAGAATGGCAATTAGATTTACGTGCTAACTCAAATGATGTTGTTGAGCACACATTTGAAGTCTGTGACCAGCTCACCCCATAATGATTAAAGCTTGCTTGATAAACCTTTATCGAATTTTCAGCTTAGGTCGATTCAATTTATCTTAATAAGAAAAGCTTTTGTACTAGTACAGAAGCTTTTTTGAGTAGATATCACTGATTTTTAGTGAGACGTTCAAGCTCTATATCACCTAGATACACCAAGATTTTAGTATTGAATATCGCGAAGATAGCCCACCATTACCCGCTAATGAAACCTTTAAAATTAACAAAGGATCTTGTAGTGAATTGTCTTAGATGCAAATTAATCTGCTGCGCCATTTTGGCATTGCCGTGCGTTTTGTCAGCGGCTATTTCTATTTTGATATGGAAACCCCTTCGATGAACTGCACGCTTGGCAGAGGTTTTTTACCTGGTACAGGTTGGTTAGGTTTTAACCCCAACCATGGTATTTTGACTGATAATACCCACTTTGATGTCGCGTCCAGCGCCGCCCGAAAACACCATGCCTATTTATGGTGGTATACGGGGCAGCGCAACATCGCAATTAATCACCAACTTAAGTAAAAAAAACGTCGATAACCTAAAGTCAGACTAATGCTAAGGCGACAAAAAGGGTGCTGTTTGGCTGGCCTTTGACTTAGCGACATTGGCCGGTGGTCCTTGAGCAACAATACTCCCACCTTCATCGCCCGCACCAGGACCAATATCAATGACCCAGTCGCTATGGCTCGCGACCTGCATATCGTGTTCAACCATGATTACGGTGTTACCTGCGTCTACCAGACCATTTAATTGCAACATCAACATAGCGACATCTGCGGGATGAAGGCCATTAGTTGGTTCATCGAGAATATACAAGGTGTCACCGCGTTGCGTTCGTTGCAACTCAGTAGCTAATTTTATCCGTTGCGCTTCACCGCCCGATAATTCGGTAGCAGGCTGACCAAGCCTTAAGTAGCCGAGCCCCACTTGCAACAAGGCATCCAAAGCGCGTGCTATTAAAGGCTCATCCATAAAAAATTCACGAGCTGTTTCGACGGTTAAATAAAGCACTTCAGCGATATTTTTATCTCGATAAGTAATATCGAGCGTTTCGTCATTGTAACGCTGCCCTTGACATACCTGACAAGGCGAATAAACACTAGGCAAAAACAACAATTCGACACTCACAAATCCTACGCCTTCACAATTCGAACAACGCCCCTTTGCCACATTAAACGAAAAACGCCCTGCGTCGTAGCGCCTCGCTTTTGCTTTGGGTGTGGCGGCGAATAGCTTACGTACATGGTCAAACAAACCGGTGTAAGTGGCAAGGTTTGAGCGTGGTGTTCGGCCAATAGCTTTCTGATCCACGGTCACTAAACGTCGGATGTGCTGTATGCCATCAACAATTTTACCGCTGGTGGCGATTTCTAATTCTTCCTCAAGTAAATCAGTCTCATCATTGGGTGCCTCGACGGTATTTTGCTGACCAAGGGCATCAGACACAAGCTCCACCAGCGCCTGACTGACTAAACTCGATTTTCCCGAACCCGAGACACCGGTAACGCTAGTCATAAGCCCTAGCGGAAACTCAATGTCGATATTCTTCAAGTTGTTTCGCTTAACCTGAACTAATTTGAGCCAAGCATTCGGCTGTCTTGGCCTATGTGCTGCACTGTTATCTTTATTAAACACAAATCGACCAGTGTGAGACTCGGTTATCTCGCGCAAGCCCTCAAGCGGACCACTGTAAATAATTTCTCCGCCATGGGTTCCAGCATTGGGACCTACATCAACAATCCAATCTGCATGGCGAATAACGCTAACATCATGCTCTACCACAAATACTGAATTACCCGTTGCGATTAATTCATCTAAGGCACCTAGCAATGCTTGAGTATCAGCGGGATGCAGACCGGCTGAGGGTTCGTCTAATACGTAAACGACACCAAATAATTGAGAGCGGATCTGCGTTGCAAGGCGCAGGCGCTGTAGTTCGCCCGGAGATAACGTGGGCGTACCACGTTCAAGCGACAAATAACCCAAACCAAGTCGAGTAAGCGCTTCAACACGAGTAAGAATATCGCTGGCAATGCGCTGTGCGACGATGGCTTTTTCTCGATTAACGGTGTTATCGTCGGGCTTGCTATTAGCAGTATCCTTTAACCGCAACGCCAACTCAGTCAGCGTCAATTGCGACAATTCACCAATATCAAGTCCAGCAAATTTAACCGACAGTGACGCTTGTTTGAGTTTTTTCCCCTGACATTCGGGGCATTGAGAAATCTGCATAAACTGCGACACCCGCTTTTTGGTGCGCGGGCTTTGCGTAGTAGCAAATGACTGCAAAATAAAACGCTTGGCGCTTGTATAGGTCCCCATGTAATTGGGCTTTTCCCCTTTATCAATTGCCTCTCGTATTTGGCTAATATTGTAGTCTCGATAAACCGGCACTTCAGGGGTTTCATCGGTAAACAAGATCCAATCCCGCGTTTTTTGCGGCAATTTTTTCCAGGGAATATCAACTTCATGGCCCAATGCAATCAAAATACGCAATAAGTTTTGCCCTTGCCATGCTGGCGGCCATGCCGCGATAGCGCGTTCCCTAATGGTCTTGCTGTCATCTGGTACCAACGACTTCTCTGTCACTTCAAATACACGACCTATACCATGGCATCGCTCACAAGCGCCCTCTGGGGTATTTGGCGAGAAGGCGTCAGCGTAAAGTATATTTTGACCTGTTGGATATTGCCCTGCACGGGAATAAAGCATGCGCAAGCCATTAGAAATCGTGGTAACACTACCAACAGATGAACGCACCGATGGAGTTCCTCGCTGCTGTTGCAGTGCTACTGCTGGCGGTAACCCTTCGATTGAATCAACATCTGGCTCCTCTACTTGATCAATCAAGCGACGGGCATAAGGCGAAACAGAATCTAGGTAACGACGCTGAGATTCAGCAAACAAAGTGCCAAAGGCCAATGACGACTTTCCTGAGCCAGAAATACCAGTAAAAACCACCAAGGCATTACGGGGCAAATCAACATTGATGTTTTTTAAGTTGTGAACCCGTGCACCTCTGACTTGGATACATTCATCAGGCTCGATATAACTAGGTTTGTTTTTTTTTCGAACGATTGTTATCTCCTTTTTTGTAGCGTGTTGGCATAAAAAAACCACCTTACGGTTTTATAGATATGGAGGTTGATGATAAATTAGCAAGACTAAAATTATTATCACCTCTACCACAAAAAAAGGATAGCCAACTTGCCTACCCTTTTTATAAAATCTTAAAATACTAACGTTAATCAACTTTCAGTAAAGTGGCTAAGCATTCACTAAATTGATATTTATTTAAAGCCCCTTCCAAAGCATTCATACCCGCAAAACGTAATAAATTTTTAGGCTGTTTATCTGTTGTTACGCTTTCAATACGTTTTTGTACGCTGGTGTGGGTTGATTCTTAGGGGTGTTAGCTATTTTGGCGCGTATTAGGTTTAAGTCGATATACGCCATACCAGCTGGCAGTGCAGCTTCATCAAAGAGCGCTTGTGATTACTCTTTATCGAAAGGAAAGGTCCTTCCCACAAATTTAAAGGCCGTTAGGCAGCCCGAAGGGTGAGCGCCAAGGACGGCAGCGAATAATATTTACCCGTGCAGTTATCTTCTTTATTGGCCTCGCGGGCAATGTACTCATTGAGGTTTTTCATATACCAGCTGATGTCATACAATCTTTCTCGCCATTTAGCGATGATCTCATTAAAAAAGAGCAAACTTGGCTTATCTAACTGCCCACCTTTTAAGTGGCGGTCGACTAAAAAGTGGCCGTTATAAAGCTGATACCAGCGTTTAATTACTTCATCATCGGACCAATCAAGTGCTTGACGCCTATTGACGTTCACAACAAGGTGGTAGTGATTGCTCATAATCGCGTAGGCAGCAACTTCAATGGCGAACACACTACTTAATAACTTAATTCGCTCTACTAACCACTCCCTACGATGATCAAAGTTTTTACCTGTGTATTTATCATCACCACACAAGAATGCACGTCTTGCATATTCTCACGCATCGTGAGATTAAGATGTCGATGCTAAATCAATAAGCTTTTTTCTTGCGCGAGTCATAATATATCAACTTCACCAGATACTGTATGTAATAACAGTAGTTGATACTATGATTTTTGCAAAAAAATGTGCCTGTCCTTTTTTACTCATCAAGAACCTCATAGAGAGGCACTCCGAAATCAGTCATTTCGACCAATAATAACCGCTCATCCTCTGTTAATTTGAACAGCTCTAGATTCATGATATGCAACTAACGCTTAAACAGCGGAAAACGCGAGCGTATAGGCCGTTGTTTGGCCTGCGAGGGATTTTCCGATGGTTTAACTTGTCATATGTCCCATGCGACATCAGTAACGCCCTCAATGTTTTTTGCGATGTTTTCGATAACTTGTCTTGCTTTCACTTCAGGTGACTTATTGACTTTACCAAAAAACTTCTTAAAAAAGGAGATGCGTTGTTCTGGCCAAACCTGCCATAAAGGAGTTTCCGACTCCTCGTCATTTTTACCGAGGTACACATCAACCATCACTCCGTCGATGTTCATAGCAATACTAAACATATAATCACTGTCGATAGGAGATTCTGGATTAAAATTCAACTTTTTAAGTTCAGAAAACACATACTCAGCAAGAGACTTATTAGATTTAAACATCGCTGATTTGAAATACAGGTTATCACTCACCTCGGTTCCTCCTTGGACATATAACGCCCAGCTCACCGCGCGTAATATGTTGGCGACTTTACTGCGTGTTTTTGCAGGAAAGGTGCAAGTATTACGGAGTCCGGTGAAGCTGTTTGTTATGTTTTTATTTTAAATACCACTATGTGTAACAATCAATATTATAAATGTTGAAGTAAAAATGCCTATAAGAACAGCCGTTTTGATTAAAGCCATTACGTGATTACGCCAACCTTTTAACTTATATGAACGATACCAAGTTAAAGAAATTGCCACTAAGCCGACAAAAAAAGCCAAATAAACAAAGTAACGTCCGTATGAAAAATAGATATTGGCCAAATCTGGAACAAATAGAAAGGCTGTAGCAACAGTGCATAAACTGCATGCTAGCACCCATACAAATCTATCTATTCTTAGTTCCATTGGCTAGCTACCTCTTGGAAACGCCGTCGCCGTGCCTGGCCTTGTTAGCATTTTTACTACTCATTTAGCTCTGGCAATATCAATTTCTTTTGTAACTTAACGAACGATTCTTTCGTGTATGGACCAAAAACAAACTCGGTAGCATCCGCAAATTTATGGTCTTTTTCCCGATCTATGTAGTAGTAAGCACATGACTGTTCTGGGCAAGCATATACTGAAATGAATTTTTCATTTGCATTGATACTCATGGGCTCATCTATACGTCCAATATATGCTCCATCACCAACGTTAAAGCCAAGACTTTTAACACCGTCTATCCAGTAAACTTCATAGGGTCCATCACTCCAAGAAGAGGAGCATCCCACCAGAAGTACTGCAACCAAAAATGAAATGTGCTTCACGATTCCCCTTGCATGCTAACGCCGCCAGCAGGGGTGACAAAACCAGAGCGGAGCGGCGGTTTTGGCATCTCTCTGCCTGGCCTTGTTAGTTTTTGAAGCCAAGGAATTTCTCATTTTTCCTTAAGTGCCTCAGCTATTATCTCAAGCGATTCATCGCAGTCACTGCAAATTTTCTCAAAGTGTTTTCTGAAACTACCATACTCTTTCAAAGCATTTTTTCGCTCATTTTCCGCTTCTGTTCCAGACGTATGTCCTTTCAATATTGAGCGCAAATTATGGACAACGTGAAAAGGAGACATAATCTCCCTAGCATGGTCTTCTTCAAAATCTATAGCGACAAGTATGGTCTCCAATAATTTTAATGCCCTAAGCCGAGCATCAGGCTTACAGCCTAGCGATTTAGCCTTTTTACGTAACCACTTTTCTTGGAGACCTTCTACTAACAGCTGATCGAAATTTAATATTTCCTCGGCCCATTCATCTTTGGAGTCTGTATAAGGGTAATGAACTTTATCTGGAGCGTTTTCGTCTCGAAGAACCCACCAATGCGCACCTTCAGAATGAAGTTTCTCCAATTTGCGCTTTAAGCTTGGCAATGGGTCATATTCTTCATAAAACTGACCTTCAAAGTCTGTTTTAATTGCGCGATCTGAAAGTGGTGCCTTTGGTTTCTCGTTATACTGTTTCCAATGAAGCTGCTCTTCATATGGCAATCGACTTAAATAGATTAAATAAGTGTGAACCTGCCCAGCAGAATTGATATCGAAAGTTTCTAGATGCCATGAAGCTCTACAACCTACAGAGCGACTATCAAGCTTATATTTTGCTCGATCACTTTTGTATTTAGATAGTACTTCTGGTTTAAAAAACGCAGGTGTAATCTCGAAGGGAAGATCTGATTTTGTGAAATAATTAGACAAGCAAGTAGGATCGCATGATATTTCAGTAATGACCTTATTTTTCCAATCATGGGCAATGTAAGAGCAATATTTTTTAGTTTCTTCGTCAACAGACCTACCCCAAACACGGTTTACTATGTGCTTTTTAGGGAGACTAAGTTCTATAAGCTGAAACCCTCTCGAATAACTTCCTACCCCTGGAGTTATCGATAAGGAACCAAAAATTGATGCTGAGTTTCCAAAACCCACGGACTCGCGACTATTATCCCAACCAGAAAAGTTACCAGACTTATATCTTGTAAAATCAAACATTCTAATTAAAGTTAGGTTTTCAACACCTAAATACTCGCTTAACACTTCCTTCTTCGCGCATATTATTGTGCCAGTCTCATTCCTTGGAAGGTCATCAATTTCGAGTATTTTAAATACATCGAGCATATCCCCATGATCATCCAGCTTGCACCATGCATTTCGCTCTGGAACAAAGTGGATATCAAGTACATGAGCTAATTTTTGGTTTAATTCATAATAACTTTGATTGTTATTGATACCTTCAAATGAACGCCCGAATACGATCTGCTCACCAGTTTTCAGCGTTTCACTCCCCGAGCTAGAAAGAGGAGGTTCTATCCAAGCATCATCAGACGAGCAAGTTAGCCCCCATGATGAGAACGGGTCGTAACTCCACTTTTGGAGATCTATTAGTACTTCATCATTTGGCTCAACGTTGGGAATAAGTACTGAATGTATGAAAGTGTGTGGTAGGGAAGAATAGATGATAATGTATTCATCCTTCGCTTCATCCTCTAGATAGTCCACCAACCCTTCTTGCGACGCCCAATAATCAAAATCAATTTGATTTTCTGGCTCCAAGGCAAGCGAGTAAACTCCTTTTAAATTAAATAAATCCATATTTCTCTGCTTCTCTCGCTAACTTGTGAAAACTAACGCCCTGTTAATGGGCAAAATATAGTTGGCTAAAATTAGCGACGGAGGAGCAAAAGCCAACTGTATTTTGTCCTTGTTAAACAGTTTGTTATGTATCTTTTTTCCGATTAAAGAAGAGTGAACCTATCATCACTAAAGCAACTATCAATAGTGCATAAGCGGTTTCTTTATCTGAAGATACGACATCTTCCAAAGAATAAACCTTAGTTCCGTCAAGAATAAACTCATACGCCATGGCAAAGTTAGTTTCGCTAGGCAAAACAGAAACAATTACGGAGCGACCGATTAATTTCTGCTTTTTGTCATCGCAATTGGTTCTCAGCGAAAACTCTTCCAATACTTTGTAGGACGAAATGCCTCCCTCGTTTTTTAACACTACCGTTGGCGAGCCGTCTTTACTTCCCGAATTACAACTTACAGACTCAATAGAACCAATTTTTTGTATTAGCTCAATTCTGGAAATTTCATCCTGATTTAACTTCAGGAGACCTAACCCGAAAAAAAGTATTGAAAGTAAAATCCAAGCACCGTACTTCAATATTTCACCCTAGATACATAACAGCTTATTCAAAGGATCTAAACCCACAAGTTGCAGACAGAAAATCCTTCGAGTTTTTTAATACTTTCAGTCTAACTCTGTATCTAAATGTAAATCAAGGGATTTATATTTGTTGTTTTTTTGTTGTTGTAAAATACAAGAAATAATCCCGCGAGTTGTTGAAAAAAAACCAAACACAACTACTGTTTATATATGGCTATGTTGTCTTTCGGTGTTGGTGAACTATAGTTAATGTACTGAAACCCAACAACGGCAGGTGCAATATGGCTTCCAAGCAGTTTCAAAATATACTACATCACATTACCAACTTAAATTA
>NZ_JACJFK010000046.1:0-19035 GCF_014164535.1 Pseudoalteromonas sp. SG41-2 | reverse complement strand
TGCGACGGCGAGATTATTTGGAAGGACTAGCCTATTTCGTACAGGTAGTAGTGCAAATCGATTGGAAAAATATGGATGTGAGTGATGTAATTGAAACTTAATAATTATTTTTGGGGATCCCTTAGATCACCTCCCCTTTCAGTTTGCGATGGATGACTATCCGATAACCTGGCACGGCGATAAATTATCGATAGATTGGTATATCATAGCTTACGCGGATATTCCCCTGGGCTGGGATAAAAAAGTTATTAAAAAATATTTACTTGATTATTCAAACCAATCTTCAATTCCTTCTAAACCAACGTTTACGACGCAAACACCGGGGGCAATCCAAATAGAATACGGGCTTTTTTCCAAAAATGAGCAAGGTGAGTCACAATTAGTTCGTCGCCTTCCTCCCCAACAGCCAGCAGAAGTGGAAAATGTGTATGAAGGGCATGGAAATTCTAAACCGCTTCAGTTTCGTATTCGCTTAACACTGTTTTCAATCTTGTTAAGCCTGATTGCCATCCCAAGCCTATGGGCTCCATCTACCTTTGGATGGATATGCACGGCTTTATGGTTGTTTTTTGTTCCTAAAACCTATTTTTACTATCGCAAAGAATTGGATCGTAGTCGATGTGGGCCAATATCAATCAAAGTTGATCACCAAGATTTTAAACCAGGGCAAACTATTAAAACCAAATACAAAGTGTCACCTACGCAAGCAGTAAAGATAAAGAGGCTAGTTGCTCGTATTGAAGTTCTTGAGGTATTTTTTGTTTTTTCAACCGATGATGATAACAGTTCCTTTAATAGAAAAAGAATTGTCCGTCACGTGACACAGATTGAAGAAATTGAAGTTAAAAAGGAGTTCATACTTAGCCCCGGTAAAGATGATGAAAACACTGTACTGATTACACTACCAAAGAACCTGATGCACGCGGTTCGCACGGTAAATAATCAAATATTACCTCAGATAGCCATACATATAGAAACGGAACATTGTCGCGATATAAGTGCATCAGTTGCGCTGAATATTACGCCTTAATTAATCCAGTTTTTTGATTACTGTAAACGGCGAAGGTGCTCGGTAACCTATCTCAAAACTTAATGTAATATTTTGCTAGTGATTAAATAGAAAGAACCAAACAGGGTCACAAGCTGGTAATTACGACTGTTTACCCCTGATAGGTAGTGATGTACCTGTTGCTGTTCAGTTTGAAACCCTCCGTCCTGATTTGGATCACCACGTTAGCGAGTAAAACTGTTAGCCAATGCCTTATTCGTCGCCTCATAGCTATACTAAGTTCTCAGGCTAAAGCCCAGGCTACAAATCCACACGCGCCAGCAAGCTTAGCGCCAACAAAAGCTGATTTTAACACTAATATTAAATTCATTAGCCGATTAATCCACATCTACAAATTCAGTAATTACTTTTAAATATTTAATCCTCCCACCTTGCATTTACCTAAAAAGTGAACTTAATTAAAAAAGTAATGGAACTTCATCAAAAGGAATTTGCAATGACTAAACTCATCATTATTGCTTGGTTACTTTTTTGTTCATATGCTTACGCGACAAATATTTTTAAGCTTAACTCACAATCTAAAAATACAGATTTAGCCGATATTCAACCAAACCACCCACAATGGAATGCCAGCTCAATTTATGTAGCCGGTGATGTTGTGACTCACAACAACAGCTTATTTATTGCCGCTTTTTGGGTTAAAGGCATTGAACCGATAGAAAACCAACCCCATTGGGATGGTTGGATTTGGCTGCAAAATACTGTGATAGAAAAATGGCAAGCAAACAAAGTGTATCAAGGTGGCAACCTTGTAAAACACGGAGCCGACTACTACCTTGCCCGCTACTGGAATGAGAATAACGAACCCGCCCCCCACAGTAGTTGGCAAAAAATTAAAGATTTATTTTACCAAACCCCAGATTTACCACCTGAACACCCTGACGACTATAAAACGCTGGACGGTGTTGATCAAAATGACAACGGTATCCGCGACGATTATGAGCGCTATGTGTATGAAAAGTTTGATTCTCCACAGCTCATCACCTTTAGTTTAGGTGCCGCTTCAACATTACAACTGGTTATTGATATAGAGCAGGGCCGTATACCAAATTTAGATACTGAGATCGGTAAGCAGATTATTTTGGATATGCTCAACATAAGCTACTGTGTTCAATATTTACAAAATTCACACCCACACTTTAGAGAACCTGAAGTTTTATACTTTAATACGATAGATAGAGCTTACGCTAACCGAAAAAGCCAAAATAAAATTAGTGACTATATTGCTTGGGATGACGGTTTTCATCGAAGTGCTGATCAAGACTGCAATATCCTTAAGAAGGACATAAAATGAAAGCTATATATATTTTACTCTTACTTATATTTCCAGTTTTGGCGAATGGTAATTATCAAGCACAAGATCGGTATTGCTCTAGAAATATTGATAATGTGCGCATTTTCTATGTAAATGGGATGTGGACTAATATCAAGCAATATAGGGCAAACTTAAATAGATTAGGTAACTTTCAAAATTCTCACCTACCTGAATTTAAAAAAGGAGCATTTCCTACAGGGAGATAATAAAAGTGAAGCTATATTTATGCAAATATATGAAGTCGCACAGCAAAATTATAGTGACTTGCCCGTATTTTCACCTGAGTATCGTATAATAACTGCAATAATTGGAGGCACTGTTAGCTCACTATCAGATATAGATATCGCTCAAATTGAGTCTGTTTTACAGGATGTATTTACTGAAGTAAATTACTCTATTATTGACGAGACAGACTATAAAAATGCATTTCAAAGACTTCAATTTCAGATGCATTCTTGCAACCGTATTATTCTTATTGGTCACTCGCAAGGTAACTTTTACACCAATGCTCTTTTTGAGGAAACCATATCTACTTATCAATATAGCGACGGGTATCTTGCTTCCGATTATCCACTGGTTAGCCTAGCCGCAATAGCAACACCAACAAGTTCAATAGGAGGAAGTTTGGGGGAGGAATATAAAGAGATCATTTCACACCTTACACTTGACGAAGACTGGGTCATACGAGCCGTAAGGATTTTATTTGGTAGTTTACCTTCAAACTATTCTGCTGAGTCTTTATTTGACTCAACTGGTCATGGGTTAATTGCTGCATACCTAAGAAATAATGCAGTTGCAAATGCAATAAGTGCTAAAATTGAAGCTTCTATTTTAAACCAAACTCCTTTCCCCTTATTTGAACAACACCCTGTAAATTCAGATGCTTTTTCACACATCGGCTATTCAACGATTAATAAAATTCTTGATCTCAAATTTGAATCAGGAAGTGTTTATCGTTATTACAATATACCTATTTTAGTATGGGATGAGTTGTATTACTCAACATCAATGGGGAAGGTTTTTAATGATAATATTCGAGGCCAATACCCTTTTGATAAGTTAGATATTGAAAGTATGACTTATCTAAAAATGACGTCACTTGAACCAGTTGCAAAAGTTGAAAAATAACTAAACATTGGACTAGAAATAAAAAAAGGTGAGCCACTTCAGCTCACCCTTTTTAATAATTATTGTTTGGGAATAGAGATTGGATTCCCAATCTATAATTTCATTCCCAAACTATAATGACTTTTATCAATTGAGGATCATTAATGAGGTTGGTTAACTCGGGGGTTGTTTATTTTGATATTTTCACCGCTTTCTATTAATGGAAGTTGGTTAACTAATCATGAAACTATTGATAATTTTAAACAACGCTATTAATTAAGTTGGTTAATTAAGCTTTAGTTGGATTCTACAAGAATAGAGGCAAATGCAAATTGTTAGACAATTGAAAAGAGCTCTTTCTTTAGTGAAGCTAAATCCTCAACAGCCTTACTCACAAATGTATTATTTGGCTCTATGAACTTGATAAACCGCCCTAAACCAATTATTTTGTCAAGATATAAAACGTCGAGATCTCCATAATCACCGTTGAATGACTTTTCTTTGTTTAACATTAGATAATGATGTTTTTGTCTAAATTCTCTCCGAGTTTTTTTTAGAACTCTTACTCTATCACCGGTAATGCACAAACCTGTTACCATTTTCTTTTGACCTGATTTTTTATGGGCAAACTTTTTATGGTTCAAAGTAAAGCCATTACTCTCAATAATTTTTACAATCATTACTATGAAGCTACTTGGTATTATTTCACCAGAAAATGCTAAGTCATCTGCATAACGACTGAACTTAATATTATGAAATTTAGATAAGTGTGCTAACTCATTATCTAACTTCCTCATAATTAAGTTACTAAGAATAGGGCTTGAAGGAGCACCTTGAGGTAAACAACCATTCACACTGCAAATTTTTGCCATTTGATAACTTAACTTAGGCGTGAAGCCAACATCACGAAATACCCGCTTTACATCATGAATGCTAATATGACCAAAAAAGTCTTTAAAATCTAATTTTAGAAGTTGCGTACAGCCAAGATGTAATTTAGCATTATCAAGAATTGATCGGGACTTCACGTAGCCATATGCTTGTTCACTAACTTCAATATTTTCTAGAATATGCTCTTTAATCCAAGATTGGACATAACTAAGGATTGGGTATGGGAAATTGATTAATCTTTTTTTCTTTTTACCGCTAATTTTAAATGTACGATAAAACTCCCTACTTTTGTACATCATTCTGTATAAGTAGTTCTTTTCGACACCTAGCAACACAGCGAAGTGCTCTAACTCAAAGATGACGGGAAAACCACTACTCGTTAATTGTTCAGTGTAATTAGCTAAGAGGTCGGATTGTTCAACACTAATCCCTTCATTGACTAAAAAACTCTTCCATTGACTCGAATTTAACAACTTATAACCTGACTTCTTATTTTTAATGGTCGCTTGTTACTACGAAATAATAATTAGCTTCTCATGTATGAGGTTAAAAATAACCTCCCACTATAGGGCGAATACACCCTAACGCTAGTAAACAAGCGACAGTTAACAATACCACGGTATATCGGTATTAGTCTAACCTTAAAGTTTCATCTATTATTTCTAAATTAGGTTTATACAACTCTGTTGTCGGCTTGGCTTTATCAATAATTTTTTGTATTTCAAGTTTATCTAGCTCTAAGCTCCTAGCAACAATCGCATTATAAATGACACTCAGTTGACTTCCTGTAAGATTTTTAGATAACTTAAAAAAACGACCATTATGATCTATTACCTTTTGTTCACTTAGAAACGCCACTGCTTCTTTAATTTCTGTTGGCGTTAAACGGTATTTTTTATGTAGCTCATAAAGTTCATGCTCTTCTTTATCTGTAGCTAAATCAAATACTAATTTAATCGAGATTGGATTCATAATTACCTTAACCTCCGAAATAATGTATTTCTAGGCTTTCCACCTTTCTTTTTAGGCCACCAAAATAAAGGAAAGACGTTATTTGAACAATTGTTGCCATACACTTGATAAAGAGTTTCTGATTCTTTGTAACCTAAAGAGAAGTCTTTAATTTTCAAACCCTCATATTTCTTTTGTAAATTACTTTCTAAGCCCACCATTAAAGATTTGTATTCATCAGCCTCTTCAGCTTCATAATCCGAAATCCCTTTTTTAAGGGTAACAGGGCAGAATATTGATAAATCTAGATTATCGTTAATATGTTGAATACCATGTTCCATCGCAGCAAAACCCAAAATCCGAAAGTGAACACCTTCAATATCAGACTCATTTAACTTACTTTTAAACACTTCCAACTTATTAACCATCGTTTTTCCAGAACCTATAAAGTCATCAAAAATTAATACTTCCGTGATCCCCCTTTTAATATCGTCCAAAGCTGCTTCAAAGTTAGAGAAAAGTAATTTTTCGCTCCAGCCCTCCAATGTAGCTAATTTATTCTTTAAAAATTGTAGGCCTGCAACAGAACCATCTATTTCATCACCATCAGATGTAGCAACCAGCACTACATTATCTGCTTTAATTTCCCATTCTTTTATTTTGTCGACTATCTTATATGCATTATTGTTCATGCATTTGTCATTCAAATGTTTAAGTCGCTTAAGCAAATCAATTACTAGCTTTTTACTTTCATCATCTTTGAGCTCTTCCCACAACGCTAAGATCCCTGATTGATACTCTCGATCATCTAACCATGGTAACTCTTTAGATAAACTATCTAGGGAATAGAAATCGTCCTCGGATGTTATCTCAGTCTTTATAAACATTATCAAAAACCTTAACTATTTAATTGCATGCCATCTATCTGCTAATGACCATGTTTTAAGTAATTCACCCTCTATGCGACCAGAACCAAAATCAAAGTACGGCTCGTCAAATATAACTTTCTTTCCTTTATAAAGTCTTTGAAAATTAGAGCGAGCATAACTAAAACAATTTCTGTAATGGCTTAATTGAGGTAGTTCATCTAAATACCTCTTTAGATTTTTCTCTGCTTCAAGTTCATTTTTATAAAAGCAAAAGTTCTTTATTCCTTTATCTTGATTAACCATTACAAAGTTACTGTTTCCAAAGTATCTTTCGATAATTGAGGGGTCCACTACTGGATAACCATTCAAACGAATTCCAACACAATGAGGCGCACTTGATAAGTAGCAACATAGAACCTTCGCTTCATCAAATACGAAATTTGCAGTAGGGTCATAGCTTTTCTTAAACCTTTCATAATCATCAATGAAAAACTGTTTTTTTCTTTCTAAATTAGACTCAGTAATTGTTTTTATATTATTTTTTAAGCCAGAACTACCTATTCGATATGTAAAAGACTTCGCTTCGATTATTAAATAGGTTTCCCCTATTCTTAAAATGATATCGATTTCTTCGTTGTCTTTTCCCGGTCTTTGTTCAAACCCTACATTCAGTACTTTACAAAAGATGTTTTTCAGCAGTTTATTCTTTCTAATCTGCTCTTCAAGAGTATCAACAAAATCCAGCTCAAAGAATCTCCCTTTGTTTTCACTTTTCTTGCTCTTAACTGCTGGCGCTACTTCTGTATTCACATAATAGTCGACAACTCTAGTAAACTGTCCTGTCAGTAATGTTGGAATACACAAGTGGATAGTTTCATCTATTTGATACAATGGCCTTATATACAAATCAGATTCTGTTAACATTTCTTTCTTATTAGTAAATAACTCGATTAATTGTTCTGCTTTCTTATCTGTAAAACCTGTGCAATAAGCAAGAATATCAATTAGCTCTTTTTTTGAAAAAGCATAATAAATTCCTTTATCAACATGAGATTTGAGTGTATTGAGAAATGCTAATGCAAGATTTGAAAACACTAACCAGAAAGCACTCAAATCCAGAATAGAAATTTCATCATAGTTTTTAAACTTTACATCCAAAAATTTTTTATAATAAAACTTTGTTTGGCACATTAAAGTGTAACTTTGATTGTCTACATTGTGATCTACAGCTGAAAACTCTATACCAATACCATCCATACTAATATTCAAAATAGATGGGATAGCCTTCAATCTATTATCTTTAAAGTCTCTATCCTGTTTTGCCTCAAAGTTCAATTGATTCATATGATCTTGGAATCTTTCAATTGCAATAACTTCTCCAAAATCAAGCTCATTATTAACAGTACGAAACTTTAATTCACCAGTAAACTCTTCTAATGCTAACCTAGAATTTTCAACTTTTTTCCACTTCTCTTCTAAGTAAATTCGTTCCGATGCAAGCCTTAACAAAGATTCGTACACAAACAGGGGCTTATATCCTGAAAATTCAGAATACGCAGTTTTCAACAATAGCATTGTTCCATCACTAATCACTTCAAATATTTGATTTACACTCTCTGGCGCAGTCCCATTTTCGATATCCTTAAACAACTTAGCTGTATAATTGGCTTGAAATACGATAATTTCAACTTCAGAAAGGGAGCCATGTTCATTTAGCACACCTTGAAATTCCTCATCAACGTCTCGTAATAAATTACCAATTACAACTCCGCTTTGACGATAATATTGCCCAGAAGATTGCTCTTGCTTTAACCAACGTTTTTCATCAAAGAAGTATTTTGTAGGTAAATACTTTTTCACTTCCTTTGCTCCACTGCAATTCTTCATAAATACAACAATTCCTAACTAAGAGAGTTCACATCTTCTGAATGTACTAATTTTCGATATATAACTTGGCAATTTTTTCCAATAGCGAGCTCTTACTTACTTCATTTATTTTTAAAATGTCTTCGGTAAACGAATTAAAAAACAAGTGTGTTATTGGTTGTTCCAAAGCATTCAACAAGTCACCATTACTATTGAAGGTAAGTAAGTTATAGATACGATTTTGCTTTGCTATATCTTGATTAGGTCTTTGCTTTTGGGCTACAAAGTAGAATAGGTCAGCACCAGCTTCTTGCAGATAAACATGATGGTACTGCTTACGTTCTTTCGGCAATAAATAGTAAGGCAATACAGAACTTTCAATGCTGCTTTGTCGATTGACGGTTCGTTCATCACTTTCTGCAACTGAAATAGAATCAACTAAGGTGTTACCAATAACTTGAGGCACACGTATTGTGCTATATGACGTAAGTAAAACATCATTATCTTCATCGTATAAATAGAAACTACCGTTGTGAAAGTTTCGTTCTCCAAAAAAAGAACACTCTAATTTCAATCTAGCTTCAGATTTAATCACCTGGTTATTTGTTATTTTTAATACATTGTCTTTTATCGTCACTTCAACAACTGATGCAAAAAAGTTATTTTTTCTTCTTGCCGTTTTTCTTACATAAACAAGCTTTAAGCTTGCACTAGGCAAGTTAATGTCTGTAAATTGCTGATTAATGAAGACACTCTGTTTTAACCACAGTTCTGATTTAATTCTTTCTAACTTATAGGGGGATATCGCATAGCGTTCTTCATCACCTTTGACTATCGATTCTTTATCCGATTCAGAAAAGTTTAGCCCCTGTATAACAACCTTCGTTTGTGATTCAAATTTATCAATTTTTAATCGTGTATAGTAATCAAGGTTCTGCTTTTGCGAAAAACTTGTATTGCAATAAGCATCCCAAAAACCAGTAAACACCCTATCTGGATCACAAGATAAAGTGATACTAGTATTTCCATCCCCTTCATTTAATACGATATAACTTACATCAGGTGACATATCTTCAATTACTAATGAAGGCTTAACAACTAACAGACCAGCTTTCTCGAACTCTGAATGAAGCTGAGATAAAGCTTTATCTTTTTTCACTGGGTCAAAATCATGTCCCAAATTATCTATTAGAACAATGTTTGAGGGATGCTCTTTTTCAGATTCTAAAAATTGATCAGTTACATGCGTTGCATTAAAGATGCGTGGTTCGAATGCTATATCTAGTCTATTTAATATGCCTTGTAATATGTCAGAGATAAGGTTTTGTGCATAATTAACTGAAGCAGGATATTTTTCACCAAAAGACATAAACTTGCGTTTGGAGAATTTCGTGGCGCTAATATCTCTACTTGCCTGATAGGAAAATTCTTTGTTTTTAAATAACGCTTTGGTTTCATCTAGATCTGCTGTTACTGCCTCTAACTTTTGAGTTTTAAAAACCTTTTTCTTTAACTCAAAACACAACTCTTGAGTAGGCGAAAAATAAATTTCAGGCTTCAGAACTTCAAAATATGCTGTTCCATTCTTTTTCTCTCGACCAGATCTTTGCACGCTTAAATAAAGCTCTGCGTTATAAAAGCTTGGAGAAAACTCGTATTTACCCTTGGTTTGCTCAATAAACTCAGTCTTAAGCTGCAAGCTAATTAGCCCAGATATCAAACGCTCTTTTTGTGACTTACTTAGTTGAGATAATTCCTCAACCAATTCAGCGTAGTTAGGTAAAATATGGGTTAAATAGAAAAAATATACTTCATACGAGCCATTGTTATATAGCTTTACCATCTCATATTGAACATTTTTATCCTTAGATAATTCTAATTCTCTGCGAATTGATATTTTTATTTCTCGATGAATTCTTTGCTCAAATTCAGCTTGGCTCTTTTCTTCCTTAACGAAAGACTTAGACTTACAGCCTATGTATAAATCACTATTAAGTGATTGAAATAATGATGCTATAAGTTCATTGAGCTCACCGTGAACATCAATAATATTAGTGGATGCTGCTGGCATATTATTGGCAAGAATAGTACTTTGATAAGTCATTACACATTTCCTTGAAGTAAAGTTGATACCACACGATTAAGTGCAATTCTTTGTTTAAGCTGACTACCATCAAAATATGCTGTGGTCTCACCATCTGCATTTCTTTTGTGTTTTGGTCTATAGCTAGATTCTTCTTTAAAAAGGTTCAAATAATAGAGTTTCCCGCTGTTATCAACTTCTTGCTCGTGGTTCAATGAATTATTCTCTAAGCGACCATTTACATAGATGTAATGAACTTCGTCATAAGTACCGCTAACATAGTCTGAGATAGTATTAACCTTTGATAGTGCTTTTTGGTGGGTACTTTTAGAAAGCACTGCTTTATCTAAACTAGATGACCAATTTTTAACGTCAATGCATAACAGCATTCCCTCGACTTCTGCATAAAAGTCAAAAAGCTCATACGCTCTTTTTCCAACCCTTTTAATAACTTCCTGAGTAGATAGCGGAGTAACGTTAAGTTTATCTAGGAGCAAAGAAAACAAGTGTTCTCCTACATTACCTTTAATCAATTTGATAAATTTTGGGTGAGGTACATACTTTTGGAAAGCACCTAAGGATATTGATGCACTTTCACGAACGAGCGTTGTGACTAGGTTATCCTGAGTAAATTCCATTTTACTGGTGTAGTCTAAAGATATCATTTTTTCTGGGCGATATAGGCGATCTCCATTGACTATATCAGTCAATATTTCTGGAGATTTATCGCTGTAACAGAGTTTTAAACTCTGCTTATTTCCGTCTAACGTTATGTACAATTTATCAATTGCAGCGGCAACCAATTTATCACTTTTTGCTATTTGAGATGTTTGTAATTGTTGAATGTACTTCTCTGGGTTACTGACAGACGTTATCTTTCTTAATAATTCATTAAACTCCATAGAATCATCATCACCTCTTCGGGCGTCTTCAATAATCTCGGGGACTGTTACTTCAAAAAACTCATTCAAAAGCTCGCCTGATGATTCGACCTCTAATTCAAACACCTCTCTCTCAGACTGTGTTTTGAATCCGACCTCAAGGCTTCTTTCGTGACATTCAGTTTTAAAGCGATGATTTAGTAACGACATACTTTCGAAAAATATGTCATTTTTATGGTCTTTAGATAACCTCGAAAACTGAACAGCCGCTATATCAGCAATATCAGATGCCATATATATTTCACTAAGCATATTCGCATCTTTTCTTTCAATGCGACCAATGGCTTGCATAATAGCTTTCAGTAACTCAAGCTCATGCTCATAATTCAAGAATCGGTAATCTTTACCATGAACGAGATTTACCTCAAATTCGCTAAGTGCTTTGTCTTCAGAAGTATCTGAAATGCGCTTCATTATTGATAGACAATTAGCTAACGAATAAAGTGTTTTTTCGCCGGTTGCACTATCTTTTATAACTTGGCTCCAGAAGGGAGAATTAACTAACACCAGTCGCTCAAAATCAACCTCGAATCTACCACCGGATTCATTGAGGTATTCAACAAAATAGTTTAACCCTGTGCCGGCACCTTTGTAGGTAGACATAAACGCTAACTTCAAATTGTTTGAATCAACTTGAACAAACTTTCTAACATCAACCTCTTTATTAAGTTCAGCATTAAAAAGCACGGTTTGGATTACAGGTTTACCTTGGAAAGGAGTAAATTGGAATATTCTTCCCTTTTTGTCTAACTCTCTAAACCCTTTAGGTTGAGCTGCTCTTCCTGCCCTTATTGCCATCACATATTTTTTTAGTGCCCCTAAAAAATTTCCCGATAACGCCAAAGTTAACGTATGCTTACCATCATAGGCACAAAGTAACCAGGCTGATAATTGCCTTTTAAATTCAATCGTTTTGTATTTGTCTTGCTTAAAACTGTAATCTTTCAGTCTGTTATACCAGAAATCAAAAGTAGCCTTAAAATCATCTGTTAGTACACGTTCATCTATGACCTCACGGTTTTCATCAAATACGTGAAACTGAACTTTCCTCAATTCAGCTCTTGTTTCTCTTAAATTAACGAGTGTATCTTTTGAATTTGAATCTCTAACAACAATTTCTACGCCTAGGTTATTATTACCTTCACAACAGTATTTTCTCAAAAACGGTTGATTATATTGACCAACAATATTTTTATTTATACCACTTGTAGCACTTAGCGCTATTACTGAATTTTGCGTATTATGCAGCATCCGTAGAATTGAAACTTCAGGTTGCTCTTTAATTAAACTCAAAGAAAAATTTACATAAGTGAGCTTTTCTAATGACGGCTCTCTAAATTCAAGTAACTTTTGCGGGATTAAAGAAAACACCGTTTTTGGATGAAAGTATGTATAAAAATGGTCAATCTGAATTTCCTCACTCTCATCTGGGCGATCAAACATGCTTTCGACTTCAGATGCTACCGTTCTAGCTTTCTTCATGAATTTGTATAGTGGGTAGTTTTGGCTACTATCTCCGCCCTGTTTCAGTGACTTAACAAATTCAGATGATGATTTGAACTCTTTAGCTGCTGCTGCCAAAACGGCCATAGTTACTTGATAAACATCATGCAGCGATAAAGTGTTATCAGATTCATCGGTAGTATAATAAAGCTGGCATGTCCCCGTACCATGAGCTAATCGAACTTTAATTCTTTTTAGACCATCTTCATTAAAGTAACGCTTAGGGGTAAAACAAAAAGCATTTCTTGTAAGGTTAATTATTTGTTCTGCATCACCATGCCTTATCTGAACAAAATCAATATTTCCTGCAAATGTAGTTAAAACTGATTTCAAATTGAGACCCGCCGATAAATCACAATATTTAGAAAGGTTATCTTTAATTTTTTCTATAAAAGCTAACTTATCAGCGTAAAATGGCGTGTATTCAATATCACTTTCAACGGTTTCCGTTGCTTGCATATATATTCGATAAACACCGGCAAATACATGGGATAGCTGAATGTCAGGGGTAATTAAAGTAGTCGTTGCAGAATCAGAGAAAAGCTTGTGTGCATCATGTAATTCATCGATGACAACTGTAAAGCCTATTCCTTTATCGCGGAAGTAATTAGAATCATCAGCCTCGAAAAAGTCTCCTTTTAAAAACTCGACTCTTTTCTCATGTTTATCAGATAGGTGAATACCGGTTCTAATATTAGAATCCGTCAGATGCTTTTTTCCACCAACAATGCAATCAAATGGCATTGATTTAAAGGAAAACAGTCCTTGAGGATTTTTTTGAGGCAATCGAATATTAAGATCAAACTTGTTAGTTGTAGCAAGCATGATACAAGGTTTAACCATTGCTACAGAAAACGGAATACAGTGTTTAATAATCGCAGTTCGAAGTATGTCTAATTCAGTATTAGACTCAAACAAAGTCTCCAAATCCACGGGGGAAGAATTGTAATTTAAGCAGGCCAAAGATAAATCAAACAACGTTTTTTCCATATTTCTGCGCTGTTCTTCAAGTTGCTTCTTCAAGTCACTTATAAGCTCAGCATTATCCGCTTCATAGGTTTTTACCTCCGTATTAATACGGTTTTGAAGTGATTCAACTGTTCTTACTGACTGTGCAAGCCTAGTTAACCCTTTTTCTAACGATTTATACTTGGTTTTCTTCTTAATCCACGTTGTGTAAAGAACACTATTTTTTATTTTTTCGCCATTTGGTGAGCTAACCCAACTCTCAAATTCGAGGTCTGTAAGATCTAACATAGAAAGAAACGCGACAAACTCAATACCGGCGTTGTGTGCTTTACTAACTAAGCTTGAATCAAAATCAAATTGTGATTTTTGTGGACTAACAAAAACAAGATTTGTAAATTGACCGCCAAGATTTGGCTTAGTGGAATAATCTATGTACTCGGAAATAACACCATAGGATTTGCCAAAACCAGTACCATCATTTGATTGAATCAAACAAGGCCTGTTGTGGTTAGTTACATTATACAATTGGGATGCATGAGCCCTATATTTATTAACTGCATCTTTCAGTTTATTTTCAGGTTGTAACTTACCAACGGAAACAGCTATTGGTTCGTCTTCTTGAAGGTATGTTCTGTCTGAAAATTGATACCCTTTAGCACCGTCATGAACTAGAAGACCAGCCCTAACTAATTCATACTTTATATTCAATTCACTTATCTCGAATTGCTCACTTAATAGAGATAGGCAATCTTCCAGTGGACTACTAATTTTGATCAATTCGGTTAGTGCCAACTCAAGTTGAGTTGCTCTTTCTGTAGATAACCTTTCAAATTGTGGATGAATACTAAACTGCTCAATAGAAACGTTAGCATCTCTTTTATAAAAAACACCATCTCTATAACTAGTACGGTTATTAGCCTTAAAAAATCCCATTTTAGCTAACATGAATAAAACAGCACGAGGTTCCTCATCAACTTGTTCAGCAATAGAATGTATTACCTCACTTGACTCATTTACTTCCTTCAAAGCTACTAACTTTTTATCATGCACCTTAGCAATAACAAATAGCTGCTCTTTTTTTCCATTAGTCCATTTCATGAATAACCTCTAATACTATTAACCTTCAAATTACATTACATAATAAGAAATACCGTAGTTTTGCCTACCAGCAGTAGTTACATTTAAAACCACCAAAACACTTAGCCTTTCGGTGGATATGGATCATTACCGTAACTATTTTTCTCTCTGATTTGACCGTTCTTACCATGTATTAGCATTTCTGAACCTTGATTCTGTGCGATAGAGCGAGCCTGTGCTGCCGCTTCTGCCTGCGTGCTGTGAACTGATGTAGCTTTAGAGTTACCAGCGCCTTTAACTGCCCAACCAGAGTCATGTGGTACTACATGTTGATTTTTTCCTGACATTTTTTACCCCTTAATAAACAATTTAATAAACCTATATAACAAACATATACGGGTGTTCACTTAACACCCCTTACAGTTCAATTAATAGACTACCGTATACTAATGATATATTCAAGATCTATTTAAGACTTGGTAGAAAAACCATTAAGATTTTTATAAGGCATTATATTTGTACCTTGATAGAATCTATGCTATACAAGCTTTATTATAAATAAACGATGCTTAAAGATGATTGATCTCAAACATTTACCTTCACAACAAGTAAGCAGATTAAGATACATAGAGTTTTGCCTAAGATTTTTAGGTAGCTTTACCAGAGCTGATCTTATTAAAAAGTTTGGGATAGGAACTGCGGCTGCAAGTAGAGATATTGCTGAATATAAAACTCTGATGCCAAACAACATCTCTGATTCATCAAATTCAAAAAACTATTTCTTAAGTGAGGATTGGAAAGAGTTATTCAAATTCAAATCTTCAGAGGTTTTAGCACAACTTACAGGAAATGAGATTCAAGCTAATACAAAGTCTTATATATCGAGTGAAGTGATCGATATTATTGATGAACCTGATATTGAGGTTGTAACAGCTATAACAAAAGGAATTCTTCAACGAGCTCCTATCACATGTGAGTATTTCTCCAACTCTAGTGGTGCAAGTGAAAAAATACTAATTCCACACTCTTACATGTTTAATGGTTCAAGATGGCACTTAAGGGCTTATGATAGAACAAAAGGTAGATTTGCCGATTTTGTAATTTCTAGATTTAAAAGTGCTCATACGATTGAAGAACCTGTATTACCTAAAGAGCTTCAAAACGAAGATGTTCAGTGGAATCGTCAAGTCGATTTAGAAATTATTCCTCACCCTAGCTTAAAAGATTCAAGTGGCGTTTTAAATGAATTCAACATGACTGATGGCATTCTTCACAAACGAGTACGAGCATCATCAGTTGGTTACTTACTTCAAAAGTTATATGTTGATTGCTCAAAAGATCCTATCGTTGAAGAACATTACTTTAGATTAAAACTTAAAAATCGCTTGGCATTATACGGAGTAGAAGGTCTCCACCTAGCTCCTAATTTTGATGGATTTAATGATTAAAACCTTTAGTAAGTTGATTAAATTTTAACTTGCTCTGTCAGGTTCGATTAATAGAACAAAATCAACATGCTATTAGTTGGTTAACCACCCTATTATTTTATATATTTATTTGATGAAAATTTACACCATGTGTTCAAGGTATTGACTATGGAATTACAGACAAGGCTAGTGTTTATCGATACAAGCGCTTTTGAAAAGAAAAATTATCAATTTGGACAGCACGCTCTTGGTCGTCTTCAAGAACTAATTGAAGATGAGAAAATTCACTTGCTTATTACTGATGTGACGAAGAAAGAGATCGACGCTCATCTCAAACGAAAATCTGAAGAAGCAGCTTCTATGATAAAGAAGATGCAAAAAGATGCGATGTTCCTAAGAAACACCCCAGAGCTTGATTGTCATGGCATCTTCACCAAGGTTAAAGGTGATGATATTTATGCTGTTATCAGTGAGAAATTTGATGATTTCGTCGAAAACGGCTATGTCGAAACTATTGATGTAAGTACTGTTAACCCTCAAGTTGTATTTGATGCTTACTTCAACAAGCTCCCTCCATTTGGCAAAGAATCAAAAAAACACGAGTTTCCTGATGCATTTGCGCTAGAGGCTATAAAACAGGTGAGCTTGGCTAGAGGACATTCAGCCTACATCGTTAGTGACGATGGCGATATGAAATCATTCGGCCAACAAGAAGATAACTTCATTCATCTTGAAAACATCGATGACCTAATTGATTTGATTGTTCGAAGCGACAAAGCGTACGAAGAACCAGCCAAATTTGCTGATGAAATATTCGAACAACTCCTAGAACAAATTAAAGCAGATGCCCTGCAAGCTCTCGAAGATGGCGAGTTCAACTATGAAAACGCAGATCCTTTCGATGATATTATCAATTCTATAGAAATCAACTCTGTGAATGTTGAGAAGAAAAACTTACAGAATGTCGATGCCGAGTGGGTTGAGTACGAAGTAGAGTTTGAGGTGGTTGTTACGGCTGATTACCGAGTCTCAGATTACGACCGTTCACCTTGGGATCCTGAAGACAAGCAATATGTATTCGTCTTGAGCAATGAGTCAACAGTAAAACACAAAGAAACATACACTGCCCACTTAACACTTGCCTATACCGATGGATTAAAAGCTAACGCAAACATTGAAGAGTTTTACTTCCAAGATACATATTTTGAGTTAACTGATGACCACTCCGAAATCATTAGCTTCAAAGAACTAGATATCAACGGTGAATGACATGAAGCTATATGTAATTGGTAATGGCTTTGATGTTCATCATGGGCTTGACACAAAATATACATCTTTTGGGCTATATCTCAAAGATAACTACAGGGAAACTTATGAGCTATTGCTCGACTATTACGGGTTTGCTGACTTAGCTCCAGATTTTCCAACAACAATGTCAGACCCTTTATGGTCTGAATTTGAAACGAGTATGTCACGGCTTGATAAAGATTCAGTTTTGGAAGCAAACATGGATGCAATGCCAAACTATGCTTCAGATGGTTTCCGAGACAGAGACCGCTACACGCTTGAAATAGAGATGGAGCGGATACTCGGACTTCTCACCGCTGATCTGTATAAAGCATTCAAAGAGTTTATTTTGAATGTACAGTTTCCTCAGTTTGACCCGAAGGGAGCTGTAAAGCTTGATAGAGATGCTGTATACCTTACATTCAATTATACAGATACACTTGCTCAATACTACGCAATCCCCGATGAAAACGTGTTATTCATTCACGAGAAAGCTGATGAACATGTTCATGAGTTAATTCTTGGTCATGGTGTGGATCCTGAAAAATTCAAAGAGAAGCCTGTCGAACCACCAGCAGGATTGAGTGATGATGATCTAGAACATTGGATGGAATATCAATCTGATCAATATGACTATTCATTCGAGCGTGGTAAGGATGCTATCAACCAGTATTTCTCAGCAACTTTCAAGGGAACAGAACAGATCATAAAAAACAACGAAGACTTCTTTGCAAAACTCGGCAATATCGATGAAGTGTATGTTCTAGGTCACTCATTAGCTGACGTAGATTTACCCTACTTCCAGAAGTTAGCTCAATCAGTCAAACCTGATGCTAATTGGATTGCGACTTTCTATAACCCTGATGATGAGGAAGTACACCGTGAAACTCTAACGAGGCTTGGAATAGCCAACGTTACAGTTGTCAGAATGGAACAGATCTAAGAAAAGTCGCCGGTTTTCATGCGCTCTAGCATACCCATTATTTTATCAAGGCCACCATCTTCTTTTAACACATCAATAGGGCGCTTCCCTTCCAAAGGTGCTTTAGGTCTCCTGAACCACCGAGCAATTAATGAGTGTTTTTGCTTAAATTGTTTATTTAGTTCATTAAACAAAACTATTGGTAACTTCATTCTGTAACACATAATAACCTCACCAACCTTTTCTTCGATTTCTTCGTATAATGAACTTCTGTCGCTAATTTGAAAATTCATCGCGTAGTCTGGTTGAAGTATTTTCATGACCCTTACAAATACTTTTTCTGATTCACTTTCATCAATAGTTATAGATACCTCATAACGCTTTGCTAGTGCCCTTAATTTCAACTTAGTACTTCTTGACGGCTTAAAGTTTATCGCTCTTACAGGCATATCGTTGCTCTCTTGGTATTTCAGCAGGAAGGTTTTGGTAGAGCCATTCTTTATCATGCTTAAATAACCACGTATAAGACGCTCTAATCGTTTTTTGAACTAATCCTCTTGAAGGATTGGTGTTTTCGTTTAAAAAGCCTAAAAGAGCTGCTCTGTGTCTAGTTTGTTGTTTGTAAAACCGAATACTGTAATGGTCAACAAATTCTGTAGAGATTCTAAGCGGCATTTTTTAATTCATTATATTTCTGATGTGGCGTCATATAATTAAGCGTAGAATGCCTACGTTTGTAATTGTAAAACTGAATATAA
>NZ_JACJFK010000045.1:0-19513 GCF_014164535.1 Pseudoalteromonas sp. SG41-2 | reverse complement strand
CAAAGTTTGGGGCGAAGATACCTTTTTTAACTGTGCTAATAATATCGGCTTGGCTGTGCTCGCCGCCTAACATATAAGTATTGGTCATACGTGGCACCGCTTACCGCTTACCGCTTTTTTTAACTTTTTCTGCGCGCGCTTTTGTTCTGCTTTCTTAACGTGTTTGCTGATCCACTTGGTCATTTTTACCATTAATGCTGGCGGGAAGTCATGGCCCATACCGTTTACTATCTTTAATTTAGCCTTCCTGATTTGGGCTGCGGTTTGCTTTCCAGCGGCTATTGGCATGACAGGGTCTAAACTGCCATGTATGACGAGGGTTGGGGCTTTTATTTTCGGCATTAAATGTTGCCGGCAATCACTGGCAGTAATAGCGGCAAGTTGTCGGTTAAAGCCTTGCGGGTTGTGTGCTCTATCCACTCCTAGGGTAGCTTGTTTACGCAAAGCTAGTTCATCTTGTGGATAGGCTGGGCTGCCAATTAATTGATTTAGCCTTATATTATAATGTATAGCACCATCACGACTGGCTTGGGCGCGACGATGTTTTGCAAGCTGTAAAAATAGCTTTAAATTAGACGCCGATAGCTTAGGTTTACTCGAACTTGACATAATTGAGGTTAAGCTCAAGACCTTTTTTTTATATTTAGCTGCGATAATTTGCGCAATCATGCCGCCCATAGATGCACCGACTAAATGCGCTTTTTTGATTTTTAATTCGGCCATTAATTCTAATACATCATTTGCCATATCATCTAAGGTGTATGGGATGCGGGATTTAATAGGTAACCGTTTATTTAGCCATATTTTGAATAGGTTAGGGCTACCAAATTGTTCAAGTTGGCTTGAAAGACCAGTATCGCGGTTATCAAAACGAATGACTCTAAACCCTTTAGCTACTAAGCCTAAATATAATTCATCAGGCCATACTGTTAGCTGCGCTCCAAGGCCCATAATCATAATGATGACAGGCGCTGATTTCTTTCCTTTATCTTGATAGCTAATTGTAATGCCACTTTTAATTTTAATCGTGCGCATATTACGTTATGTCGATAGCTTATTTAGCGACTTATGCAAAACAGTATAGTTAAAACTCAGTAATCCTTCATGAGTAGAAATATGAATTTTTTATATCAGAATGAGAGCCGTTTTTTAATACGTTTAACCTTCAGCATGTTTTCGCAGTTCTGCTAGCATGCTTTCATTGCCAATCATTTCATCAAGTACAGAGCGGACATTATCATCACTAGTGTGCTGGTAAAGTGATAAAATATGCTGGGCAATTTGTTGGCTATTGCCATCTTCTGAGCTTTGCGATTGATAGTATTGCGATATCAAGCCTTGCCCCGCTAAACGGCGAATATAATCGTTAGACTCATGCTGCAGTAGTGAAGTAAAGCGCTCAGTCAGGCGTTGATCGAGTACGGGTGCTTGAGTTATGACTTCAATGGCTTGGATTTTGAATTTCTCATCATCACTATTAGCGGCCAGCTCTAAAATATTATCGACTACCGCAAAGTCATACTCAGGTATTTTTGATTTATTCAAAATATACATATTCATTTGTAGTTGAGTTAGGGCTGCGAGTCTATCGATGTCTGTGGCATTTGGGTCGAGTATTTGCTCTCGTAATTGTGTGGTTATTTTTTTCGCATAGTCAGAGTCTGACTTTATGCGTAGTTCATAGTCTTGTGGTAAGTCGGCATAAAAACCGTAAAGTGGGTTGCTTTCACGCATTTCATCTATTTCTTGCTGTTCTTTTTCCGTCAGTACAGCAAGCACTAACTCCTTAAAGTCATCGTTATTATATTCTTGATCTATAGAAGTATTTTTTATTTTCAGGCTAGTCACTTGTCGCTGTAAAGATATTATTTTGTTATGCAATTGGGTAACTGAAAGTTCGTTGCCGTCATTATTCAGTGGCATATTAGTAACAATGATCGATGACTGTTCAGTGCTACTTTTGTCGTTAGGTAAACTCACTGATTTGAAAAATGTACCGTAACACGAGATCACAAGTGCGGCTGAGGCAAGCGCTATTGCGACTGATCCTTTACTAATAGGCATGTGGTGGAGGCTCCATATTTGAAAAGGCGTAATTTACCGCTTTTGGGGCTATAAGTCTGTTAAAAGATGTAGAAAGTTAAGTGTGCTTCAGCGTATTATAATTTATTCGCTAAGTATGATTGATAACGAAGATTAATTTTATTTTTAATTAAGCAAGGAGACTCTTCTCTTTGCAAACATCATGTTGTTTGGTCGTTGTATACAGCACGGAAAAGGAAATATGAATATATTTAAGTGGTTTTTTATTGCGTTGTTTTTGCTCCTATCGGGGTGCGCAACAAAGCAAGAAAAGGTTAAAAAAGACAGTGTCAAAAAAGCAACCCTCAGCATCGCAGAAAATCGCAAACCGCTTGGTAAAGTTGGTGTGATTACGCTGATTGGTGATAACTTACTTTGTACGCATACAGGGGTTACGGTATTCAGCAATGAACGGCAGTTGTATGCGCTCCCTACGGGTTTAAATGAGCTACTAACGCAGCGGATAATTGCGCGCTTTGCTGGTTTTGATACCGCATTAGTGCCGTTAAATAAGCAATCTATGTCGATCATTAATACTGATGTAGGCGTCTCGCGATGGAGCAACATTGAGTTTAATAATCAACAAAATGTAGACACGGTTTTGATTTTCAGTGGCGCGTTTAAATATAGATCTAAAGACGGTTATTATAAAGATGAAAATGCGCTTCATACCTATGCTGAGTTTTTTGTATATGATGTGTCTTCAGGTGATTTACTAGCTGAGTCAACGCATTACCAGTACAACTTGTTTGACGCGTTTAGCTGTACACAAAGCACATTTGCGACAACAGGAGCGATGTATGAGTTGATTAAAATGGCAGGGTCCACGTCTCAAGAGAAATTGATAAATGAGATTTTTCAGCCATCAAAGAGTAATTAGGCCCTGAACCTCAGGACCTAATTATTTATCAATTAATGTTTTTTTGCATACTGTTCGGCTTGTTGCCATACGCGCAGCACATTGCCACTGAGGATTTTTTTGATATCTTTGTCACTGTAACCACGATCCATTAATCCTTGCACTAGATTCGGGTAGCTAGATACATCTTTTAAGCCTACTGGCAGTGAATCGCCAACACCATCGTAGTCAGAGCCGATGCCAACATAATCGATACCAATTAGCTCAACAACGTGATCGATATGCTCAAGTACTTGCTCAAGACTCGCAAATGGATACGGGTTTTTAGCACGATACGCGGCATCAAAATCTTGACTTAATTTAGTGCCTTCTTTTTTTGCCGACTCTTTTTTACTCTTTAACTGCTTGCCCCAATCACCTGCTTTAGCGGTTACAAAGCTTGAACCAAAGTTTATTTGAATAACCCCGCCGTTCTTTTTCAGCGCTAGTAGCATATCGTCATCCATATTACGCTCAAAACCAGGCGTATATTTGCGCAGTGATGAGTGTGAGGCAATAACCGGTGTTTTAGATAGCTCCATTACTTGATAAAACGCATCATCTGAAATATGTGAAACATCAATCAGCATGCCAATATTGTTCATCTCAGTAACCAGTTTTTTACCAAATGGGCTTAGACCTTTCCATTTACGGCGAATATCATAAGATGAATCTGAAATATGGTTGCTTTGTGAATGAGCAAGGGTGATATAGCGTACACCACGATCAAAAAAGTGCTGTAGGTTTGCCATGTCACCTTCAATTGGTGAGCCGTTTTCCATCCCCATTGCTATCGACATTTTGCCTTGTTTGAACTGCTTTTTAATATCATTCGTTGAATCGGCAATAGCAAATTTGTCAGGGGCGCGCTGGGCAATTGCTTCCATACTATCAATGAGTTGATTTGCTAGCTGAAAGCTTTTACCTTTCCCTTCAAACTCCAAATGCGCAGGAATATAAATCGACATAAATGGCGCATTTAAGCCACCTTTAACTGCGCGTGGGTAGTCAAAATCACCGTCATCAGTGGCTTTAGTAACATCAGCCCATTTAGCATGAATACGGTACGGCACATCGATATGAGTATCGATTAAAATAGTGTCTTTGGTGAGTTTAATTGCTTTAGCTGATGCGCTAATGTCTGCACCTTGCACTTGGCTTGATAAAGCAAGTGCAACGGCAATAACTACTGAGCTTAGTTTTATCATTTTTAATGGCTCTTTTAGTAAAAAAGCCATTGTCTATTTTTACAACTAGGGTTACAAGTTTACTCGTTAAATTGTGTTTCACTTTGCAGTGCTTTAAATTCACCTTTAGAAATAATAGTAACTGATTCGTGCAGTTCTGAAAAAAACACCATGGCATCGCCATTTTGTAGTTGTTGTTTTACTTGCGCCACTTTACTTTCAATACTGAATTCTTGCTCACCGTAATCGGTGCCTTCACGTAGCACATAACTTTCAATTAAATTGTATAGAGTGTCTTTATCTAGTTGCTCATGGGGAATGATCATAGCTGCTCTTTTTTGACGATTTGGGTGAAGAAATCTGGCACTACATGCTCTAACCAATAAATCGGTTTAAATGGATTTTTTCCACTTATAAAGCCAACATGGCCGCCTTTTTCTGAGACTTGCAGCGTAACATGCTCACTAACATCTTGCCTACTGGGTACAGCTTTAATTGACAGCATTGGGTCGTCTTTCGCATGAACAATTAATGTGGGTGTTGTAATGTGTTTTAAATAAGGCTTAGCGCTGGCTTGTTGATAGTAATCTTCAGCACCAATAAAACCATGTAAAGGAGCTGTCAGTTTATCGTCAAACTGCCATAAATCATCAATTTCCATTAGCTGATCTGGTGTTAAATCAATCTGTTTTGTGATTTGCGGTAATTTACGCTGCATCGATTTTTTCATGCGATCGAGTAAATACTTTTGATAAATCTTAGCCAAACTTTTACGAATAACTTGGCATGATGGCGACAAATCATAAGGAGCTGAAACAACCGCCGCGCCATCAAGTAAACATTGTTCGCCTTGTTCACCTAAGTATTTGGCCAGTACGTTACCGCCGAGTGAAAAGCCAACTGCAACCATCAAGCGATCTGGAAACTGCTGCTTAAGTTGTTTTATAAAAAAATCGAGATCGCCGGTTTCGCCACTATGATATGCACGGGGTAGGCGGTTAACTTCAGTAGAACAGTTACGAAAATGCATTAAAACAACACTAAACCCCTGCTTTTTGAGGGCTTTCATCATGCCTTTTGCATAAAAGCTATTGATATTACCTTCCAGGCCATGCAATACAATTGCCAGCGGCGCGTTATCGTTTTTGGGTTGTGACCAAGCGAGCTCTAAAAAATCGCCGTCGGGAGTATCAAGCTGCTCTAATTGGTAGCGAGTATTATGAAAAGGCCGAAAAAACCGTGGCATAATGGTTTGCACATGGCGATTAGTCATCCACCAAGCTGGCTTGAAATCTGTAGACATAAGTTAAAACATGTTTAGCTAATAGAATCGCTAGTGTAACAAACTTTTAATAATAAAAAGCCCCTAATCAAATAACTTGATAGGGGCTTTGTGCGTCGTGCTTAATTCTGATTGGGTGTTTTGTCGTCATGTACTTTTTTGATAAAAAAGTACACAAAGAAAAGGCATAAACTGATCACTACTCCCAGAAAACCAAATGATAAAAATAGTACTGGGTCACTAAAAAAGTCTCTGAAGAATACGTCCATAAATGCCTCCTAATGTCTATGGATTAATGATAGAGACAGTTTGACTAGGTTGTTATGATCCAGATCAAGCTATTTTCCTAAGTTGATTAGCAGTGATACAGAAGTTGATTTGGATCAAATCAGTTAGCGAGTTTGCAAGGAGAAAGGTTAAAGTGGCAAAGCTCTAGGGAGCTTGCGGGTCATTATTAATGAAAAAACTGGAAAGCTACCAGTCTTTGCATTTTTATTTTAAACTGTATTGGTTATAAAAACTGTAATACAGGGGGAGATCTTGAGGGTTACGCGGATAGTTAAATACACTTTAGTGATGGCATTTTTTTATGTAATTTTAGGTTTCTTAACATCACAAGTTATCAATATGGTTGCGAGACTAACCTTTGAAGACTTTTTCGTAATCCAGTTAATCCCCTCAGCTTTCTTATCCATATTCATGTATGGGGTTATGGCTTACAGAAGTTCAAGCCATAATTGGCAATATGCATTTGCAGTTTATGTGTTGGGGTTTTTATTTAGCACTGCGATCACTTCGTTTATTTTGCAAGAGTTGTTTATCCCGCCAACTTTAGCTTTTGAGCTACCTATTTTACTTTTAAGTACAGTTATAGGAACATTAATAGGTATCAGGTTGAGAACCAAAAATAACAACAAGCCTACAGCCGCCGAATTCAAGCGCTAATACACGACCTACAAATGCGCTAGTATATTTTACTGGCTTTTCTTTAAAGCGTAGCGCCTCGAAACCCTCATTGTGGATAAATTACTTTAAAATTTTGTACAAAAAAAGACAGTGAGACAGATAAAAATATATTCGCAGCTAAAGCTGGCTCCTACAGGTATGAATATCCGTGGGCAATGGTTTTAGACATGATTGCCCTAACTATACCCCAAACACAAGTTCGCACCGAGCTGCTTATAGCTTAAGCAAATACAACCTAATATTATTCGGCTCCGGATGCGTAGCTAATCTAAATTTATTTACCGCATCTATCAACATCTCTTGCTGTTGCTTTTCTAGCTTTAACTCGGCGCTGAGTAGGTCTTTACGAATTGCAGCATAATCTGCAATCTCGGTGTGGTTGGTTTTTAAATAGCCGCGGGCGGCACGCAGTGGTTGTAGTACCTGCTGATCAAATTCACTAATACATTGCTCAAGTTTGTTTAACTGAGTTTGGCTAATTGCTAGATTGAGAGAGTCTAAATAATACAGTAGCAGGCACAGGTTAACGTTTTTACCTTGCTGGTTTTGGTAATCTAACAGGCGTGCTTGCATGTCACCTTCGCTATAAAGCTGACATGCAAATTGCCAAAAGTCGTTGCTGTTAAGCAAGTTCATTGGCAAACGCCTGTTCTTTTTGTTCCATCTCCTCAAGGGCCATTAATAGCTCCTCTTCGATGTCATTTACTTTCGGTGTTAATGTCGCTTGTTTAGCTAGTAATTCTTTGAGTTTTGCTTTGTTGTCATCGTTATAAAGCTCGTTATCGCCAAGTGCTTGTTCGATTTCAGCTAATTCGGCTGAGTGTTTATCAAGTTGCTTTTCAAGCTTTTCGATGTGCTTTTTAAGTGGTTGTGTGGCTTTTCTAAACTCTGCTTCTAGGCGTTTTTGCTCTTTACGGTTAACGCTTGAATTTGCTTTTGGTTCATTGTCATCTTGAGTGGTTTTTGCCGCTTCTTTATTAGCGTTAAGTAGCCATTGATAGTATTCGTCTAAGTCGTAGCCAAACTGGGTTACTTCACCGTTATCCACTAAGTAATATTCGTCGGCGGTATTTTTTAGCATGTGACGGTCATGGGAAACGGTAACCATCGCGCCTTCAAACCCTTGCAACGCCATAACTAAAGCATGACGCATTTCTAAATCAAGGTGGTTGGTTGGCTCATCGAGCAGTAATAAGTTTGGTTTTTGATAGACCAACATTGCGAGTACTAATCGGGCTTTTTCACCCCCTGAAAACGGTGCTACGGGCTCAAGGGCTTTATCACCAATAAAGGCAAAACCACCTAAAAAGTCACGCAGTGATTGCTCGGTGGCTTTAGGATTTAAACGCTGCAAATGGGTAATCGCGCTGGCTTTTAAATCTAGCGATTCCAATTGATGCTGAGCAAAGTAACCTATGTTTAAGCCCTGATGTTGGAATACTTCGCCTGCTTGCGGTTGTAAGTCGCCAGACAATAATTTTATTAAGGTTGATTTACCTGCGCCGTTACGGCCAAGTAGGGCAATGCGACTACCAGGGACTAAGTTAAGTTTAATACTATTTAAGATTGTGACATCGCCATAGCCGGCTTGAGCTTTATCGAGTGTCATCAATGGGTTTGGTAGTGCGGTAGGCTCTGCAAATTCAAAGTCAAAGGGCGAGTCAGCATGAGCTGGTGCGAGCTTTTCCATACGTTCAAGCGCTTTAACGCGGCTTTGTGCTTGCTTGGCTTTACTGGCTTTGGCTTTAAAGCGGGTAATAAATTGCTCAAGGTGGGCAATTTGATCCTGTTGTTTTTCAAACATCGCTTGTTGTTGTAATAAACGCTCTGCTTTTTGACGTTCAAATTGCGAGTAGTTGCCTTTGTAAACATTGATCTTTTGCTTGTCGATATGCCAAATTTGGTCAACTACAGCATCGAGGAATTCACGGTCATGCGATATCAACACTAAAGTACCGGTGTAAGCGCGTAAAAAACGCTCCAGCCAGTACACCGCATCTAAATCCAAGTGGTTAGTTGGCTCATCCAGTAGCAGCAAGTCGGCATCACGGATCAGCGCTTGGGCAAGGTTTAAGCGCATTCGCCAACCACCGGAAAAATCACTAACGGGGTTTTCAATTTGGTTATTTGCAAACCCTAACCCGTGAAGTAACTCGCCGGCTTTGGCTTCTATGCTATAGCCTTTAATGTGCTCAAGTTGTATGTGCACTTTGGCTTGGGTATCGCCATCATCATTTTGTTCGGCTTCGCGCAGCGCAATACGCATGGCGTAATACTCAGGATGACCTTGTAATACATAATCAATTGCGCTGATATCTAGCGCTGGCGTTTCTTGTTTTACCGAGGCGATAGACCAGTCTTTAGGGATACTGCAATTACCTGCATCAAGCTGTAGTTCAGATTTCAATAAACTAAAGAGTGTTGATTTACCGCAGCCATTGGCGCCGACTAGGCCAACTTTGTGTTCTGGAAATAATGTAGCTGAGGCATCTTTAAGGAGTGCTTTACCGCCGCGAAGTAATTCAATTTCTGAGATCTGGATCATGTAGTCTGCGCTTTACTGTGCCTTTGTGAACTTGACGCTATCATAGCACGGAAGCTGGACTATATTTCAATCGTCAGCGTATCAACTGGGTAGTTATTGGGTTAAAATGTAGCAAGTTTCTTTTCAAACTGTGGGAAAACGTAGTGAAACAGAAAAAACGATTTATTGCTGGGGCAACCTGTCCAGAGTGTAAAACCATGGATATGATGATGCTTTACAAAGAGCACGATGTAGAGAAAGTCGAATGCATGCAGTGCGGCCATAAAATGGCACAGCCAGAGCAGGCTGTTCAGGCATCAACACGCCAATTTGAACAAGTCATTGGCGTGTTTAAACCGGGCGATTAAGCGCCCGCAACCATCAATAGTGTGGCGGCGGAGGTTCTGGCGTGTCTGACATCATCATAGATGATGCTTGCGACTCTTTAATTTTTTCAGCCAGTAGCTCTGTTTGGCGCTTCATTTTTGCCAACAGCTGCTGGTGAACTTTTATTTCATCATTTAAAATTTCAATCGTTTCGTCTTGAAAAGCCACTTTGGCTTCAAGTTCTGTTAAGCGATGTTCAATTGTGTTCATTTTTTTCTCGTCTAGTAAAGCGCTCAGCGATCCCACTGGAGCTTTCGGTTAACAACGCAGTATCGTTGTCAGTAAAAGCGACATCAAGTACCACTGCTGATTTTGGTCTACTGCCTTCTCGCGGTGTTACATGCCAACTTTGAATTTGTTCACCACTGGATAATTGCCATAGGTCCACTAAGCGGTTAGGTGAGCCTGTTGCCAGCAAGGTGCCTGCTTCATTAAAGCGTACCGCAGTAAAAATTCTCTGGCGGGCAATATACTGCAGTTTACTAACAAGATCACCTGTTGTCAGCTGCCATACATGTGCTTGTGTCATACTGTCGGCGGTAAATGCATAGCGACCTTGCGGATCTAAGGTCACTTGGGTGACACGACTTGGATGGTTAAAGCGATGGATCACTTGTCCGGTACGAGTATCCCAAAAGTACGCCGCATAATCGTTGGAGCCACTGAGAGCAAAATTTCCGTTGGGCGATAAAGCAACTGCGTTAATTTTTTCTTGGTGACCAAGGAACTCAATGCGTCTACCGGTCTCTAAGTCGAGGTAAACAACAACGCCATCGCTACGACCGTACAAAACACTGCGGCCTTGGTTACTAATGGCGATATCACGAATAGTGGCGGTTTTTATTTTGTAGTAGCCGGTATTTTTGCCAGTGGCAATATCCCATACTGCAAAAGTGGTTTTTTCAGCGGTAACAGCGTGGCTGTTGTCATAAGCGATAGCCACGGTATGTACTAGGCTATCGGCGTCTTGTTGCTGAAACCATTGGTATTTTAGTACTTGCTGTTGATTATCCCATAGGGCGACCCCATGGTGTATAGATGAGATCAGGCTGTATTTGCCATCATGAGATATTGCGGAGGCGAACGCGCCTCTGGCTGCATGCTCATAGCTTGCAGTGGCTTGGTCTTTTTGTTCTGAGCAGGCAATCAGCAAGGTGCAGCACAGAAGATACAAAAAAGTACGAAATATCGACATATTACAGCTATTTCCCCTTAACTCTTAGTGATTGAGAGGTTAGACTAGGGCTCGTGAAGGCCTAGGTTGTTTATCTAATTAACGTGAAAGTGAGCGTATAGCCTACAATCAGAAATTAGATAAGTAGCCTACCATGGGCCGTTAACCTTTAACTAGTAATAATACAATAAATGACATCTGCAAAGTGTGTCGGAGATTTAAAATGAAAAAGACGATTAAATTGTCATTGATTGCAGCGTCAGTTTTAGCGCTAACAGCTTGTAATCAAGAAGCAAAACAAGAACAAGCACCTGTTAAACTTGAAACTGAAGTACAACAACAAGCATACGGTATTGGTGCATCTGTTGGTAACTTCTTAAATAAAGATTTAGCTGATAAAAAAGAGTTAGGCATTGAGCTTGACCAAGCACTATTAATTCGTGGTTTTGAAGATGCCCTTGCTGGCGACGCAAAAATTGACGAAGAGAAAATTCGTGAAGTATTAACGGCACTTGATACGTCAGTACGTACTAAGCAAGAGCAACATGCCAAAGTAGAAGCTGAAAAAAGCCAAGCTGAAGGTGAAAAATACCTAGCTGATAACGCTAAGAAAGAAGGCGTAACAGTAACTGAATCAGGCCTACAGTACGAAGTGATCACTCAAGGTGATGGTGAAATGCCAGTAGCAACTGACGTAGTTAAAGTACACTACAAAGGCACACTACTTGACGGTACTGAATTTGATAGTTCGTATGCTCGTAACGAACCAACGACTTTCCCACTTAACCGCGTAATCGCTGGTTGGACTGAAGGTTTACAACTTATGCCTGTAGGTTCTAAGTATAAGTTTACTATTCCAGCAGAACTAGCATACGGCGATCGTGACTTAGGTAAGATCCCAGCTAACTCAACACTTGTTTTTGAAGTTGAATTACTTGAAATTCAAAATGAAGAGCAAGCAGCAGCTGCAGAGTAATTATTTATTCTGTGCGAGAAGGGGGCTAATTAGCCCCTTTTTTTGTTGCTAAAATCTTAGCTGAAGGCGGTTTCTTTCATAGTCAACGTACCTGTATCAGCATTGAGTTCGATTTGCGTACCGACCGGTAATATGAACTGTCGTTTTATATGGCCAATCATCGCCCCTCGGTAGGCAGGGATAGCCAGCGGTTTTATATAATCTGCAAAAATTTCATCTAGCGTCAATGAGCCATAGCCATTTCCCGGGCTGCAATCGTTACAGTCACCAAATACAAACCCCGCTATTTTGTCCAGTGCACCCATTAGTTTTAAAGTGCTGAGCATGCGGTCAATCCGATAAGGTGCTTCATCAATGTCTTCTAAAAATAAAATAGCCCCGTCAAATTGTGGTAAATAAGTTGAGCCAGCCAGCGCTGTTAGTACAGTTAAATTACCGCCGATAAGTTGTCCAGTCGCTTTACCTGGTGTGATGGTTTGGGTGAGGTATTGGCTATTAACCAATTCATCCTCGGCTTTTGGCAAGTTGCTAAAGTGCATGCGGGTTTGTTGCTCAAACATTTGTTTAAATTGTTTAACATGAAATGGATTCCAATCACTAGAGGCGTTAGGTCCATGAAAACTAACAATACCGGCTTTAGCTAGTAACGCGTTATGAAGTGCGGTGATATCTGAGTAGCCCATCAGCGGTTTGGCGTTAGCACGGATCATGGCATAATCCAGTAGGGGTAAAATACGTGCCGCCCCAGAGCCACCTCGTAAGCAAAAAATAGCATCAACACTGCTGTCGTTAAACAGCGCATTAAGATCGTCTGCACGTTGTGTATCAGTGCCCGCAAGGTGGCCACGTCTAGCCATAATATTAGGTGCTAACTTAGCATTATAACCAAGCGCTTCAATTACTTGCTTAGCTAAAATAATGTCTTTTTGATTTGCTGTTGCTGCTGATGGGCTAGCTACACCAATTGTGCCTCTGCTTGGTAAGGCGTTCGGCTTTTTTAAACTTAGTGCAGTTTGACTTGATAGGTTAGCTGCTTGAGCGCTATTGCCTGCGAGTAACCCTGCACTGAGGAGTGATACAGATTTCAAAAATGTACGTTTATTCATGGCGAGCCTGTGTAGTTTTAATGCACAATAAGGCTATAATTACATCATTGAAATATAAATTTCAATTTTATGGGGTGTTATGGGAATATTAAATTTATAGATGGGCAAAGAAAAGACCTAAAGTAAACAGCAAACAAGGAGCTTAGCTCCTTGTAACGTAATAATTGTGTGTATTATCTAGGTGTGATTAGAATATAAATTATCAATCAACTCATCTTCTAACTCAAAACGCAGCTCAAGTGTTTCACCAAGTTTTGATAAGTCGTCATCAAAATCATTGAGTAAATCTTCTTTATCCACCTCTGCATATTTGTCATTAAAATCAAGTGCAATGTCAGTAGTTTGCGAAATTCTTGGATAAAGTTCATTGGCAAGCTGCTGGCTGTTAGGGCCTTTTTGCTCACATGCCTTGGCAATGTCGTCATACACTTCAAAGTGACCAGCAGATAAATAATCCATCAATAGTTGGCAAAAATTTTGGATCTGTAATTGGTCAGGTAAGGCATGGTCTTTTTTATCATACGGTGAAAAGCCAGCAATACGACAATATAAAACTAATAGCTCTTGGCGTTCTGAGAGCCATTTGTCGATCACGGTGTGGCTACCACCCCATTTTTGTTGAGCTTTTTCCAAACGCGTCAGCATTATCATTCTCCTTAGCTGGGTTGGTTTCTTCTATAACAATGAAATATGCCGCAAAGATCAACACATTTTTTTTATAATTTTGTAATAAAACAAGAACTATATGATATATAAACAGTTTTTTTAATAAAATACAAATCGTTTATATTGTTTCAGGCAAGAAAAAACCACCATAAAGGTGGTTAATTTCTTTTTCCATGACTTGTTTAAACAAGCTTTCTTATTGTTATTAGAAGATTTTTATTTTTATTGTTATGTAATTTTTATTGTTTTTATTGTTAACGCGGGACAAGTTATACCAAGGTTTTTACTATGTTGCAAACATATTAATAAAAAATTTCAAATGTTATTGTTTGTTGTATTAATTTTGTACCAAGCAAGCATCTTAAAATAGATTATTAATCTGTATCAATACTAAGGTTAATTAGTGCCATAGCGATAGAGAGGTGTGCGATATGGTGATACAATCTGCGCAATATCTATCAGCTTTAGGATCCTTTACGCTATGAGCGAATTAAAAAACGACCGTTATTTACGTGCACTACAAAAACAGCCAGTTGATGTGACTCCGGTATGGATGATGCGCCAAGCAGGGCGTTACTTACCAGAATACCGCGCAACTCGTGCACAAGCGGGCGATTTTATGAGCCTGTGTAAAAATGCTGAGCTCGCTTGTGAAGTAACATTACAGCCGCTGCGTCGTTACCCATTAGATGCCGCTATTTTATTTAGTGATATTTTAACGATTCCAGATGCGATGGGCTTAGGTTTGTATTTTGAAACCGGTGAAGGTCCTAAATTTGAGCGTCCAATTTCATCACTTGCTGATGTACAAAAAATTCCAAAGCTCGATCCAACAGATGAGCTTGGTTATGTTATGAATGCCGTAAGCACGATCCGTCGTGAACTAAAAGGCGAAGTACCGCTAATTGGTTTCTCGGGTTCACCTTGGACACTTGCTACTTATATGGTTGAAGGCGGGAGCAGCAAGACCTTTGGTAAAATCAAAAAAATGGCGTTTGCTGAGCCAAAAACACTGCATTTGTTACTTGATAAGCTTGCTGATTCAGTGATCGATTATTTAAATGCACAAATTAAAGCCGGTGCGCAGTCTCTAATGGTGTTTGACTCATGGGGCGGTGTATTGAGCCCGCGTGATTATAAAGAGTTCTCATTGCAGTACATGCACAAAATCGTTGATGGTTTAATTCGTGAATACGATGGCCGCAAAGTGCCCGTTACGTTATTTACTAAAAATGGCGGTCAATGGATTGAAGCGATAGCAGCAACGGGTTGTGATGCAATTGGTCTCGATTGGACAATTAATATTAGCGATGCTAAGCGCCGTGTCGGCGACAAAGTAGCTCTGCAAGGTAATATGGATCCATCAATGTTACATGGCACACCAGATCGTATTCGCCAAGAAGTAGCGACTATCCTTGAAGATTTTGGCACAGGTGAAGGTCATGTATTTAACTTAGGCCATGGTATTACGCCTGATGTTGATCCTGAAAACGCGGGTGTATTTATTAATGCCGTACATGAGTTTAGTGCGCAATATCATAAGTAACTGCAGCTGTAACAAACACTGTCATTTATAATCAAAAAAGCCCGCTTATCAGTAAGCGGGCTTTTTATTAGCTGTCTCAACGTGTTTATTTAAACAGTCGATTCAAACCATTTAACGCCGCAACACGATAGGCTTCAGCCATAGTTGGGTAGTTAAAGGTGGTATTTACAAAGTAATCAATATTATTGCCGCCATTTTTTTGTTCCATAATGGCTTGGCCAATGTGCACGATTTCAGAGGCACGCTCGCCAAAACAATGCACACCCAGTACTTCTTTGGTTTCAGTGTGGAATAATATTTTTAAACTACCCACTTCGGTACCAGCAATCTGTGCTCGCGCTAAATGTTTAAATTGAGCTCTGCCGACTTCATAAGGGATTTTCGCGGCGGTTAACTGCTGCTCTGTTTTACCTACTGAGCTCATTTCAGGGATGGTATAAATACCTGCCGGAATATCAATAATTAGTTTTTCATCGCAATTACCACAGGCAATTGCATCGGCAGCAATTCGACCCTGATCAAACGCTGCACTAGCAAGACTTGGGTAGCCAATGACATCACCAACGGCATAAATGTTATCGACCTCGGTTTGGTAAGTTTCATTAACTTTTAACTGCCCGCGGCCATCAGCTTTTAAACCAACCGCTTCAAGATTAAGTCCGTCAGTGTTGCCGGTGCGACCATTGGCAAATAAAATACAGTCAGCTTTAACGCGTTTTCCTGATTTTAAATGCATAACAACGCAATCATCACGGGTTTCAATGCGGTCAAACTCTTCGTTATGGCGGATCACAATGCCGCTATTCCAAAAGTGATAGCTTAAAGCATCTGAGATTTCAGCATCCATAAAGGCGAGTAAGCGGTCGCGAGTATTAACTAAATCGACTTTTGCACCTAAACCTTTAAAAATAGACGCATACTCACAACCAATGACACCAGCGCCGTAAATAAGCACTCGATGAGGGTCATGCTCTAGGCCTAAAATAGTATCGCTGTCGTAAATACGAGAATGGGTAAAGTCGACTTCAGGTGGGCGATAAGGGCGAGAACCTGTAGCAATAACAATGGTTTTAGCAGTTAGTCGTTCGGTTGACCCATCAAGACGTTTAATTTCAATTGTGTGCTTATCAACAAAGCTAGCATCACCTTGAAACATATGAATGCGATTACGATCGTAAAAGCTACTGCGTAAATTTGATTGCTTAGAAATAACCGAGCTGGCGTGGCGCAAAATATCAGGAAACGTTAACCTACTAGGGCGCTCACCCACATTAAACAATGGGTTTGCTTTGTATTCTATGTAGCGGCTAACAGAGTGACGTAGTGCTTTTGAAGGGATAGTACCCCAATGTACGCAACCACCACCAACGGCAGCTTGGCGTTCGATAACGGCCACTTTTTTGTTGCTTTTAGACAGGTTCATGGCGGTACCTTCACCGCCAGGACCTGTGCCTATAATAATTGCATCATATTGAAATGATGGTTGTTCTTGCTTTACTTGTTGTTTGGCCACAGCCACTCCTACATTAACTAAAAGAGGCTTTTAATAACCTCGCATTGAGTGCAAGCCACGCCTGCTTTTGATTTTCCCAGGCTGCTTCCAACTCATGATATTGTGTCATTAAAGCTGATTTTTCGCATTGTTGCAGCATGTTATTCTTTTTAACTTCTAAAACTTGCTTTTTTAGTGCGCAAAAGTGTTGTAGCTTTTTCAGCAATAAATCGTACTCTTGCTGCAATAATGTAAGCTTATCTTGCGCTAAAGGCAATTTCGCTAAACGGTTTTGCGTTCTATTCATTAACGTTTCGGCTTTGGCTTTTTCGATGCGCTCAACCGGCGTACGTTTTAATTTTTTAGCAAGTCCAACAGCCGCAAAAGCGCGGATCATCCATTTTGTGGGATCATAATGAAACCATTTTATGCCATTGCGATAATCACTGGCAAAAATATGATGAAAGTTATGGTAACCCTCGCCATAAGTAAACAAGGCTAGTACCCCGTTATCACGAGCAGTGTTTTTTTCGGTGTAAGGTCGAGAGCCCCAGATATGCGCCACCGAATTAATAAAAAAGGTGAAATGCTGGCTCAATACCAAACGCAACAATCCAGCTAACAACAGCATGCCAATTACATCACCAATTATTAAACCCAGCAGGGCAGGGATACCAATATTAGTTGCTAATACTAATTTCATATAATGACGGTGTTGCCACATCACTATTTTATTGCGTTGTAAATCACGACAATTACTATAATCACCATAACTGTCGCCTTGGTAATCGCGTAACATCCAACCTATGTGGCTATACCAAAAGCCATTAGTTGCTGCATAAGGGTCTTTTACAGGATCATCAACTTGGCCATGATGAACGCGGTGATCGCTGCTCCAGTGCAGCGCACTATTTTGTAGTGCAAAAGCACCACCTAGAGCAAAAAAGGCTTCTACAACAGGATGAGCGTCGTAAGTTTTATGGGCCCATAAGCGATGGTAGCCTGCGGTAATTGACATACCAGCATAAAACATACAAGCAACAAATGCGATCCAATGACTACTGGTAAAGCCATGGGTAAACCCATACCAAGGCACTAATGTGGCAGCAGCCAAAAAAGTAATACTAAAAAATAGGACATTGGTCCAAATAATCGGTGGTTTTTTCATCTTTTCAAATCTGAGCGTACACTTGTAAGCTAAAATAATATTTCATTCTCTTGCCGTCAAGTATTAGACTGGAGAATTAAGATAAAAATCACCATAAATTGATTTAAATTAAATCAGGAGTAGTTCATGTCGGGTGTTCGCGCGCAACAGAAACAAAAAACACGACAAGCTTTAATTGAAGCGGCATTTAACCAATTAAGCGCCGATCATAGCTTTTCTAATTTAAGTTTACGTGAAGTTGCCCGTGAAGCAGGTATAGCACCAACCTCATTTTACCGCCACTTTAAAGACATGAATGAACTGGGTTTAACCATGGTCGATGAAGCCGGTTTAACGCTGCGCCAGCTAATGCGCCAAGCGCGCCGCCGTATAGCCAGTGGCGGTAGCATTATCACCACCTCGATTGTTACTTTTATGGAGTTTATTGATAACTCCAGTAATCAATTCAGATTATTACTGCGTGAACGCTCCGGCACCTCTAAAGCATTTCGTGCCGCTGTAGCCCGTGAAATTAAACACTTTATTTTAGAGCTTGCTCATTATCTTGAAAGCGAAACCCCGTGCGATGCAACTCATGCGTATATTCAAGCTGAGGCTATGGTCACGCTAGTATTTAATGCCGGTGCTGAAGCATTAGATATAGAAGGGCAACAACGAGAAGAGTTAGTCGATCGTTTAATTTGGCAATTACGTTATATAACGCGTGGCGCTAGTAATTATGTGCGAGAGAATAAAAACACGAGTGAATAATCAGCATAAATGCTTGTAGATTTTTTGTTCCTATTTCTTTATTATTGCAAGCTAAAGTTTATACTCAGACAATTAAATCTCTGCATTAGAGAAAGCGAGGATGCACATGCTCACCAAGGACGCGGTGAACTTTAAACATGCCCATATTTTTGATGAAATAAAAGATGAAGCAACCGAACCTGTTGTAACGTTTGCGTACGTCAGGCGAGCTGAATTCTTTTTATTACCGAAAAAACTACAACGGCTTATTCAAGATAATCAGTATGGTGTAATTGATAAACGCCAAGCCGCACGGCTACGTGATGATCCCCGCAGCCAATTTTGGGCAAATGAAAAAACATGGCGAAAAGTCAGCTACAACACCTATAGAAATACCGCGCAAGGCTTAGCTGTTTATCCAAAAGATCCTGTGAGTACCACTAAGTTTTCGTCATCCGGTGGAGCTAATGCCGCACCTGATTATTCGGCTTCGGAGCATTTTTTAAGTGACTCCAACCAAGCAAACTTCTTAGCAAATCCAGCGCTACTCAATAGCCAGTATGGAGAAGGCCAAGCAAAGTATATTGCGCAATCAATGCAGAAAAATAGCCGTGCTTTAAAGCCAACAGTTGTTGAAGTTCACTTACCCGCAGTATGTATATATAAGCCTATTTTGCAAAGTACTGTATTGCTAAAAGCGTCGCATCAAGTTAGGCAAAATTTTTCAAACCATCTTTTACAAGCAAGCGAAACCGTAGAGCAGCTCGCCGAGCAATATACCGGCTATAAAAATGCCAATTTGATTTACGACTACAACCTAGGCTTTAGTAATCGCAAACCAGCCAAACCCGGCACTAGCTTACGCGTGCCCGATGGATGGAAGCTCAATATTGAAGGCTCAAGCAGCAACAGCCGCAGCGTGGTTATTAAGTGGCAAGGGCCAACCAGCGGGCAAGTAACCTTACAACTCGATAAAAAACGCCCTGACGAAGTCTCATTTTGGCAGCATTTTTTTGCTGTAAAGCCCGGACTTTATAACGTTATTGTCACTGCCAGCGGCGCAGTAGATACCACTACCTTTACCGTTGAACAGCCCGCGTTAGGCTACGAAATTGAATTGCGTGATGAAGCCGGCGAGCCGCAAGCGAATATGGGGTACAAAATTCGCTTACGTAACGGCCATGTTATCACCGGACAGCTCGATAAAAACGGCTACGCCAACGTATCAGGCCCTGATTTTGAAAACGCCAAAGTCAGCTTTTTTGAACTCGCCGATCACGATTGGTCAGTAGGCAACATCACCTAAACGTAGACTTGCTCTGGCGATATT